>CAMCSO010000016.1 GCA_945877545.1 Bifidobacterium breve | reverse complement strand
AGGGCGGGGTCGGCAAGACCTCGATCGCGTGCGCGACCGCCGTACATCTGGCTGATCAGGGCAAGAGGGTCCTCCTAGTGAGCACCGATCCCGCTTCCAACGTGGGACAGGTGTTCGGCTGCCAGATCGGCAACACCATGACGGCCATCCCCGATGTCCCTGGGCTGACGGCCCTGGAGATAGACCCGGAGGCCGCAGCGGAGGCGTACCGCGAGCGCATCGTTGGCCCAGTGCGTGGTCTGCTGCCAGAACGCGAGATAGCTTCCATCACCGAGCAGTTGTCGGGATCCTGCACTACCGAGGTGGCCTCGTTCGACGAGTTCACGGCATTGCTCACCGACGAGCACCTGATCAGCGGGTACGACCAGGTCGTGTTCGACACTGCACCCACCGGGCACACGATCCGGCTCCTCCAGTTGCCCGGGGACTGGAGCGAGTTCCTCGACGCCGGCAAGGGCGACGCATCGTGTCTCGGCCCACTCGCGGGTCTGGACAAGCAGCGAACAACGTACGCGGGCGCCGTGGCTGCACTCCAGGACCCCCAGCGAACCCGACTGGTGCTCGTGGCCCGGGCCCAGGCTGGTGCGGTGAACGAGATCGCCCGCACGAAAACCGAACTTGACCTCATCGGCATCCACGCCGGCAACGTCGTGATCAACGCCGTCCTTCCCGAGACCCTGACCGACGAGCCGCTTGCCATCGCCGTCCGGCTTCGCGAACAGCAGACCCTGGATTCCCTGCCGCTATCACTGGCAGCCCTTCCATTGGACCTGCTGGATCTAAAACCGATGAACGTTATGGGGCTGGCTTCCCTCCGCGCCCTCCTGAGTTCCGACGCGCTCGCACATGACGAACTCTCAACGGTTCACCTTGACGTCGTGGATCGGCCGCTCTGCGGCCTGATCGACGAAATCGAGGCTGGCGGACACGGCCTAGTGATGTGTATGGGCAAGGGCGGCGTTGGCAAGACGACCATCGCCGCCACCATCGCCATCGCCTTGGCCGACCGTGGACACCCGGTCCACCTGACCACCACCGACCCAGCCGCTCACCTAGAGCAAACCCTCAACGGTCGCATCGACAACCTTCGAGTCACCTGCATTGATCCCCTCCAGGCAACGCAGGAATACCGCGACCACGTGATGTCGACCAAGGGTGCACACCTCGACCATGCGGGCCGCGCGAACCTCGCGGAGGACCTGCTCTCACCGTGCACCGAGGAGGTCGCGGTCTTCCGGCAGTTCTCAGCGGTCATTCGGGAGGGTCGCAAGGACTTCGTCATCGTCGACACTGCACCGACTGGCCACACGTTGCTGCTGATCGATGCGGCCGGCTCCTACCACCGCGACATGGTGCGTCAGATGGGCGCGACAGTTGACTTCAAGACGCCCATGATGATGCTGCAGGACCCAACCCTGACGAGGGTGATCCTCGTGACGCTACCCGAGCAGACTCCGGTGCTCGAGGCGAGCATTCTCCAGGCTGACCTCGAGCGCGCCGGGATCTATCCGTGGGCCTGGGTGGTCAACGGATCGGTGGCCGCCGCGCATCCGACGTCAACCTTTCTGCGGATGCGCGCTGGCTCAGAGGCCGGTCCCATCGACGACGTACAGCAGCGTGCAGATCGACTCGCGCTCGTCCCGTTACAGCAGGAAGAGCCCACGGGTCACGCTGCCCTTCTACGCATAGCATCGGTGACCGCCGCACCTGCGTGATGCAGGGCCGTACGGTTCAGCCAGGCGACGGGAGACTCCACGAGAGGCGATGATGAGATGTGGGGCCTAGCCGAGCCAATGCCTCGAGGTGATCGGGAGCCCCGTACCCCTTGTTGTCAGCCCATCCGTACTCAGGGTGCTGATCGTGCAGGTCGACCAGCAAGCGGTCCCGGGCCGTCTTGGCGAGAATGCTGGCGGCCGCCACGCCAGCGCACCGCAGGTCTGCCTTCACCATCGTGGTCACCGGCGGCACCGAACACAGCGGCGACAGCTGTCCGAACAATGCCGGCTGTTCGGGCTCGGAGATGTAGTCGTGGTTGCCATCTAGGAGCACGTGGTCTGGCGCAAGGGGCAGGGCAGCCAGCGCCCGCTGACCCGCCAGGCGAAGGGCGGCCATGATCCCGATTTCATCGATCTCGTGCGCTGAGGCCATCCCCACCGCATGAGGTGCCCAAGCCTGGATCCTTGGCATCAGTTCTAGTCGCTGCGCTGGGGACAGGAGCTTACTGTCACGCACGCCTTTGGGGGCGGCCGGAGTCGACGCAGTCACGACCACCAGACCCAGACTTACCGGCCCGCACAACGCACCCCTCCCAGCCTCGTCGGCACAGGCCAACGCAGTAAGCCCCGCTCGAAGCATCGCTCGCTCGTGACGGAGCGTAGGGGCGCCTAACGGGCTCGACGGGCCCACCTGCTAGTTCACGCCTTGCCCAGGGGCCGCCGGGATCGAGCCAAATGCGGCGGGGATTGGCAAGGTCCCGAACGACGCGAACGGCCACACGACAAGGACCACCCGGCCGACCGCGTTCGCTAACGGGATGCCACCGTTGTTCACTTCGAGGTGATAGCGCGAGTCGCGGGAATCGCCACGGTTGTCACCGAGCACGAACATCGACTGCGGCGGCACCACGATGTCGAACGTCACTTGATCGGTGGGGCCCTTGATGTATGACTCATTGAGCCCTACCCCGTTGACCTCGATGCGTCCTTGGGCATCGCAGCATGCCACTCGATCCCCGGCGATGCCGATGGCTCGCTTCACCAGATCTTGGCCGGTGTCACTTGGGAGGAGTCCTATGAAGGTGAGTGCGGAACGGGCCTTGCTACGCAAGCTATCGGCAGGCGGAGGAGGGTCGGGAAGCCAGTCGCCGGGATCGCGGAAGACAACGACCTCACCACGGGAAACCCCTGCGATCCTTGTCGAGATCTTCGAGGCGATGATGCGGTCGCTCACCATGAGCGTGTCCTCCATCGAGGCGCTCGGCACGTAGAACGCTTGAACCAGAAAGGCCCGAACGAGTGCCGACAGGATGAGAGCGGACACAATGATAAAGGCTGTCTCGCGAGCGCCGCGACGAAACCCATCACCCCTCGATGGCCGAAGGTGTCGCCGACGGGTGCGCAAGCTGTCGGCGCCGCCGCTGCTCATGTCACTGCGACTCACCGGCGTTGACCGCCGAGAAGGATTCCGGAACTGGCACGCTTGAGATGCGATTGAGCGGCCAGAGCACATTCATCACTCGACCCACGACCCGACTGGCCGGAACCATTCCGCCCCCCGGATCACCGAGGTGGGCACGCGAGTCGGCACTGTTCGACCGGTGGTCCCCCATGAGCCACAGCAGTCCGTCTGGGACAACGACGTCAAAGGCTTGATCGCTCGGCGCATCAGCAGGGTAGAGGTACGACTGCTCGTCGAGCGGAACGCCGTTCACGGTGATGCGGCCCAATTCATCGCAGCAGACGACATGATCACCCCCGACCCCGACGACCCGCTTGACGAAGTCGGTACCGTCCGGCGGAATGATTCCGACGGACTGCCCGACCCAAGCCAGCGCGCCACTGACGGGGTTGCGTGACTCGACGACCGCCGCTGGCACGAATGAATCGGTACCATCGAAGACAACGACATCACCCCGCTCGATATCGCGTAGGTGGTAGACCACCTTGTTCACGAGGACCCGATCACCAATCTGAAGGGTGTCCTCCATCGACCCCGAGGGAATCGAGAAGGGTTTCGCGACGAAGGTTGTGACGACGAGAACCATGGTGAACGCAAGAACAAGAGTCAGTGGGATGTCCCACCACGACTGTCGCCCCTCGGTCACCGCCGGCACAGGCTCCGTGTCAGGCGCCGGGCTTGGCAGGGACTCGATCGCGCTTCTCCTTAATCTTCGCCGCCTTGCCGCGCAGATCACGCAGGTAGTACAGCTTCGCCCGACGGACATCGCCTCGCGAGACGACCTCGATCTTCTCAATGATGGGTGTGTGGAGCGGGAAGATGCGCTCGACCCCGACCCCGTAGGAAACCTTGCGTACCGTGAATGATTCGGCAACGCCTGAGCCAGCCCGGGCAATGACGACGCCCTGGAAGACCTGAACTCGGGTCTTGTTTCCCTCAACGACCTTTACATGCACCTTGAGGTTGTCTCCGGCGCGAAAGGCGGGGATATCGCTTCTGAGCGAACTGGCATCGACTGCGTCGAGTGTCTTCATGTTGAGTCTCTTCCTGCAGGCGCCACAGGTCGCCCACGGTTGTGGGATCGGATCTGGCTGCTAGTGCAGCGGTCGGAACACGACTCCGGTGCACTCCCCTGTGGCGGAGGGCTTCGGCAATGATTCGTGAGCCCCCTTATCCTGCCACAGCCCGCCCTGATGATCGAATCGACCCGCTAACGAGGGTCGCCGGACTGAATACTCCGGTGCCTGGTTACTGAAACAGGTCGGGGCGATACGCCTTCGTCCGGTCACGCGCCTGCTCTGCTCGCCAAGATGCGATCTTGCCGTGGTGGCCGCTCAGGAGGACCTCGGGAACGCTCAGGTCCCGCCACACCGGGGGCTTCGTGTACACCGGGCCTTCGAGGAGTTGTTCCATCGCTCCCAGAGCGAAGGAGTCGTCCTTGACGCTCGCGGAGTTTCCGAGGACGCCTGGTATCAAGCGCACAACCGCTTCGACCACCACCAACGCCGCAGCCTCCCCGCCGGCAAGCACGTAGTCGCCGAGCGAGACCTCACGAACGCCAAGCCAATCACTGCGTCTCGCATAGTGTTCCATTACTCGGGTGTCGATCCCCTCATAGCGTCCGCAGGCGAACACTAACCAGTCATCTCGGCTCCACTGCTGCGCCACCTGCTGGGTGAATCGCTCACCGGATGGGGTCGGGACGATGAGGGCAGGCCGACCTGTAACGTCTGCCCCCGCGATGTGATCGAGGGCCTCGCCCCACGGCGACGGGCTCATCACCATGCCTGGGCCACCGCCATACGGGGTGTCGTCGACGGTGTGATGGCGGTCACGGGTGAAGGAGCGCAGGTCATGGACATGGAGGTCGATGACTCCGCCTTCGACTGCCTTGCCGACGAGCGATAGCCGCAGGGGCTCAAGGTAATCGGGGAAGATCGAAACGATATCGATCCGCACGGCTAGTCCTCGGAGTCGATCAGGCCGGCGGGGGGATCGATGACGATACGACGCGCGGCGATGTCGACAGTGGGGACGAAGAGGGTGATGAATGGAACGAGGAGATCCCGCTCATCCGACGCTCGGATCGCGAGCATGTCCTGACTCGGCAGATGCACGACCTCTGTCACGACGCCGATGGTTTGACCGTCGAGGCCCTCGACGGTGCATCCGGTGAGTGCACTGTCGTAGAACTCCTCGGGGTCGTCCGGTGTCTCATCGACGCCGCGCTCAACCTCTACGACGAGCCCGCGAAGTGACTCCGCACCGGTGCGGTCAAGCACGCCGTCGAAGGTGAGGAGCAGCCTGCCTGAATGCCAATGGATCCGTTCGACAGTAAGACGTCGATCGGATCCATTGACGTGGAGCACTGTCCCGGGCGCAAAACGCCGATCTGGCTCGTCGGTGCGCACTTCTACTGTCACCTCACCACGAATTCCGTGAGGGCGCCCTATGCGACCAACGACAACCCGCACGGCCGGACTGCTGAACTCGTCAGCGCTCGGCGGCATCAAGGAAATCGATGCGAACCCCGCGGCCGTCGTTGAGCGCCGTGATGACTGTTCGCAGGGAGGACGCAGTCCGTCCTGCCCTGCCGATGACTCGCCCCATGTCGTCGGGGTTCACCCGCACGTCAAGGCACTGGCCACGGCGCTGGCTGCGCTCGCTAACCATGACGTCCTCGGGGTTATCGACGATGCCGCGTACGAGATGGCCAAGGGCCTCCTCGAGCATCAGGCGACATCCGTGGGCTCAGTGTCAGCCTCAGTTGCCTCAGCCGCAATTGCGTCAGCGACCTCAACGGTTTCGACAGCCTCGACGGTTTCAGCCACCTCGACGGCCTCAGCCACATCGACGGCCTCAACGGCCTCTGCGACGTCTGACTTCGGTGCGTCCACTGCAACGTCAAGTTTCGGCTTCCGCGCTGGGGTCTTCGGCTCCTTCGCAGCCTCCTGCACTGCGGCTTCGAACACGAGAACCTTGGCGACCTTGGGCTCGGCCACGCGCAGCGTGCCCTCTGTTCCGGGCAGTCCCTTGAACGTCTGCCAGTCACCCGTGACCTTGAGGATCGCGGTGACAGCCGAGGTGGGCTGTGCACCCACGCCGAGCCAGTACTGCGCCCGCTCGGAGTTCACCTTGATGATGCTGGGGTCGTTCATCGGCTGGTAGATGCCGATCTCCTCGATCGCACGACCATTACGGGCGGTGCGAGCGTCTGCAACGACAATGCGGTACTGGGGTGCATGGATCTTGCCGATGCGCTTGAGCTTGATTTTTACGGCCACGGTGGGCGTATCTCCTGTTTTCTGGGACGGTGCGCGCCATCCATCGCGTGGGGACACGACATCGGGCGAAAACCTTGCGGGGTGCCACGCCGGAGGGATAGAGGGCCAACCGGAACAGCAAATGCCCCCCTATAGTGCCAGATGCCGCAGGGTGATAAACACCAGTACCCCCCGAGGACCGCGGTTGGCCCAATATTCAGCCGGCTTCCGACGCGAAATCGCCTATCCGAGGAGGCGCTTGAGTTCATCCGGCAACTCGAGTACCGCCGGATTGTCGGCGGGCCCGGGGCTGCCGATCCCGAGCATCGAGCCTGGCCCCGACGTGATCGGTGCGGCCACCGACAGTCCCGCTTCCTGATCGGCACGCTTTGCCGGGTTGCCGGATCGCCCCTTCTTCGACTTGCTCGGCCCCTGGGACTTGCCCTTCGATTTCTTGGCGCCGCCACCCATTCCAGGCATGCCGCCCATTCCGGGCATGCCTGGCATCCCACCGCCACGACCCATCTGCTTCATCATCTTCTGGGCCTGAGCAAACCGATCGACGAGGCCATTGACCTCGGTGACGGTGGTACCCGCACCCTTGGCGATTCGCAGTCGGCGAGAACCGTTGAGGATCTTGGGGTCCCCCCGCTCGCCAGGGGTCATGGACTGGATGATGGCGGCGACTCGGTCCAGATCCTTGTCATCGACCTGATCGAGTTGGGCCTTCATATCGCCCATACCTGGCAGCATCCCGAGGATTTTTCCAAGCGAGCCCATCTTCTTCACTGCCTGCATTTGCTCGAGGAAGTCATCGAGGGTGAAGTCCTCACCCTGCGCAACCTTCTTCGCCATCCGTTCGGTTTGCTCGGCATCGAAGGCGCGCTCCGCCTGCTCGATGAGCGTAAGCATGTCGCCCATGTCGAGGATGCGGGAGGCCATGCGGTCAGGGTGAAAAACTTCAAAGTCGCTGAGTTTCTCCCCGACGGAGGCGAACAGGATTGGCTTGCCCGTGATGCCCTTAACTGAGAGGGCAGCGCCGCCGCGCGCGTCGCCATCGAGCTTGGTCAGAACGATGCCGTCGAATCCGACTGACTGCATGAATTCCTCGGCAGTGCGAACAGCGTCCTGCCCGATCATCGCATCGACGACGAACAGGGTCTCATCAGGTTCGGCCGCGGCCTTAACCTCGCGGAGTTGCTGCATCAGCTCGGCGTCAATCGCCAGACGGCCAGCGGTATCGACAATGACAACATCGTGCTGCTTTTGCACGGCAAATGCCCGAGCATCCTTCGTGACCCGGACGGGGTCGCCAACTCCATTCCCCGGCTCGGGCGCGAAGATCGCAACGCCCGCCCGCTCGGCCATGACTCGAAGCTGGTCTACGGCATTGGGACGCTGGAGGTCAGCGGCGACGAGCAGTGGGGTGTGACCTTGACCCTTGAGTTGGAGGGCGAGCTTCCCCGCGAGCGTGGTCTTGCCAGCACCTTGAAGCCCGGCTAGGACGATGACCGTCGGGGGCTGCTTCGCGAGGCGAATCGGTCGGGCCTCGCCACCGAGGATGGTGACGAGCTCCTCGTGGACAATCTTCACGATCTGCTGCGCCGGGTTCAGCGCTCCTGACGCAGCAGCGGCGAGCGCCCGCTCCTTGACGATGGCCGTGAAGGCGCGCACCACAGGAACGGCCACATCTGCCTCGAGGAGAGCCGTTCGAATGTCGAGGACGGTCGCGTCGATATCGGCCTCGGACAGACGGCCCTTGCCACGCAGTCCCTTGAAGGTGCCGGCCAGCCGGTCTGAGAGGTTCGCGAACACGGGTTCAGGGTACTTGCTGCTCGAGTGCCCGCGTCACCGTGACCTTCACCTCCGCAGCGCGGCCCTTCCCAAGTGGCAACCCATCTCCATCCACAAGGAAGAAGACGTCGACAGCGTCTGAGCCCAAGGTTGCGACGTTGGCACCGGTGATCCCTGCCCCCGCCGCCGCCACTGCACTGGCGATTCGGTGGAGAAGGCCTGATTCGTCGTGAGCCCGCACCTCCAGAATTGTCGAACGGAGGGATGCATCAGTGAGCACATCGATCCGCGGCGCCGGTCGCGCGACCACGGGTGTCCGCGCATACGCAGCATCACGCTTCTGCAGCCGAGCCCGCACATCGATCCCCCCATCGAGTGCCCGCCTCAGGTCCTCGGTGAACTGGCCTACGCTCGGCGGATCACCGAACATCGGCTGGACGGTCCACACCTGAGCCGCCCGGTCGCCCACCGTCACGACTCGGGCCGCCCGGACCTGAAGCCGATGCAACGACAGCAGCCCCGCAACCGTCGCGAGCAATCCGACCCGATCGGGGGCGCCGACCGTCACGTTGAGGTGGTCGTCATGGGGTTCCATCAGGACAAAGACCCCATCTTCGGCCAGGGCCGCTTGCTGCCCGGGCGTGAGTGCCGGTGCCTGCTGAGCGGGGCGCCCAGCCAGCACGGCATGGCAGCGGCGGGCCAGATCATCGACGAGCCCGCCGCGCCAATCGCTCCAGGCGGCCGGGCCGGTCGCGCGAGCGTCTGCCTTCGTAAGTGCAGCGAGGAGTTCAAGGCATTCGACCGTGCCGATGCGCTCCGAGACCATGGCCACCGTCGCAGGGTCGTCAAGATCGCGGCGGGTCGCCGTCTCGATGAGGAGTAAGTGGTGTCGGACGAGGGTGACGATTGTGGCCGACTCCTCCTCGTCAAACCCCATCATCGGTGCAAGGGTGGCGCTGATCTCGGCGCCGACGACACTGTGGTCTTGGCCGCGGGCCTTGCCGATGTCGTGCAGCAGCGCCGCGACGAGGAGCAGATCCGGGCGATCGACGGATCGGGTCAGGGAACTCGCCTGCATGGCGGTCTCGATGAGATGACGATCGACGGTGAACCGGTGGACAGCATTGCGCTGGGGCGCCGACCTCACCACCTCCCAGCCCGGTAGGAGTGCGGTGATGATTCCCGCCTGATCGAGCGCCTCCCAGACTCCGATGGTGGACGCGCCTGCCCCAAGAAGGGATATAAAGGACTCCCGTGCAGAGCGGGGCCATGGATGCGGAAGCGGTGCTCCGTCATCAGCGAGACGCTGCACCGTAATGGGCGCGAGTGGGAGACCCGCCTGAGCGGCCGCCGCTGCTGCTCGCAGTGCCAGTGTCGGGTCCTTCTCCGGGCGGGCGTCGGTTGCGAGGACGACCTCACCCGCCTGCACGACGACTCCATCTGCGAGTGGGACGCGCTGAGCGCTCGCCCGGTACACCGAACGCAGCCCGAATCGTGGTGCAATCTGCGGCGCCCTGCTTTTCAGCCGGTTCACCCTGTGCCAGGTCGAGTCCGAGGCGTAGGCGATCGTGCGAGCAGCTGCGTACGTCTGACGGAGTAGCGCATCAGCGTCTTGGAGCCCGAGTGCGACAGCGACCTGATCCTGCTCCTGCAGGAGAAGGACATCGCCGGGTCGGCCGGTCATGGAATGCAGTGCCCACCTGACATCGAGGAGAAATTCAACGGCGTCCTGCCAGCCGGAATGCGGAATGTCGGTGATCCACGATGCGGCGATGGCCCGCAGGCAGGTTGCCTCGCGCAATCCCCCGTAGGCCTCCTTGAGATCAGGCTCGAGCAGGGTTGCGACCTCGCCGAACCGATCGCGGCGGATGTCGACGAGTGCTCGAAGGTCTGCCATGCGCTTTGACGCCATCGAGCGCCAATCGGCGAACACACTCGATGTCAGCTGATCGGCCACCGTCTCGTCACCTGCGACGACCCGGCCGTCGAGGAGACCGAGGAGCACTTTCATGTCCTCGTTCGCTAGGCGCCTCGCCTCGCCCACTGTGCGCACGCTGTGATCAAGCCGCAGACCTGAGTCCCAGATCGGGTACCACAACCGCTCAGCTGTTTGAGCCGCTTGTCGCGGATCCGTGCGGTGAAGCAGGACGAGGTCGAGGTCGCTGCCGGGCACCAGCTCCATCCGGCCGTGCCCGCCCACGGCGAGCAGGCACATTTCGGATCCGGTGCCCTCAGCCGAGCGAAACAGCTCCCTGATCCAGTCATCGGTGAGTCCGGTCAACGCCGTTCGCCGCCCCGGACCTATTGGCCCGGGGCGGCGAACGAGCTCACTGCGCGCAGCGAGGAAGGGGTCCATGATCGATGAGTCTGAACGTCAACGACAGCTAGAGCGCTTCTGCGCCGCGCTCGCCGGTCCGGACGCGCACGACCGACTCGACCGGCACCATCCATACCTTGCCATCGCCGATCTTGCCGGTCTGGGCAGCGCCGACGATCGCCTCGATGACTCCCTCGGCGTCAAGGTCGTCGACGAGGACCTCGACACGCACCTTCGGCACGAGGTCGACGGTGTACTCCGCCCCACGGTAAACCTCGGTGTGGCCGCGCTGGCGGCCGAAGCCCGCAGCTTCGGACACAGTGAGCCCGTGGACTCCCTTCGCCTCGAGAGCGGCCTTCACGTCTTCCAGCTTGAACGGCTTGATGATCGCGGTGATGAGCTTCATGACAACTCCTCCGTCTTGACTCGGGCTGCGTGTCCGACACCGGCAAAGATGCCGCCGCCACCAGACTCTCCTAGGACATAGGCCGACTCAGCGTGCTGGGCCAGATCGATGCCGCTTATCTCCTCGTCCTCCGAGATTCGCAAGCCTATGGTCACCTTGATGAGGAGGGCGATGACGAGCGTTGCGATAAACGAGTAAAGAAGCACTGCACCCGCTCCGATCGCCTGCTTGCCCAATTGCTCGGTCCCACCACCGTAGAGCAGGCCGTTCACTCCGGCCGGTGCTGCCTCGGTCGCCAGGAAGCCGATGAGCAGGGTGCCGACGAGTCCGCCGACGAGGTGCACGCCCACGACGTCGAGGGAGTCGTCGTACTTGAGCTTGTACTTGAGGCCAACAGCGAGCGCGCACAGCACACCGGCAATGGCACCGATCGCGATTGCTCCGATCGGACTCACCGCCGAGCAGGCTGGGGTGATCGCGACGAGTCCCGCGACGACGCCGGAGGCCGCCCCAAGGCTGGTGGCATGCCCATCGCGGATCCGCTCCGTCGCGAGCCACGCGAGCCCAGCGGCGCAGGTCGCGATGAAGGTGTTGAAAAACACCACCGACGCCGAGTTGTCCGCCGCAATTTGGGATCCGGCATTGAAGCCGAACCAGCCGAACCACAGCAGTCCGGCCCCGATCATGACGAGGGTGAGGTTATGCGGCTTCATCGGCGTCCTCGGCCAGCCGAGGCGACGGCCGATCACGATTGCGAGGACGAGTGCGGCGGCGCCCGCATTGATGTGCACCGCGGTTCCTCCAGCGAAGTCGATCACGCCCAACTTGTAGATCCAGCCACCCTCGTCACCATTGAGGTTGAACACCCAGTGCGCGACCGGGAAGTAGACAATGGTTGCCCAGATTCCGGCAAAGATGAGCCATGCGCTGAACTTTGTGCGATCCGCGACCGCGCCGGCGATGAGCCCGACGGTGAGGCAGGCGAACATCGCCTGGAAGGCGACGAATGCCATGGCAGGCACGCCGGCCTCAGGGTCATCAACCATGAGTCCCTCGAGCCCGAGGTACTGCGTCACGTTGCCGAGCAGTCCGGCCTGTCCGTATGAGTCGCCGAAGGCCATTGAGTATCCGTAGATCACCCAAAGGATGCCGACGATGAAGAGCGCGCTCATGATCATCATGAGCATGTTGAGGACCGACTTCGAGCGGACCATGCCGCCGTAGAAGAAGGCCAAGCCCGGGATCATGAGCAGCACGAGCGCGGATGCGGTGAGCATCCACGCGGTGTTGCCCGTGTCTAGCGCGGATTCCATGTGAGTCTCCCTCTCGTAGGGGGTGTTCCCTAGGAAGGAGAGTGGACGCTGGACGTTTCCGCCGGATCGTCGCCGCGTTACTGGGCGATCACGCCGATGGCCGGCCGGTAACGTCCGTGTTACGAAAGACCCGGTTCACGGTCGGTCCCAGCTCAGGACACCGGCTGCGACGTCGATTCGCACGGACGTCAATTCGCACCTAGAGCGTCAATTCGCAACGAGAGCGTCAATTCGCAACGAGAGCGTCAATGAACGCGATCGGATCGAACGGCGCGAGGTCATCGGGGCCCTCTCCGAGCCCGACCAGCTTCACCGGGACCCCGAGTTCGCGCTGCACGGCGATGACGATTCCGCCCCTCGCCGTGCCATCGAGCTTTGTCAGGACGATACCTGTGACGTTGACCGACTCGGCAAACACCCGCGCCTGAACGAGGCCGTTCTGCCCGGTGGTGGCGTCAAGGACGAGGAGAACCTCGTCGACGGGGGACTGCTTCTCGATGACGCGCTTCACCTTGTCAAGTTCGTCCATGAGGCCGGTCTTCGTGTGGAGGCGGCCAGCGGTGTCGATCACGACGGTATCGGCTTCGACCTTCACTCCCGTCGCAACCGCGTCGAAGGCAACGGCCGCGGGATCGCCACCCTCGGGTCCACGAACAACGGTGGCGCCAACCCGGTCGCCCCACGTCTGGAGCTGTTCGGCGGCAGCCGCCCGGAAGGTGTCGGCAGCGCCGAGTACTACCGAACGACCCTCCGCAACGAGAAGGCGAGCGAGTTTGCCAGTTGTCGTCGTCTTCCCGGTTCCATTCACGCCAACGATCATGACGACGGCGGGCCTGCCAGCCGCCTGGGTGACAAGTTCGCGTTCCATACTGGGATCGACGAGGCCCAGCAGGGCTGATCGAAGCGCCTCACGGACATCATCCGCGGATCGTGCTCCGCCCTCGACCTTGAGCGCCGTGCGCAACTGCTCGATGATCTCGTTCGTCGGACCGACGCCAAGATCTGCGAGAAGCAGTGTCTCCTCGACCTCATCCCAGGTCGCTGCGTCGATCGAGTCGCGACTCAGGAGCGCAAACAGGCCCTGACCGATTGCCGTATTTGACCGGGCCAACCGAGCGCGAAGTCGGTGCAACCGGCCGGCCGCCGGATCGGGGACTTCGATTTCCAGCAACGCTGTCGACTCAGCGGCTGCTTCGACAAGCGGTGTCGCCGCCAACGGTTCAACGCGACCGTGAACCTTCCGTCGTCGGAGCGCCAAGGCAGCAACGACGACCACGAGAATGACCGCAACGGCGATCCCGGCATACACGAAGCTCGAGTCCATGGCGGACATCCTCTCAGGCGGTTGCCGCCTCGCGTAGCCGTTGGCCGATGACCTGGGTCACGCCATCGCCCCTCATCGACACTCCGTAGAGCGCGTCGGCAATCTCCATCGTGCGCTTCTGGTGGGTGATGACAATGAGCTGCGAGGTTGAACGGAGCTCTTCAATGATGTCAATAAGGCGACCTAGATTGACGTCGTCGAGAGCCGCCTCGACCTCGTCAAGGACGTAAAAGGGGCTGGGACGGGCCTTGAACAAGGCAACGAGGAAGGCAACGGCGGTGAGCGACCGCTCGCCTCCAGAGAGAAGCGACAGTCGCTTCACCTTCTTGCCCGGCGGCCTCGCCTCGACGTCGACGCCCGTATTGAGCATGTCCGAGGGGTCGGTGAGAATGAGCCGGCCCTCCCCGCCCGGGAACAATCGGGCGAAGACGCCGGTGAATTCCCGCTCGATATCGCGATAGGCCTCGGTGAACACCTGCTCCACCCGACCGTCGACCTCCTTGACGATATCGAGCAGGTCGTCACGCGATCGTTTGAGGTCGTCGAGCTGCTCGCTGAGGAAGGTGTGGCGCTCCTCCATTGCAGTGAACTCCTCGAGCGCGAGGGGATTCACCCGTCCGAGGAGCGCAAGGCCCTTCTCGGCCTCCTTCAGCCGCTTGGCCTGCTCAGCTCGGACGTACGGATAGGGCTCGGGCTCGGGCGCATCAGCCGGGACCTCATCGCCCGGTGCCACCGGACTCGGTGGCACGAGTTGATCGGGCCCGTACTCCGCGATGAGGACCGCGGTGTCGATCCCGAAGTCCTCGAGGACCTTGTCCTGGACTCGCTCGATCCGCATTCGCTGTTCGGCTCGAGCGACCTCGTCGCGGTGCACGCTGTCCTTGAGCAGGTCAAGTTCAGCGCTCAACTCGCGAATGCGACCGCGCACAACAACGAGGGTCGCATCTCGCTCCTTCGTGATCCGCTCGACCTCGAGCCGGGCCCGACTGGCATCTGCTACCGAGGCCTCGATCCGGGACAGCGCCACCCTTGACGCGATCAGCACCGCCTGGGCCACTACGAGTTCACCCGCACGACGTTCGCGACGCTCGACTGCAGCAACGCGCGCCTGACGCTCAGCCTTCGCAGCTCGTTCCAGCTGCTCGGCCCGAATTCCGACCGCAGCCACGCGCTCCTCGCCGGTGCGCAGGGTCAGTCTTGCATCGACCTCACGCTGCCGCGCCTCCTTCGCCACCACGGCGAGCTCACTGCGAAGATCCTGAAGATCGGTCGTCTCCGGCTCAACCTGCGCCGAATCCAGCCGCTGTTGAAGCTCCGCAACAGCAGCCACGTCAGTCTCTCGAGCACTCTGGGCTGCGACCAGAGCCAGCCCAAGCCGCTGGGCCTCAGCCGCCGCCGCACGGGCAACCTGCCCGAGCTGGCCGAGTTGCTCCGCAACCGCGGCCATCCGAGCATCGGATTCGTGGAGTCGGGTGAGTGCGCTCTCGACCCGCTCCGCGGCCCGCCGTTGGGTCTCCTTCGCGGTGACCAGGTCGAACCGAGATCGCTCGACCGCATGGGTTGCGACCTCGAGGGCCTGCGCGGTCTCGTCGTAGGCGGCCTTCACTTCGAGCAGGCTCGGTGCGCTCGTCGAACCACCGTGCACGACGCCATCGGCGAAAATGTCGCCCGCATCTGTCACGAACACGAGATCTGGCCGCTCCTGCTGAGCGCGCGCCACCTCGCTGATATCGCTGACGAGTACACATCGAGCCAGCAGGCGGTCAACGACCGGGCGAACATCACCCTCGCAACGGACTGTCTCGCGAAGCCAGCGACCGATGGAGAGGGGACCAGAATCAGGCGCCACCTCGCCCTCGACGGAGCTCAGCCCTGTCACGACAAGGGCGGCGCGGCCGGCGTCCTGCTCCTTGAGGAGGACCAACGACGACACCGCAGAATCAAACCCGCGGACCACCACGGCGTCGGAGATATCGCCTAGGGCTGCAGCGACCGCCGCCTGCGCTCCCGGCTCGATATGGAGCAGGCTCGCGAGCGATCCGAGAACCCCCGGAAGCTGCTCGGATGACGACACGAGCACAGCCGCAGCATCCTTGCGAGAGAGCCCGAGTTCTAGTGCTCCGAGGCGGGCGCTCAACGCGCCTCGCTCTCGCTCATTCACCGACTCGGCGGTGCGCAGTTCCTCGACCACCGCGTCGGCGACCTCGAGGAGTCCGTTCGCCTGTTCATACTCGTCATCAAGGCCAAGTTCACCCTCGTCTAGGCCAGCAACCTGGACCTCAATGGCCTGAAACTCGGCTTGGGCCGCCTCCCCACGCTCGCGCGCCTCCGCCACAGCGGCCTCGAGCCGTTCAATCTCATTGGACCGTGTCTCAAGTCGTGATCTCGCGGCATTGACCTGGCCGGTGACCTTTGCCAGCCCCTCTCGGCGATCGGCGGCCGCACGTTCCGCGCTGGCGATCCGGCGCTCCTCAAGGACAGCCGCCTGCTCGGCAGCATGGCGCGCAGACTCAGACGCTGCCAGTGCCTCTCGTGCGACCTCGACCTCGCGGCCAAGGTCAAACTCCTGTTCCCGCAGCCCACGGGCCTCGGTCTCGATCTGCTCGGGATCGCGCCCGGACGTCTCTTCCTCGGGCTCGGGCTGGAGGTGACGGGTTCGTTCTGCACCCACCTGGACGAGGCCGTTGAACCGCTCGCGCAGCCCGCTCAGGGCAAACCAAGTGTTTTGCGCCTCAACGACCCTCGGGGCCTCGAGTTCAACCGACGCCTCGGCACCGGCCTCCTGGGTTCGCAGCCCAGCGAGCAAGCCATCAACCTGTGCCTGCCGCTCGCGCAGCGCGGTTTCATCGGCGACCTCCGCGGCCAGCGCATCGCGCATCTGCGTGAGGTCATCGGCCATGAGTCGCAGCCTCGCATCACGAACATCCGACTGGATAACCACTGCACGACGTGCGACCTCGGCCTGCCGGCCCAGCGGCTTCAGCTGGCGACGCAACTCATTCGTGAGGTCCTGGAGCCGAACGAGGTTCGCCTGCATGGACTCGATCTTCCGCAGGGCCTTTTCCTTGCGCTTCCGGTGCTTGAGAACCCCAGCAGCCTCCTCAATGATGCCGCGCCGGTCCTCTGGGGTGGCCTCGAGGATCGCGGTGAGCCGGTTCTGCCCGACGATGACGTGCATCTCACGGCCGATCCCCGAGTCACTGAGAAGCTCCTGGACGTCAAGCAATCGCGCCGTCTCACCGTTGATGGCGTACTCGGATCCACCATTGCGGAAGAGGGTGCGCGAGATGGTGACCTCGGCGTACTCGATGGGAAGCTTGCCATCGGAGTTATCGATCGTGACCGAGACCTCTGCACGTCCCAGCGGCGCCCGGCCAGTCGTGCCGGAGAAGATGACGTCCTCCATCTTGCCGCCGCGTAGGGACTTCGCCCCCTGTTCTCCCATCACCCACGCGAGCGCGTCGACCACATTGGACTTGCCGGAGCCGTTCGGACCCACGACACACGTCACCCCTGGCTCAAGGTGCAGGGTCGTTGAAGATGCGAAGGACTTGAAGCCCTTCAGGGTCAACGTCTTGAGGTGCACGGTTCTCCGGTGGTCAGTGGGTGATGCGATATGTCAGTCGGTCTCAACCTGTGCAGCCTACCGGGAGGGCAATCGATGAAAGCCAATTAAGATATCGACTGACACCGCGGACAAAAGGCGCTTGAGCGATTCATGAAGCGCTCTCGCTCGATCAGCGTGCCGCAGCGGGAGCACGGCTCCCCCTCCTGACCGTAGGCATCCAAGGAGCGGTCGAAATATCCGCTTTCCCCGTTGACGTTCACATAGAGGGAGTCAAAGCTCGTGCCTCCCTGGTGGAGCGCCTCACTCATCACCGCACGGACGTGACGCAGGAGAACTCGAACACTCGCACCATCGAGCAACCCGGTCCTGCACCTGCCGTGCAGGCGCGCCCGCCAGAGGGACTCGTCCGCGTAGATGTTTCCGATGCCCGAGACGAGGGACTGGTCGAGGAGGGCTCGCTTGATCTCGGTGTCGCGGGCGTGCAGGCGCATCTCGAAGGCAACCTCGTCGAATGCTGGATCGAGTGGATCTCGGGCGATGTGGCTGATGATCGCGGGCAGTTGCCCTCCGGCACCGTCGCCCACCAGTGGGGCAACCATGAGGCCACCGAAGGTTCGCTGGTCCACGAAGCGGAGTTCAGGTCCAGGGTCGGTGAAGGTGAACCGCGCACGAAGGTGGGCTTCATCGGGCGTCGAATCCGACTGCATGAGCAGCTGTCCACTCATTCCTAGATGTGCCACGAGAGCCGAACAGGAGTTGCTGAGCGGCATCCACAAATACTTCCCGCGACGGCTCACGCAGCGGATCTGCTCACCGATGAGGTCATCCCTCAGGGAGCCCTCGTGCCGGCGAACAACTCGCGCATGGAGCACCTCTACATCGGCGAAGATCCGGCCGGTAACCCATCGATCGAGACCGCGCCTGACGACCTCAACCTCCGGGAGTTCAGGCACGTCCGTGAATTCCTGCGCCTTCGGTAAGCGCGCGATACGCCTGCTCCGCAGCCTCCTGCTCGGCTACCTTCTTTGACCGGCCGTGACCGAAGCCGAGGGCTTCGCCCGCGACGACGACCCGTGCATCGAATTCCTTCTCATGATCAAGTCCGGAGTCCTCGACTTGATAGTCGGGCAACCCGAGGCCGGCGTTGGCTGCGGCCTCCTGCAGGGAGGTCTTCCAGTCAAGGCCGGCTCCGAGGAGAGCCGAGGCCCTGATGAGCGGGTCGAAGAGCCGGTGGACGAGTTCACTCGCCTCTGCTTGGCCTGAGGACAGGTAGACGGCGCCGATGACCGCCTCCATGGCATCGGCGAGAATCGAGAGTTTGTCGCGACCACCGGTAGTCTCCTCGCCCCGTCCGAGCAACAGGTAGCTGCCAAGGTTTAGGGTCCGCGCTACGTCAGCGAGGGCCCGCGCATTGACAACTGCGGCCCGAAGCTTGGCCAATTGGCCTTCGGGTAGGTCGGGATAAGTCCGGTAGAGGGTGTCAGTGACGACGATGCCGAGCACTGAATCGCCAAGGAACTCCAGCCGCTCATTATGCGGAAGTCCACCGTGCTCATACGCATAGGAGCGATGGGTGAGTGCCAGGCTGAGCATCGAGTCATCAATCTCGACCGAGAGGATCTCGCGCAATTCCAGCAGGCGCTCATCCCGCTTGTTCATGACACGCCCTTGTCATTCGTATTGGTGGGCCCATCTGCCAACGACTTCCCGGCGAGTGAGGCGAACAAGCTTCGGGTCATGTGAGTGGTCTCGCGGTCAGCGGCTCGGGCGGCAAGTCGCACGCAGGCTCGAATCGCATTCGCGGATCCGGACCCGTGCCCGACCACCGTGACACCATTGACGCCGAGCAGCAGGCCCCCCGCGAAGTCGCCGCCCGCGACCTCACGGACGACGGCCCGCGCCAGCCCCGCGTCACCGTACGCTTCGCCGATCCGCTGCGCCGCCCAGGCGACGGTGCCCTCGATGCCTTTGAGCAGCACATTTCCGGTGAACCCGTCCGTGACGACTACTTGGGCGCGCAGGCCATCAGCAACGTCGCTTCCTTCAATGTTCCCGATGAACTCAATCCCAAGTGGAGGCAGTCGGGAGGCAAGTTCCTCGAATGCAAGCGAGCGAAGTTCATCTCCCTTGCCCGCTTCATGACCGATATTGAGGAGCCCAACCTTCGGCTCTCGCACACCGAAGGTCCGTGCGTAGGTCCAGCCAGCCATCGCGACCTGCGTCAACGTCTCCGGGGAGGCATCGAGGAATGCGCCGGCATCGACAAGCACTACAGGACCTTGAATGGCGGGCAGCACTACAGCGAGCGCCGGCCTTGTCATCCCCGGGATCTTGCCGCAGGCGAGCACCGCGGCCGTGACCGCGGCACCGGTATGTCCTACCGAAACCCAGGCATCCGCGTTACCAGTACCCACAGCGAGTGCAGCCACCATCACGCTCACGCGTGGAACATCGCGCGAGGCATCGATACGGAGCACCTCAAGCGGGTTGGTGTCCATGGGAACGACATCGAACGCGGGTAACACATCGACGCAATCGAGTCGAACACCCCGGGCACTGAGGAGTTCGGCGGCAACATCCGGTGGGCCCACGAGGACGAGGTCGATGCCGGCGTCCTCCGCAAGGAGGGTAGCGACGGCATCGGCCACAACCTCGGGGGCTCCATCGCCGCCCAGCAGGTCTAGGGCGACTCGGGCCACTTCAGCCTAGACGTCGAGGACGCGGCGCTTGGCATACGTGCCACAGGTCGGGCACGCCGTGTGAGACAGACGCTTCTCGCGGCAGGTGGCGCACGTCACCAGGTTCGGCACAGTGGTCTTCCACTGCGCGCGACGGCTCCGGGTGTTGGAGCGCGACATTTTCCGCTTCGGTACTGGCATGTTGCTTCCTCTTCTTCGCTACTGCTCATCTGGCTCCACGAGGCCGGCGAGCGCCGCCCATCGTGGATCGGTCAGTTCGTGCGCATGCCCGGGAGCGCTGTCGAGCCGCACTCCGCACTCGGAGCACAGGCCCAAGCACTCCTCGCGACACACTGGCGACAGGGGTAGGCCCAGCACCACCGCATCACGAAGCGTCGGCTCCAGGTCGATCAAATCGTCCCGAATCCCCGGCAACGGGTCTTCATCATCACCGAGTTCTACGACCGCCCCTGCACGATCATCCGTGTCGACGTAGACGAACAACTCGCTGAAGTCCACTGCCTCATCCCATTCGAGCGGATCCAGACAGCGCGCGCACTCCGCGTCGATATGGATATCCGCAGTCCCGGAGACCAGCACCCC
Source organism: Bifidobacterium breve (assembly GCA_945877545.1). Taxonomy (GTDB): domain Bacteria; phylum Actinomycetota; class Actinomycetes; order S36-B12; family S36-B12; genus WLND01. The sequence continues at coordinate 4,570 of CAMCSO010000016.1, read as the reverse complement.
CTCCATCACGGATTCCAGTCGCAGTTCAATTTCGACCGGTGACCCTACGGGGACAGTGGCCAACGCGACGCCGAGGCTACCCGGGGCCGGCACTATACGGTCAACAGTGATCATCGACCCGGCCCGCTGCTGCAGTCCCAGCGCTCGCAAGTCAAGGACAAGCGCGCCGGATGGGTCGAGGGTGTTCACTGCTCCCCTTACGGATGAGGCATGGGCAACTGTGGCCCCGCGAGAGGCTTATTTATCAAAGAGTAGCGCGGACGGGTCCACAGACGAAAACGAACCCCCGGTGCCGCAGCAATGACGGCGTCAACGCCGGTCGTTAGCGCCTCTCGTCGTAGAGCTCGTCGACGTAAGTGGGCGGTTCGGGGGCGAGTTCCTGATAGATCTGGCCGCGAAGTCGGTCACGGGCACGGTCGACGATCTGGAGGCTCTTTTGGAGGGTGATCTCGAAGGTCGCAAGCTTGGCGTCGATGTAGTCGTCGGTCTCACGGCGCATGCGATCACCCTCCAATTCGACCTGGCTGCGCAGGGCCTGCGCCTCGGACACCGCCGCGAGGTACACCTCGTGCCCAGAGGTGAGGCGATCTGCCTCGGCTTGAGCCCGGTCGATGATCCGATTCGCCTCACGCCGGCCCTCGAGGACGACAGCCTCGCTGTCTGCGAGCAGGGCATCCGCCCGGTGGACGGACTCCGGCAGCATGTGCCGAATCTCGTCGATGAGGTCAAGCACCAGCGGCCGGTTGACGATGCATGAGGCCGACAGGGGCATCGACTTCGCCCCTTCGATCAAGACGGCCAGTTCCGTCAGTCTCTCTTGCACGTCCACTCGGTGATCTCCTCGGTGATCTCCTCGGTTTCCCGACAGCGCAGGTAGCGCCGACGGGCGGCTCAGCGCCCCGTTGCTCCAATTGTGTCGGAGATCCGTCGCTGCAGTCGCTCCAACACGACCTCGGGAACCAGACCATGGACATCGCCCCCGTAGGTCGCGACCTCCTTGACCAGGCTCGAGGACAGGTAGCTGTAGAGCGGATTCGTTGACACGAACAAGGTCTCAACCTTTGCCAGCCGGTAGTTCATCTGGGCCATCTGGAACTCGTAGTCGAAGTCGCTCACCGCACGAAGGCCCTTGACGATCGCCTTGATTCCATTGTCCCGGCAGTAATCGACGAGGAGGCCGTGGAATGAGTCGATGCGGATGTTGCCGAGTGGCGCCACAACCTCGCGCAGGATCTCGATGCGCTCGTCGACCGTGAAAAGGCTGGACTTGGACTTGTTGTGCAGGACAGCCACCACGACCTCATCGGCGAGGTCTGCTGCCCGCGCGAAGACGTCAAAGTGGCCGTTCGTCACCGGGTCGAATGATCCCGGGCACACTGCAATGCGCATCATCGGCCTCCAGAATCCCCGTCGACGACCCTCTCAGCCGAAGTGCACTGACCGTACCAAAGGGCGGTGTCACCGTAGGAACGCTGGCGGATAAATGACCATTCAGATGGAAATGGCGATGTCTCGTCTGCCCGGGACCGTTCGACGACCACGATGGCGCCCCGGTCGATCCAGCCCCCCGCATCAAGCCCGCTGAGCTCCTCTGCGATGGTCGTGGCTCCGATCTCGTACGGGGGATCAACGAGGATGAGCGACGCGGGAGGGCCGGACTTCGGTCGACCGGCGACAGTTTGCACGGTTGCACAGACGACGCTTGCTCCCGACAGCCGGAGTGCTGCGATGTTTCCTCGGATGACGTCGGCGGCCGAGGCCTGATTCTCGATGAGGACGACCGACGCTGCGCCACGGCTGAGGGCCTCGAGCCCGAGGGCCCCAGATCCTGCGTAGCAATCGAGCACGTGGACCTCCTGCCAGCCGGTTCCCTGCTCGGCCAGCATTGACGTGACCGCGGAGAACAGGGCCTCTCGCACCCGGTCGGAGGTCGGGCGGGTACCTCGGACCGGGACACTGAGCCGGCGACCCCGTGCAGAACCTGCGATGATCCGGGTCACCCCCGGCCCCTCAGCCTCATGCGATTCCCACTGTGGTCACGCCTTCTCCATGAAGTCCGCCTGCGCGTCCGGCACGAGGGCGTGGATCGCGCTGAGAAGGCCCGGTGCGGAAACCAAGGTGGGGTCAGCCTCCACGATGGAAACCGCGGCCGCACGGGCCCGCACAATCACGTCTTCGTCGCGCACAACCTCGAGCAGTCGCAGGGAACTGCGCACGCCGGATTGAGACGACCCGAGTACATCACCCTCGCGACGCAACTCAAGGTCGAGCTGCGCTAGTTCGAAGCCGTCAGTCGTCGCCGCCACCGCGTCAAGTCGGGCGCGGGCAGGACTCCCCTGCGGCATCTCGGTGAACAGCAGGCACAGGCTTGGCAGACTGCCGCGTCCGACGCGTCCGCGGAGCTGGTGGAGCTGGGAGATCCCGAACCGGTCAGCATCGATGATGACGATCGCCGTGGCATTCGGCACATCGACACCAACCTCGATTACGGTGGTCGCAACGAGAACCTCAATTCGCGAGTCTCCCGAGTCCCTCGCGAATCGGCGCATCGCATCGTCCTTCTCCTCGCCGGTCATGCGACCGTGCAGGACCCCGATTTGAAGGCCTGCCAGTTCACCGTCAGCCAACTTCCCAGCGACGGAGATCACCGAGGCCGCCGTTGATTCCTCCCCCGCGATCCCTCGATCCTGGGTCGCGATATCGTCATCGGGCGCGCGGGGATCATCGTCACCAATTCTCGGGCACACGACGAACACGCGGCGACCTGCATCAACCTCCTCGCGCACGCGCGCCCAGGCCCGCCTCACCAACGCCGGTTGCTCGCGAACGGGCACAACATGGGTCGCCACCGGGCACCGGCCTGCCGGGAGTTCGCGGAGGGTCGAGACGTCGAGATCTCCAAACACAGTCATGGCGACCGTTCGCGGAATCGGAGTCGCCGTCATGACGATGACGTGCGGTCGAAGGTCACCTCGCGCCTTCGCGGCGAGAGCAGCACGCTGCTCGACACCGAATCGGTGCTGCTCATCGATGACGACGAGTCCAAGATCGCGAAACTGGACGGTGTCCTGAATAAGCGCATGAGTTCCGACCACGATCCCAGCATCCCCTGAGATGACATCAAGAAGCTCGCGGCGCCGGGTGGCGGTACGCTGCGAGCCGGTGAGCAGTGCGACCTTCGTTCCGTTGGCATCTCCGCCGAGCATCCCGCCCTGAGAAAGGGGGCCGAGCATCGAAGTGATGGTCCGGTAGTGCTGAACGGCGAGTACCTCGGTCGGAGCGAGAAGTGCCGCCTGCCCCCCGGCATCGACGACACCGAGCATCGCGCGAAGGGCGACTACGGTCTTCCCGCTCCCGACATCGCCCTGCACGAGTCGGTGCATCGGGTGGCTGGCAGCGAGGTCGACTGCAATCTCCTCGCCGACCGCGACCTGGCCTCGGGTCAGCTCAAATGGCAGATTCCTATCGAAAGCGCGCTGCAAGGGTCCATCGCCCACGACTCTGGCCGTAGCGGGCATCAAGGCCATCTCAGCGCGCCTCTGCGCAAGTACCACCTGCAGGACGAATGCCTCTTCGAACCGCAGGCGATCCTGCGCCTGACCCAGCTCGGCATTGTTGGCCGGGCGATGGATCTGGGCAAGGGCCTGCGCCAGGCCAATGACACACTCGTCCTGCCGCACCTCATCAGGAATGGGGTCGGGGAGGTCGCCAAGGGTGTCGAGGACGACGCGGATCGCATCGGCAATCTGCCACGAGGTGACGTTCGAGGTCGCCGGGTAGAACGGGATGAGCTCGCTGGCAAAGGCGGCGATCGCCTCAGGGTCGTCATCGACGCCATCGGGTAGGAGCAGACAGTTTGGATGGGCGAGCTGCCGCTTGCCACGGAAGGTGGAGATCTGACCCGCGAAAAGGCCGCGCCGTCCGGGACGCAGTTCGTTCTCGCGCCACTTTTGGTTAAAAAAGGTGAGCGCGAGGGTCCCCTGTCCATCGGTGACGATGGCCTCAAGGATCGTCCCGCGACGCTCCCGCATCCGGCGAACGGTGACCTCTTGGATATCTGCGAGGACGGTCACCGTGGCACCCTCGTCAAGGGTGGCGAGCTCGGTGAGGATCCCCCGTTGGGCGTAACGGCGCGGATAATGACGGAGCAGGTCATCGACGGTCGTCATCCCAAAGGCCTTCTCCAACGCCTTGGCTGTCTTCCCACCGACCACCCTGGATAGCAACTGCCCAAGGTCCGCCGGCTGCACGCTCACTCGACTCCAATGATGACCGGCCACAGTGGTTGGCCGCCGTCGTACGCGGTGACCTCCACCATCGGATGCTCCGTCGCGAGCCACGAGTTCACGCTGTCGGCGAATGCCGGCGTCACGTCACTCCCGAAGACGAGGGTCACGAGTTCACCCCCCGCGGCCAGCATGGCGTTCAGCAGGTCGCGAACCACCCCTGCTGAATCCCCGCCCACGACGCTGATGTCGCCATCGACCAGCCCGAGGACGTCGCCGATGCGACACGGACCCGCCGTGGTGAGCACCTCACGCGATGCCACGGTAACCGCGGCGTAGCGGGT
>CAMCSO010000015.1 GCA_945877545.1 Bifidobacterium breve | reverse complement strand
CGAGAAATCGACGGGAGCCTCGTTGCTCAGGGGGTCAACCACTTGCGATGACCGACAGGACCTTTCGGCCTACTGGGTCCCTGCTCTCTTCCAGAACGGGGTGCGGGTCGCGCCGGTCGGCGCACGGGTGCGCTACGAGGGCCGGGGCGATGGCGTGACCGCGTTCCCGGCTGGCTTCATGGCGGTGTCCGGCAGGACCGATCAAACTGCCGCATGGGGCTGCGCTACCTCGGGCCAGCGTCCGGTGTTCGGTCCGAGCGTGGCCACGGTGCCGGTGTGTTCTGGGGCCGCGCAACTCGTCGCACAGATCACCTTTCCGCAGTGCTGGGATGGGTCGAGCCTTGACACTGCGAACCACATCTCGCATCTTGCATTCGCAACCGAGATGGCCGGTCAGGCGCCCATCTGCCCCGCTAGTCATCCGGTACAGGTGCCCAAGGTTGTCCTTGAGGTGCGGTACCCGGGGGCAGCCGTCGGCGGCGCCGACGTGACTTTGTCGAGCGGAGCAGCCTCGACGCTGCACGCCGACATCTTCGAGGCCTGGAGCGGGACGAGCCTGCAAGACCGGTTCGGTGGACGGTCCCAGGTAGGTCAGCGAGGACAGGCTGGCCAACAGGGACAGGGTGGCCAGCAGGGACAGGATGGCGGCCGAGGTGGCAGAGGGGCGCGCGGCACGCAGCCTGCGACGATCGCGGTGTAGAACCGAGCACGAACTCGAACGTGCGATGCTGGCCCTCTGCTGTTGAGCAGCGGGCCAGCATCTGTTGGGGCGGCCGTTAACGGCCGACGGTCACGTCCGGGCCTTGTACTCCTCGAGAAGCCGGCGCCCGATGATCATTCGCTGAATATCGGCCGTGCCTTCACCGATGAGGAGCATCGGTGCCTCGCGGTAGAGCCGCTCGATCTCGTACTCCTTGCTGTAGCCGTAGCCGCCGTGGATGCGGAAGGAGTCCTCGACGACCTCCTTGCAGTACTCGCTTGCGAGGTACTTGGCCATGCCCGACTCGAGGTCATTGCGCTCACCGGAGTCCTTCTTGCGCGCGGCCATGACCATCATCTGATGGGCGGCCTCGACCTTCGTTGCCATGTCGGCGAGCCGGAATGAGACGGCCTGGTGCTCGGCGATCGGCTTGCCGAACGTCACCCGCTGCTGGGCGTAGGCGATACCGAGCTCGAAGGCTCGGATGCTCAGCCCGCAGGCACGAGCGGCAACGTTGACGCGGCCGACCTCGACCCCGTCCATCATCTGGTAGAAACCCTTGCCGGTCTCGCCGCCGAGGAGGTCTGCCTGCTCGAGCTTCAGTCCGTCCATCACCAGCTCGGTCGTGTCGACGCCCTTGTAGCCCATCTTCTCGATCTTGCCGGGGATCGTCAGGCCCGGACGGACCTCGCCGAATCCGCTCGGCTTCTCAACGAGGAACGTCGACATTCGCTTGTAGACGGACGAGCCCTCGGGGGCGCCTTCATCGGTGCGGACGAGCACCGCGACGAGCGTTGACGAGCCACCGTTCGTCAGCCACATCTTCTGACCGGTGAGCGACCAGCCATCACCGTCGCGCACGGCCTTGGAGGTGATGGCTGCGACATCGGAGCCACAGCCCGGCTCGCTCATCGAAAACGCTCCGCGCACCTCGCCGGTTGCCATGCGGGGCAGGTAGCGGGCCTTTTGCTCATCGGTCCCGTGATGCATGAGCATGTAGGCGACGATGAAGTGGGTGTTGATGACGCCGCTGACGCTCATCCAGCCGCGGGCGATCTCCTCGACGACGAGGACGTAGGTGAGGAGCGACTCACCGAGTCCGCCGAACTCTTCGGGGATCATGAGGCCAAAAACGCCAAGCTCCTTGAGCCCGTCGACGATGGCCTGCGGGTATTCGTCGCGATGCTCGAGCTCGGTCGCGACGGGGAGGATCTCCTTGTCGACGAACGCGCGGACGGCCGCGAGGATCTCGTACTGCACATCTGTCAGACCTTCTGTCTGGGCGAGCCTTGTCATGTTCATGCCTCCGGTGCGGTGAGTGGGCCGTTCTTTGCGGATGGGAAGTAGTTCTGGCCGATGCCGCTCTCGCGCTTCGGCACCATGACCGAGCGCGTCCAAGAGACGATCTGGTCGCCGTCCTGGTTGAGCCCACGGGTGATCATCGTGATGATGCCCATGTTCGGCCGCGACGAGCTCTCGCGCTTGTCGGTGCACACCGACTCGGCGTAGATGGTGTCGCCGATGTAGACCGGGTGCGTGAGCTTGATGTCGGTCCAGCCGAGGTTTGCGACGGCGTTCTGGCTCATGTCAATGACCGAAAGGCCGAGGACCAGTGCCACGGTCAGCCCGGAGTTGACGATGATGCGCCCGCCGGTGATCGGGTTGGATGCCGCGAGGTGGGCGTTGAAGTGGTTCTGGTTGGTGTTACAGGTGAGCTGGGTGAACCAGGTCGAATCGGTTTCGCTGATCGTGCGACCGAAGGGATGCTGGTAGACGTCGCCGATAACGAAATCCTCGAAGAACCGGCCAAGCTGGGCCTCATGGGTAGCCATCAGGCACCTGCCGTTGAATCGCTTGAGGACGGCGCAGTGAACGACTTCGTGCGAGCCATACCCGCAGCCCGTCCCTTCGCTGCCACGACGAGCGCCATCTTGCGCGAGGCCTCGTCGATCATCTCGTCGCCGAGCATGACCGCGCCCTTCGCACCGCCGGCCGCCGAGGTCGCGTAGTCATATGCGTCGAGGATGAGCTCGGCCTGGTCGTAGTCGTCCTGTCGTGGGCTGAAGACCTCGTTCGCGGCGTCGAGCTGCCCCGGGTGCAGCACCCACTTCCCGTCGAAGCCCAGTGCTGCCGACCTGCCTGCGACCCGGCGGTAGCCCTCAACATCCTTGATCGCGAGGTACGGGCCGTCGATGGCATGCTTGTCGAAGGCACGAGCGGCCATGAGGATGCGCATGAGGATGTAGTGGTAGGCATCCCCGACGTCGTAGCCGGGGGGCTGCTCACCGACGACGAGCGATTTCATGTTGATGCTCGCCATGAAATCAGCCGGGCCGAAAATGATGGCCTCAACGCGGGGGCTCGCTGCTGCGATGGCGTCGATATTGATGAGGCCGAGTGCATTCTCGATCTGGACCTCGATGCCGATCCGGCCAACCTCGAGGCCGTTCGACTTCTCGATCTGGGTCATGAGGAGGTCGAGCGCTACAACCTGGTCGGCAGTCTGGGCCTTCGGAAGCATGATGCAGTCAAGGTTCGCGCCAGCGCCGCCGACGACCTCAACAACGTCGGCGTACGTCCACTGGGTCGTCCAGTCATTCACCCGAACGGTTCGGATTTTGTCCTCATAGCCGCCTTCATTGAGGGCTGCAACGATGTTCTTGCGCGCATCGGGCTTCGCAAGCGGAGCCACGGCATCCTCGAGGTCCATGAAGATCTGGTCGGTGGCCAGACCCTTCGCCTTCTCGAGCATCTTGGTACTGCTGCCCGGAACCGCCAGATTCGAGCGGCGGGGTCTCATGCGATCGGTCATGCAGTGGTGCTCCTGTTCGCTGATAGGTGTCGTGCGCGGATGATGCCGACGATCTCGGCCATGATCGAAGTGAGGTCGAAATCCTTCGGGGTGAAGACTGCCGCAACGCCGAGTGCCATGAGCGACTGCGCGTCATCGTCGGGAATGATCCCGCCGAGCACGACCGGCACATCGGCCATGCCCGCCGCCCTCAGCCCGTCGAGGATTCCGGGGACAAGCTCAAGGTGCGATCCGGAGAGGATCGACAGACCGACACAATGAACATCCTCCTGCGCCGCTGCGCTCACGATGTCCTGCGGTGACAAGCGGATGCCCTGGTATATGACCTCGAAGCCCGCATCGCGCGCGGCGACGGCCACCTGCTCAGCGCCATTGGAGTGACCATCGAGACCCGGCTTCGCAACGAGCAGCCGGAGCTTGGTGCCGAGCTCACGCGAGGTCTCCTCGACGGCGAGCCGCACCGGCTCAAGTGCAGCCCGGTGACCTGCGCCGACGGAGCCACTGATCCCGGTTGGCGCTCTGTACTCACCGAAGATGCCGCGGAGAGCCTGGGCCCATTCACCCGTCGTCACTCCGGCTCGAGCACAGGCGAGTGACGCCTCCATCAGGTTGCGCTCGGATGCTGCATCGTCGGCGAGCCGTGCCAGAGCTCGCTCGACCAACCCAGCATCACGGGCCTCCCGCCATGCCTGCAGGGAATCGATTGCCTGCTGCTCAACCGCGGGGTCGACGCGCATGATGGCCTCGCCGAGGTTCTCGGTGAGGGGGCTCGGCTCATGCTCGGTGAGGAGGTTGACGCCGACAACGCGCTGCTCGCCTGACTCCATGCGACGCCTTCGGTCGGCGTGCGACGACACGAGTTGCCCCTTCATGTAGCCGGACTCGACTGCGGCGACGGCACCCCCCATCGCATCGATCCGGTCGAGTTCCTCCCGCGCGCCGGCCATGAGGGTCGCTACCTTCGCCTCGATCACGTGGGATCCATCGAAGATGTCGTCGTACTCGAGCAGGTCGGTCTCGTAGGCGAGGACCTGCTGCAACCGCAGTGACCACTGCTGATCCCAGGGTCGGGGGAGTCCGAGGGCCTCATTCCAAGCAGGGAGTTGGACGGCCCTGGCGCGTGCCTGCTTGGAGAGAGTCACGCCGAGCATTTCAAGAACGATGCGCTGGACGTTGTTCTCGGGCTGCGCCTCGGTGAGTCCTAGGGAGTTGACCTGCACCCCGTAGCGGAGTCGGCGTTTCGCGGGGTCGGTCACTCCGTAGCGGTCGCGCGTGATCTCGTCCCAAAGGGTCGTGAAGGCGCGCATCTTGCACACCTCCTCCACGAAGCGGATTCCGGCGTTAACGAAGAACGACATCCGCTCGACGACGGCGGGGAGTTGCTCGGCGGAGATCTGACCGGATTCACGCACCGAGTCGAGGACGGCGACCGCTGTCGAAAGCGCGAAGGCGATCTCCTGAACGGGGGTGGCCCCAGCCTCTTGGAGGTGGTAGGAGCAGATGTTGATCGGGTTCCACTTCGGGGTATTCGTGACGCTCCACGCGATCATGTCGGTGATGAGGCGCAGCGACGGCGCCGGCGGGAAGATGTAGGTGCCCCGGGATAGGTATTCCTTGACGATGTCATTCTGGGTCGTTCCGGTGAGCAGTCCGAGGTCAACGCCCTGTTCCTCGGCCAGGGCCACATATAGGGCGAGCAGCCACATGGCTGGCGCATTGATCGTCATCGAAGTGTTCATGCGATCGAGCGGTATGGCATCGAGCAGCGTGCGCATGTCGCCAAGATGCGCGACCGGTACGCCGACCTTGCCTACCTCGCCCTTCGCCATAGCTGAATCCGGGTCATATCCGGTTTGGGTCGGCAGGTCGAAGGCGATCGAGAGCCCGGTCTGACCTTTGCTCAGATTCCGGAGGTACAGGGCGTTGGATTCGAGGGGAGACGAATGCCCCGCATACGTACGCATGACCCATGGCTTGTCAGCCTTCATGCCCAGGCCGTCGCTCATGCCGATCCGAGCGAATTCGCCTGTGAATCCAACCGGAAACGATTGATTGAGGAGAGGTGCTTGGCGCGAAGCACCGGATCGGTGACTCCGAGGCCCTCCTTCGGTGCGAGCGCGAGCACCCCGACCTTGCCCTGATGGGCATTGCAGTGCACCTCGTACGCAGCCTGGCCGGCCTGCTCAAGCGGGAACACCTTCGAGACGGTCGGGTGCACCATGCCCTTCGCGATGAGTCGGTTGGACTCGTGGGCCTCGCGGTAGTTTGCAAAGTGGCTTCCGATGATCCGCTTCAGGCTCATCCACAGGTACCTGTTGTCGTACTCATGCATGTAGCCGCTCGTGGAGGCGCAGGTGGCGATGGTCCCGCCCTTGCGCGTGACATAGACGCTCGCGCCGAATGTCTCTCGGCCCGGGTGCTCGAAGACGATGTCGGCGTCGTCACCACCGGTGAGCTCACGAATCCGCTTGCCGAGGCGCTGCCATTCCTTCGGATCCTGGGTGTGCTCGTCCTTCCAGAACTTGTAGCCCTCGGCACTGCGGTCGATGACGAGTTCGGCGCCCATAGCCCTGCAGAGATCGGCCTTCTCCGGGCTCGACACGACGCAGACTGGGATGGCGCCGCCGTTCACCGCGTATTGCGTGGCGTAGGAGCCCAAGCCCCCGGATGCTCCCCAGATGAGGACGACATCGCCCTGTTTCATCCCCGCGCCGTTGCGGGAGACGAGCTGGCGGTATGCGGTGGAGTTGACCAGACCGGGGGATGCGGCCTCCTCCCAGGTGAGGTGCGCCGGCTTGGGCATGAGCTGGTTGCTCTTGACGATTGCGAGTTCGGCGAGGCCGCCGAAGTTCGTCTCAAACCCCCAGATGCGCTGCTCGGGATCAAGCATCGTGTCGTTGTGCCCGAGGGGTGATTCAAGTTCGACGCTCAGGCAATGGGCAACGACTCGGTCGCCGGGCTTCCATGCCTGCACGCCCGGGCCGGTGCGCAGGACGACGCCTGAAGCGTCCGACCCGATCACGTGATAGGGAAGATCATGACGCTTTCCATCTTCACGTGACTTGCCGTACCGCTCGAGGAACCCGAAGGTTGAGACCGGCTCGAAGATGCTCGTCCACACGGTGTTGTAGTTGATGCTCGATGCCATGACCGCGATGAGCGCCTCGCCGGGCGCGAGCTCAGGCAGCGGCACGTCGTCAAGATGGAGCGAACGACGAGGATCCTTTTCGCGGGTCGAGAGACCCTCAAACATTGCCTCGTCTGACTTGTGGACAGTGATCGCACGATAGGTATCTGGCAGGGTCAGGGATTCGAAATCCTCGCCGCTCGACTCATTGAGCACTGCATCGAGAATCTGCTTCATGGTGTATTCCTTCGAAGTTGGACGCGGTATGAGTAGAGCTCGGGGAGGAAATGGCTTACGGCGAGTTCGACGGCTCGCCCGACACCATCGCGATACACACGATCGATGCGGAGTAGGGGAGAGCCGACGTCGCAGCCGAGCGCATCGGCGATGTCGGCTGGGGCAGCGACCGCGGTGATGCTCTGGTCAGCCTCGGTGATCGGACTCTCAAGACGCCTATCGAGGACGCCGATGACGGTGATGCGACTGACCGTGCCCTGCACCGTGAGTTCCGGGAGGTCGCTGAGCTGCTGGCCGACCTCAAGGGGGAAGAACGTGTCGGTGATGCAGAAGGGCTTGCCGTCGTGCAACCGGCGAAAGCGCACGCTGCTCACGACATCGCCCGTCGTTCGCAGTCGACCGGCTGCAGCGACGTCAACGCGAGGACCGATCGGCTCGAGGAGTTCTAACTCGGTATCGAGCGATAACCCCATGAGCTCCTCAATGGAGCCGTGCTGTCGTAGGTATTGGCGATCAGCGGGCGCCACGAAGGTGCCGCGTCCGGCAACCCGGTAGACAAGGTCATCGGCGACGAGTTCCTGGAAGGCTCGGCGAACGGTCTGCCGGCTCAACTGATGCTGCTGGGAAAGCTCGGCCTCGGTCGGGAGCGCACGTCCGTCGGCGTACTTCCCCTGAAGGATCGAGGTTCGAAGGTCTGACGCCAGCGTCTGGTACGCGGCGCCTCGATTCCCCGCCATGAGCGTCACCTCCTCCCAATCTCATCGCATGTGTCTCCTCCTCGAAGCGAGAGCACTGGTAACCCCACCGCTGGGCAAGCGAAAGAATGAACAATGACGTATTTGTACGGTCATTTCATGACGGTGTCAAGGGATGAGTTTTCATTCACTCCCCCTCGACCCCTTGACAGACTTCGTGGCGGCCCTCAAACTATCGTCAGTTGGCCGTACATTTGCTCGTCTCTTGTTTCATTTCAACTCGCTCAATCTCAATATGCTCGATTTCAACATGAAGGGGTTCGCGTGAAGATCGCCGTGTGCGTCAAGCAGGTTCCAGACACTTGGGCCGAGAAGAAGCTTCGCTCCGATGACTCGACCCTCGATCGCGAGGCCGCTGACGGAGTGATGAATGAACTCGACGAGTACGCGGTCGAGGAGGCGCTGCAGATTGGTGAAGCGCACGGTGCCGAGATCACCATCGTGACCATGGGCCCCGATCGAGCCGGTGAGACGATTCGCAAGGCACTGAGCATGGGTGCCGATGCCGGGATCCATCTTGTCGACGATGGCCTACATGGCTCAGATGCCCTCGCTACCTCATACGCGCTCGCGACCATCCTCGAGGGCCGCGGCTTCGACCTCATCATCTTCGGATCGGAGTCGACTGATGCCCGCATGAGCGTTGTGCCGGCGATGGTTGCTGAGCGAATGGGTCTAGCCCAGTTGACGTTCGCGCAGAAGGTCGAGTTCGAGGGGACGCAGGTCACCATCGACCGCGTCACTGACTCCGGCTACGACACAGTTACGGCGTCACTGCCCGCAGTGCTAAGTGTTGTTGAAAAGATCAATGAACCGCGCTACCCATCCTTCAAGGGCATCATGGCCGCGAAGAAGAAGCCGGTCGAGACACTTTCTGTTGCAGATGCGGGCCTAGACATGGCCCGCGTAGGCGCGAGCGCCTCGTGGAGCGCCGTCGTCGACTTTGCGGCGCGGCCGCCGAAGGCCGCGGGCACCGTGGTCACCGATGAGGGTAATGGCGGCGTGAAGATCGCCGACTTCCTCGTCGGCCAAAAATTCATCTGAATCCCGCACATCGTCGAAGGAGTTGTAGATCATGGGTGAAGTTCTCGTTCTTGTAGAGCAGGTTGACGGCGTTGTGAAGAAGGTCACGACCGAGTTGCTCACGTTGGCAGGTAGCCTCGGCGAGCCGAGTGCCGTCTGGGTCGGCCCGGGTTACTCGGCCGCCGCTGAGGCGACCCTCGCAGAATTCGGCGCGGCGGTGGTCTACGTTGCCGAGAGCCCGGATCTCGCGGCGCATCCTGTCGCCCCCAAGGCTGAGGTCCTCGCGCACCTTGTCGCAGAGAAGGCCCCGGTCGCGGTCCTCGTCGCCTCAACCGCTGACGGCAAGGAGGCCGCGGGTCGACTGGCTGTCCGCATCGATTCTGGCGTCATCACTGATGCCGTGGCCATCACCGCAGACCTCATCGCGACGCAGTCGGTTTTCGGCGGTTCGACCGTCGTCCATTCCCGAGTTACATCGGGCACCCCGATCTTCACCGTTCGACCCAACGCCACCCCGCCCGTCGCATCGACCGGGGCGGCAGCGAGGAGCGACGTGAGCATCTCCCTGTCAGACGGAGCCAAGAAGGCATCTGTCACCGGATCTACCGCCGCGGTGAAGGGCGGGCGTCCGGAACTCGCGGAAGCCTCGATCGTAGTGTCCGGTGGCCGGGGTGTTGGCTCACCAGAGGGCTTCGCTGTCATCGAGGCGCTTGCCGACAGCCTGCATGGCGCCGTAGGTGCGTCGCGCGCGGCAACTGATGCGGGGTGGTATCCGCATCAGTATCAGGTTGGTCAGACTGGCAAGACGGTCTCGCCGCAGCTGTACATCGCCAATGGGATCTCCGGTGCCATCCAACATCGCGCCGGGATGCAGACTTCAAAGACCATCATCGTGGTGAACAAGGACGCTGAGGCACCGATCTTCGAACTCGCCGACTATGGCGTCGTGGGTGATCTGTTCTCGATCGTTCCGCAATTGACCGACGAAATCGCGAAGCGCTCGGCGTAACGAGGACGTGGAACCCGGCCGGTCACCTTCTGGACGTGGGCTCGCGCCCCGGCGGGAGCCTCGTTCTCGCGCTACCATGGGACCTGTGACGCATCGGGCGTATTTGGACCATGCCGCGACCACGCCGATGCTCCCTGCGGCGCGGACGCGCTGGTTGCAGGTGTCCGAAATGGCGGGAAATCCATCCTCGCTCCATGCCGCAGGGCGCTTGGTCCGTCAGGTGGTGGAGGAGGCTCGGGAGAGCATCGCTGCTGATCTGGGGACTAGACCGAGCGCCGTCATCTTCACATCGGGGGGCACGGAGTCCGACAATCTCGCTGTAAAGGGCCTGTTCTGGCAGCGCGAGCCACGGGTTGAGACGCCGCCGAGAGTTCTAGCGTCGTCGATCGAGCACCACGCCGTTCTGGATCCTGTTCAATGGCTGGCCGCGCATGAGGGCGCCCAGGTCGAATGGCTGGGTGTTGACGCCCTTGGACGAGTCAGTCTTGCCCAGATCGAAGAGTCGCTCCGAGGTGGCGATGTTGCACTGTGCACGGTGATGTGGGCGAACAATGAGGTCGGAACCATCGAGCCCGTGCGTCAGATTGCGGCGCTGTGCAGGGAGGCTGGCGTTCCGTTCCACACTGATGCAGTGCAGTCCTTGGGCCAGATACCGTTGAACGTAGCCGAGGTTGGGGCGCACGCTGTCACCATCAGCAGCCACAAGATTGGCGGGCCGTTTGGGGTGGGGGCCCTCATCCTAGATCCGGCGCTTACCCTCACGCCGATCATGCATGGCGGCGGTCAGGAACGAGACATTCGATCCGGAACCTTCGATGCACCGGCGATCGCAGCCTTTGCTGTGGCCGTCCAGCATGCGGTCACTCATCAGCCCGCTCACGCAGCACACATCCGTGAGTTACGTGATCAGTTAGTCACGGCCGTCCTTCATGCCGTGCCGGGATCAGTTTTAAACGGCCCGGTCTCGACTTCGGGCTCGAGTCCGACCTCTGGCGACGAGGTTCGACTTCCGGGCAACGCTCATTTCTCCTTCCCGGGATGCGAGGGCGATGCACTGCTCATGCTCCTTGACGCCGCAGGGATTGATTGCTCCACCGGTTCGGCCTGTACGGCCGGAATCCCCGAACCCAGCCACGTCCTTCTTGCCATGGGTGTCGATGAGCCGACCGCGCGAGCCTCCTTGCGTTTCAGCCTCGGACGTTCAACCACTGCGGATGATGTCGAGGCCGTCGTGAGGGCGTTGCCGGCGGCCGTCGAGCGAGCCGCCCGTGCGGGCCTCATGACCGCGCGAGCAAGAAGATGAGCACCGTGGAGCGAGCGTCATGCCACGATGGGCGTCTCATGGGCGTCGGGTCATGAAGGTCATTGCCGCCATGTCCGGCGGTGTCGACTCAGCCGTCGCAGCCGCGAGAGTCATCGATGCTGGTCACGAGGTGGTCGGCATCCACCTTGCCCTTTCTCGAAAGTCACACGCCGACACTGCTGGCTCCCGCGGATGCTGCACCCTCGACGACGCTCGGGACGCTCGGAGAGTCGCTGACATGCTCGGAATTCCGTTCTATGTCTGGGACTTCTCCGAGAGATTTGCCGCCGACGTCATCGAGGACTTCGTATCCGAATACGAGCAGGGCCGGACACCGAATCCCTGCCTGCGATGCAACGAGCAGATCAAGTTCAGCGCAGTCCTCGATCGGGCCCTCGCCATGGACTTCGATGCGGTGGCCACCGGACACTATGCGCGGATCAAGCGTGGGCTCGATGGGGTGGAGCTTCATCGAGCTGTGGATAGTGACAAGGATCAGTCGTATGTCCTTGGTGTTCTGCGCGCAGACCAACTCGAGCATGCGATCTTCCCGCTGGGTGACGACCTGAAGTCGACAGTCCGCCTCGAGGCGGAGAAGCGGGGCCTACTGGTCGCTCGCAAGCCCGACAGTCATGACATCTGCTTCATCCCAGACGGCGACACCGCAGGTTTCCTCGAGGGGCGGCTTGGTCGCTCACCGGGTCAGATCGTCGATGTCACCACCGGCGCCGTTCTCGCCGAGCACAACGGTACGTTCGGTTTCACTATTGGCCAGCGGCGCGGACTGCGAATATCGCAACCCGCCGACGATGGTGCTCCCCGGTACGTCGTCGATATCGACATCACGACCCGGCAGGTGACCGTCGGCCCCCCGGAATTGCTTGACATCCGCGGTATCGAGGGAATCAGGCCGATCTGGGCAGGCTCGCCACTCGGTGCGACGCCCGTGTCCGTCATGGCCCAGGTCCGGGCGCACGGTGATCCGGTCCCAGCATTCGCCTGGATTAGTGGTGGGCGTCTCATCGTCGACCTCTGCGAACCCATTCGGGGCCTAGCCCGGGGCCAGGCGGTGGTGCTGTACGACCGTACGCGCGTCCTTGGTTCTGCGACCGTCGACGTCACTAAGCCTGTGTCGGTCCCGCGTGACGCGATCCCGCCTGAGTCCGCCCCGCGCTCCCTTGTCGACTCGACCGTCCACGGCTCTGCATGACTCAGAGCAGTTTCCCCTGGACGGCAGCCAGCGCCACCGGCGTCGGATCCCTCCCCGGAACTGACTCCCGAGAAGCTGCACGAATCATCGCGGGGGAATTGCCGGGATTCCTGCACTGTCCAGAGCTGCCCGACCGAGGGCCCGGTGCAGACATGATCGGGCGCACGGCTGCACTGCTCGCGGCGGTGAGCGATGACTTCGGGTTCGAGACCACTCCGGCGGGATGGCGCATCACAGCGGGCAAGGGGCGAACGCTACGTCGAGCCATCTCATGGCTATCCGAGGATCTTGACGCCCTCGAGGAGACGAGCGACGGCTACGAGGGGCCGGTCAAGGCGCAGGTTGTCGGCCCTTGGACCATGGCGGCATCCGTGGAACTTCCCTTCGGGGAGCGAATGCTCAAGGATCCTGGCGCATGCCGGGACCTCGCCGACGCGCTTGCTGAAGCCGTCCGGATCCACGTGGGCGATCTCAGGCGACGTTTTCCACGGTCCGAACTCATTGTTCAGTGGGACGAACCGGCGATCACGGCTGTCCTTGAGGGTTCCATTGGCACGGCGAGTGGAATCTCGCGATACTCGGCTGTCGAGCCGCCAAAGGCCGAGGCGCACCTGCGCACGGTGCTCCGTGCGACCACGCAGGCGCAGGCGATGGCCGGAGTCCACTGCTGCTCGAAGCGTCCGCCCATTGGACTGTTCCGCTCGTCCGGGGCCGCATTCGTGAGCATCGATTTGCTCAGTGGCCAAGTGGATGAGGATGAATTGGGCGAGTTGTGGGAGGCCGGAGTGGGAATCTTGGCTGGAAGCGTCCCGGGAGTTGGCGCTTGGAGAGTGTCCGATACTCGAGCGAGTGAGCCGGTCAGGGCTATTGCCGATCGCCTGGGCCTCACCGACGTCGCGTTGATGGAGGGGGTCGTTGTCACCCCAACCTGTGGCCTCGCCAGCGCCTCGCCGGATTGGGTGCGGATGGCATACAGCGCCTGCGGCAAGGCTGGACGCGTGCTTCGCGAGGGCTTCGGGGAGGACGTCGACGATCGAGATTTGAGTCGGTCGGACCATGGCTGACTCGAGGTTTCCTCCTGCCACGTCCGTAGAAGTAGCCCGAGAACGCTGGGTTGAACTCGTTGTGACGATAAACGAGGCGCGTATGGCGTACTACCAGCGTGATGATCCCTCGATTGATGATGACCAGTACGACCACCTCTTTCGTGAACTGGTCCAACTGGAATCCGCATGGCCCGAGCTGCAGTCAGCACAGTCGCCAACGGTCTCGGTTGGCGGCGAGGTGGGCGCGATGTTCGCGCCGGTACAGCACCTCCAGCGCATGTTCTCTTTGGACAATGTCTTCAGCCAGGAAGAACTCGCTGAGTGGCTCCAACGCGTTGAGAAGGGGCTTGATTCGCCGGCGGAGTACCTCTGTGAATTGAAGATTGACGGGCTTGCCGTCGACGCGGTTTATCGCAACGGCCGCCTCGTGTCCCTTGCCACGCGCGGTGATGGAACGACCGGTGAAGATGTCACCCACAACGCGTCGTTCATTGAAGACGTTCCGACCATGCTGCGACCGTCCGGCGGATGCGAGGTCCCTGCACTTCTGGAAGTCCGCGGTGAGGTCTTCTTCACGAACGCGTTCTTCGAACGACTGAATGAGGAGCAACTAGCGCTGAAATTATCGCCCTTTGCGAACCCTAGAAATGCTGCGGCGGGGTCACTGCGACAGCGGGTGGATCGTCGCGAGCAGGATCTCTCGGCGGCTCAGCAGGCAGTAGTTGGCCAGCAGGCAGTCGCTGGCCAGCAAGCAGCCGCGGCGAATCCACAGGTTCCCGCTACCGGCCGTGGTTCGGGATCAGCAACGTCGACGAGGATCGCACGATTGCAGTCGGACCTTGACCGAGCGGTCGCGAGGCTGTCGGGCTTGCGGTTCACTGTTCACGGGATTGGGCAGGTAGAGGGTGCGTCAATTGGCACGTTGAGTGAGGGCTACTCACTTCTCGCGGACCTTGGACTACCCGTCAGCACTCATGCGAAGGTGGTGTCGCAGCCGCATGATGTCCGGGCCTTCATCGAGTATTACGGCGAGCATCGTCACGACGTTGAGCACGAGATCGATGGCGTCGTCGTCAAGATCAACGAGATTGCGCTCCAGTCCCGTCTGGGCGAAACATCCCGAGCCCCACGCTGGGCGATCGCCTATAAGTACCCCCCGGAGGTAGTCCGCACCCGGCTGCTGGATATTCGCGTCAACGTCGGGCGCACTGGAAGGGTTACGCCGTACGCCGTCATGGAGCCAGTACGGGTAGCCGGATCCACGGTTTCCATGTCAACCCTGCACAACGCTTTCGAAGTTGAGCGCAAGGGCGTCCTTATCGGCGACATGGTGTTTCTCCGAAAGGCCGGCGACGTAATCCCGGAGGTTCTCGGTCCGGTCATTGAGGCACGCGACGGTAGCGAGCGCGCGTTCGTCATGCCGCTCGCCTGCCCCGACTGTGGAACATTGCTGCGTCCGGAGAAGGAGGGCGACAAGGACGTCAGATGTCCGAATGCGCGATCATGTCCTGCCCAGCTCCGTGAGCGCCTCGCGCATGTGGCCTCCCGTTCTGCCTTAGATATTGAGGGTTTAGGGGATAAGGCGGCGCGTGCATTGCTTGAAACGGGTGTGCTGGCAGACGAGGGTGACCTGTTCCTCGTCACCGAGGATGATCTGCGCCGCAGCCCCTTCTTCACTCGAGAGGCTGGGCGAGGGGAGTCAGGCCCGCAGCTCACCGAGAACGCAAAGACCGTGCTGGCTGAACTCGATGCTGCCCGCCAGCGCCCGCTTTGGCGAGTCCTCGTCGCACTCTCGATGCGTCACGTGGGTCCTCCGACAGCTAAGGAGCTCGCTCGGGCGTTCGGAAGCGTTGATGCGATCAGTGGCGCGTCCGCGGAGGAACTTGCGAGTGCCGAGGGTGTCGGCATGGTGATCGCAGAGTCCATTCGCGAATGGTTCGCCGAGGATTGGCACCGCGACATGATTGAGAAGTGGCGCCGCGGTGGAGTGAGCCTCGCTGAAGAAGTCAGCGTTGACCGCACAACCGGGCCACTCGAGGGGCTCACCTTCGTGATCACTGGCGCGCTGGAGGGTTTCACCAGGGAAACAGCGGCGGAGGCGGTGAGCGACCTAGGTGGCAAGGTTTCTGGCTCTGTATCCAAAAGCACGACCGCGCTGATCCAGGGGGACCCCGGCGGTAAGCCCAGCTCCAAGCTCAAGAAGGCAGAAGCCCTCGGCATCAGGGTCCTTGACACGGAGGGTTTTCGAATCTTGATTACAGTCGGGCCGCAGGCGGCGTTCGTCGCGACTGCCGGGGTGGGCGAGTAGCCCACAGGGTGCCCGCCGGTGTTCTGGTCAACACCCGCCGGTGTTCTGGTCATCAGAAGGGCGGCGGAGCATCAGAAGGGCGGCGGAGCATCACGTGCATTCGACAGGGGCGGACCGACGTGTGAGTCCTGCAACTCGGACCCGGGTATTTCACTGTGGTGAGGGTCAGCCGACGAATCCTGTGTTCGCTCGAGGACTGGACTGGGTCGATGCTGATACCTCCGGCCCTGCGGTGATGTCCAGGTGCAACCTCCATTGAGGTCGCTGTCGGTGATTCTCCAGCCGCCGTGGGTTTTCAGTTGGTGATGGCGGGTACACAGGGCCCCGAGATTGCCTCGATCGGTGGCTCCGCCGCGACTCCATGGGATCGCATGATCGATCTCGCATCGGCTGGCGGCTGCTCCGCAACTGGGGAATCGACAGGTCTGGTCACGCGCGGCGATGTAGCGCCGTAGTGCCTCGGGAACGGCGTACGTCCGTCGCCCGTAGTCGAGGAGCTCGCCGGTTATCGGGTCGGTGATGATGCGCCTGAATCGTGCATCGGCAAGGAGTTCTCGGGCGACTTCAGCGGGGAGTGCGCCCGCACCGATGAGTTCGGCGGCGCCATCACGCAGGCCAAGGAGGGTGGGGAGATCGATGGTCAGGTTGATGAGGGCCTTAGGCCGTGGGAATGCCGCGCGGACATAGTCATGACTTTCGACATAGTCCTGACTTGCCGTTTCTGCGGATGATCCCCGCGGGTGACCATCGATGAGCAGGGAGGCGAGGGCCAATGAACGCCGTTCGCCAATGCTCAAGGTCGAATGCCTGGCATCGGAGGCAAGGCCGTCCGTTCCCGTGCCGGGACCACCCCCGGCCCCAACTCCATCCTCAGCCCCAGCCCGAACTCTGGTGCCGTTTTCGGCTGGTCGTGGCGGTGCCGCGCTCGGAGTGGCCCGTATGCATCGCACTGCAAGGTCGTTGATGACCGAAAGGCACGCGTGCGCGTGCTCTGTGGCCATTCGTGCGATGAGTGTCGAGACTCCGTCGAGGTCGTCGATCACATAGACATCGCAGCCCGCTTGCGACTGCCTGCGGCGGCGATCGGCCTCGACAGGATCACCGGCGATGATCGCGAGTTTGGCCGCGCGCCGAGTGCGGGCGAGAGTGGAGCGAATCGCCACCGGGAGGACTCGGCGCTGGAGGAGGTCGCATTGCTTGGCAAAGGCCTCGCGGGAGGCTTCGTCGATGTCCCAGATCCCGGGAAGACGGGAAGCAGCAGCAACGATGATTGCGACATGGCTCGCGGTGATGTTGCCTGCAGACTGCGCTGCATGAGTGGCGGACAGGGGCCCGCAAAGCAGCCGAGCGCTATCGATCCGGGTTTGCGCGGTCGCGGGGGACAGGCGTAGCGCAGCGGCTAGTTCCTCGCGGATCGCATCGGCGATCGTGACCAGGCCCGCCGGCCCTTCGCCGAGAACATCGGTTCCGAACACGACATGGGTGATGTAGCGATCCGAACCGGCAGCGCGCACGAGGGCGGGCGCCTGGAGGGATGCCCACCATGCGCTGATTCGTTCGTGGGCTTGAAGCCAGGTGATCGCGTCCTCCTCGCTGAGCTCGGAAGGATCGATGAGTGCGAGTTCGCTCATGGAGGCCGGCGTCGGCGAGCACGCAGCAAGGTCGTCGATGCGCTCGCCGTCAGCGAGGGGAGTAAGCGAGCGCAATTCGAACATGTGTACGAATCTATCCCCACCCCCTGACATTCGATGGATCGTGGGCGCATCCGGCGCTGAAACCCGCTGTCAGGGGGCCTCAATAGGATGGCGTAATGACGGCAATCACCCGAGCGGAAGTCGCTCATCTCGCCACGCTTGCGCGCTTAGACCTGACTGAGACTGAACTCGATCACTACGCGCAGCAGTTGGACGTGATTTTGCAGTCGGTGGCGAGGGTGTCGGAAATCGCCTCGGCGGACATCCCCGCGACCTCTCACCCGCTGCCCCTCGAGAACGTGTTTCGTGACGACATTGCGCGCCCATGCCTCGACCGTGCGGAGGTCCTCGCTGCTGCCCCTGCTCACGAAGACGACCGATTCAGGGTTCCAAGGATCCTGGATGAGGAACTCTCGTGACAATCATGGGCTCAGATCTCACTCGGCAGACTGCAGCGGTCCTCGCGGAGGCCATCCGAACCGGCGAGGCATCCGCAGCCGAGGTCACGCAAGCACATCTTGATCGCATCAGCAGTGTCGATGAACGCGTTCACGCATTCCTCCATGTTGATACTGAGGCAGCGCTCGAATCTGCTCGGAGCGTCGACACGAAGCGGTCGTCGGGAGAGGTCCTCGGCCCACTCGCTGGGGTGCCGCTCGCATTGAAGGACGTCCTGACGATGCGCGGCGTGCCGACCACCTGCGGCTCGCGAATGCTGGAGAACTGGCGTCCACCGTATGACTCGAGCGTTGTCGAGCGTCTGCGGGCCGCCGATATCGTCATCCTTGGCAAGACGAACATGGACGAGTTCGCGATGGGATCGTCGACAGAGCATTCTGCTTATGGCCCAAGCCACAATCCCTGGGATCTCGAGCGGATTCCTGGCGGCTCCGGTGGTGGGTCGGCGGCGGCGCTGGCGGCCTTTGAGGCACCGTTGGCGATCGGCACCGACACGGGAGGTTCGATCCGTCAGCCGGCGGCAGTGACCGGCACCGTCGGGGTGAAGCCGACCTATGGCGGTGTTCCGCGCTACGGACTCGTTGCTCTGGCCTCGTCACTTGATCAGGCGGGCCCGTGTGCTCGAACTGTGATGGACACTGCGCTGCTCCACTCGATCATCGCCGGCTATGACCCGCGTGATTCGACGTCCATCAATGCACCGGTGCCAGATGTTGTTGCGGCGGCGGCGAAGGCTGATGTCCGGGGCATGCGCATCGGTATTGTCACCGAACTCAATGGTGAGGGTTACCAGGCTGGTGTGGCGCAGCGGTTTCGGGAGTCGCTTGCGATCCTCGAGCACCTCGGTGCCGAGATCATTGAGGTGGGCTGCCCGAGTTTCGAGTATGCGCTCGGGGCGTACTACCTGATTTTGCCGTCTGAGGCATCGAGCAATCTTGCTCGCTTTGATGGCATGCGGTACGGCTTGCGTGTCGGCGATGATGGCAGCCACTCGGTGGAGCAGGTGATGAGCCTGACCCGCGAGGCGGGATTCGGGGCAGAGGTGAAGCGGCGCATCATGCTCGGGACCTATGCCCTGTCGAGTGGCTACTACGACGCCTATTACGGCTCGGCGCAAAAGGTTCGCACCCTCATCATGCGTGACTTCGCAAGCGCATTCGAGTCCGTCGACGTCCTCGTATCTCCGACCGCACCGACCACGGCATTTAAGATCGGTGAAAAGATTGACGACCCACTTGCGATGTACCTCAATGACATTGCGACAATCCCGGTGAATCTCGCCGGGAATGCGGCGATGTCGCTGCCGGTGGGGCTCGCTCCGGAGGACGGACTCCCGGTGGGATTCCAGATCATGGCGCCGCCCATGGCCGACGATCGACTGTATCTCGTGGGCGCTGCGCTCGAGTCGGCACTTTATGACCAATGGGGACATCTGCTGATCGAGGAGGCTCCGGCCCTATGAGCACTGCCATGCCCGAGACGATTCCCTATGACGAGGCGTTGAACCTGTTCGAGCCAGTGTTCGGCCTCGAGGTCCACGTCGAGATGGGGACGAATTCGAAGATGTTCTGCTCGTGCCCCACCGCCTTCGGCGGCGAGCCGAATACCCAGGTGTGCCCCGTATGTCTGGGGCTGCCGGGCTCCATGCCCGTGGTAAACCGCACTGCGGTCGAGTCAACGATCCGCATCGGTCTCGCCCTCAACTGCACGATCGCCGAGTGGTGTCGCTTCGCCCGGAAGAACTACTTCTACCCGGACATGCCCAAGGATTATCAGATCAGCCAGTACGACGAGCCACTCTGCTCGAACGGCTACCTCGATGTCACCGTTGCGACAGTTGAGGGACCGAAGGTCGTCCGCGTTGAAATCGAACGGGTGCACATGGAGGAGGACACCGGCAAGCTCACCCATGCGGGCGGCGCGACGGGGCGCATCCATGGAGCGGACTACTCGCTCGTCGATTACAACCGCGCGGGCATCCCGCTCATCGAGATCGTCACGAAGCCGGTGGCTGGGGCGGGTCACCTCGTGGCGGATGTCGCCAAGGCCTATGTTGCCGAACTGCGCGACCTCATGCGCGCACTCGGCGTCTCTGATGTGCGCATGGAGGAAGGGTCCCTTCGTTGCGACGTCAATCTGTCGCTCAATAAGCCGGGCTCGCCGATGGGGACACGGAGCGAAACGAAGAACGTGAACTCGCTGCGCTCGGTCGAGCGAGCGGTGCGCTCGGAGGTGGAGCGCCAGTCGGCTCTCCTGACGGCCGGCGG
Organism: Bifidobacterium breve; assembly: GCA_945877545.1. Taxonomy (GTDB): domain Bacteria; phylum Actinomycetota; class Actinomycetes; order S36-B12; family S36-B12; genus WLND01. Next base: position 6,845 of record CAMCSO010000015.1, on the reverse strand, counting down.
TCGGGTCGTCCAGGAGACCCGTCATTTCCACGAGGACATTGGGCGCAGCACCTCTGGCCGATCGAAAGAGCAGGCCGAGGATTACCGATACTTCCCGGAGCCGGATCTCGTTCCGATCGCCCCATCGCCTGCATGGATCGACGAGCTTCGGTCGACCCTGCCGGAGCTGCCCTCGGCCAAGCGTTCACGCCTTGAGGCCGAGTGGGGCATCACACCGTTCGAGTTGGCCACGGTCGTCAACGCGGGCGCACTCGATCTGGTGGAGGAGACCATCGAGGCCGGCGTCGAGTCTGCCGCAGCGCGCAAATGGTGGACGGGGGAGTTGCTGCGTACCGCGAATGATCAGGGCATCGAGCTCGCTGATCTACCGGTGACGCCGGCCCACATTGCTCGGGTCGAGGCTCTCGTCGCTGATGGATCCCTGAACGACAAACTTGCACGTCAGGTGTTCGAGGGCGTCATCGCGGGGGAGGGCGACGTCGATGAGGTCATCACGAGCAGGGGCCTTGCGGTCGTGAGCGATGACGCGGCGCTGCTCGCTGCCATCGACGAGGCACTGGTTGCCCAGCCAGACGTGGCGGAGAAGATCCGCTCGGGAAAGGTTCAGGCGGCCGGTGCGATCGTCGGCGCGGTGATGAAATCCACCCGCGGCCAGGCGGATGCGGCGAAGGTGCGGGCGCTGCTCCTGGACCGACTCGGAGTCACGGAAGCCTGAGCCTGCCATTCCGTAGCTCCGAGGCGGCGTTGTCCGCAGTATTGCGGTCGGTGTTCATGATGCAGCGACCTGTGAGTTTGCCCTCGGGCTTATCCTTGCGAGCCCGCGGGGCATTGACACCGCAGCGCGGGCGGCGCTCAACGTCACGGATCCGGAGCAGTTGCCGGTCGAACATCCACAGTGGCGCTGCCCGAACATGCTCATAACCGGCCACCTCGGCGGAAACACGATTTCGTTCCCGCCTCGAGCAGTAATCCTCCTCACTGAGCAATTGCGTCGGTGGCGGGCCGGGGAACCAGCCTTTCATTTCGTCGCCGGGGTCGACCTAGGCTTCGGGGATGCCGACGTCGCCGCGAGTTCCACCGCTCGCGCGCAGAATCCTTCTGGGCAACGGGCTTTCCGCCGTGGGCAGCGGGCTCACGATGCCGCTCCTCATCGTCTATCTCGGTGAAATCCGCGGGCTGGGGCTGACGATCGGCGGACTCGTGGTCGCTTACATGGCCGTCGTGTCATTGGTGGTGTTTCCGTTGGTGGGGTGGGCAAGTGATCGGCAGGGCCCCAAGCCGGTGCTCATGGCGGGCCTTGTGGTGGAGTCAGTTGGCGTGGCACTCCTCGGCGCGGTGGCGAGTGTGCCGTCCGCTTTTCTCGTCGGAACTGTTGTCGCCCTAGGTAGTGCGATGGCGTGGCCAGCGCAGTCAGCGCTGCTCGGCCGGGTGACAACGCAGGAGAACCGGCAGCGGGTGTTCGGCATCCAGTTCATGCTTCTCAATCTCGGCCTTGGCGTCGGCGGAATCGTCTCGGCGCTCGTGGTGTCAGAGACGGATCCGCAGACCTTCGTTTGGCTCTACCTTGCTGATGCGACGGCCTATCTTGCCTACTTCGCGGTCCTCCTCACGCTCCCGGGTGTCGGCGTAGGCCGAGTTTCGGGAGGCCCGCTCGAGGAGGGCGGCGGGTCGGACCCGAGACCGGCCGGCATGCGCGAGGTGCTCGCCGACCGGATTCTGCGTAGGGTACTGCTCCTCGCCGTGGTGCTCCTCATGAGCGGCTACGGTGCGCTTGAGGTGGGCGTGCCCATCTTCATCACGGTTATCAATGGGTTTTCCGTATCTTGGGTCGGCGTGAGCTTTGCGGTGAATACATTCACCATCGTGGCGGCTCAGTTGCTCGTGCTGCGTATCATCAGGGGGCGGTCGCGTAGTTTACTCATCCTCACCGTCGCAGGGACATGGGCGATCTCATGGATCCTCATGGGATCGAGCCTTCTCGCGCACCCGACTCTTGCTCTCGTGCTGGTGCTCGTCGCCTCAGGGATCTTCGCCCTCGGCGAGACTCTGTGGGCGCCGGTCGCGCCCTCGCTCGTAAACGATCTCGCCCCCGAGCATCTGCGTGGCCGCTACAACTCATCGATGAGCCTGGTGTGGTCGCTGTCGAGCATCATCGGCCCCGGTATTGCAGGGCTCATGCTCGGTGCGGGGCTCGAGGTGGCGTGGATCCTCGTCCTGCTGGCGGGCTGCACGGTGGCCGCCGTGATGGCGCTGGGGCTTCGACGTGCCCTGACGGCGCAACTCGATGGCCGAACGCCCGCGTGATCGAAGACGGTTATTTTCGGACGCCGCACCCGAGGGGTTGAGCCGGTCATTGATGGCCGTGGCTACGATCTGGTCATGACTGACATGAAGCCCCGGAGCAAGGACGTTACCGATGGTCTCGAGCGGGCGGCCGCTCGCGGGATGCTTCGTGCGGTCGGCATGACCGACGAGGATTTCCCCAAGCCGCAGATCGGCATCGCTTCCTCATGGAACGAGATCACGCCGTGCAACCTTTCGCTCGCGAGGCTCGCGGTTGGAGCGAAGGAGGGAGTGCACGCTGCCGGAGGATTCCCAATGCAATTCGGGACGATCTCCGTGTCGGACGGCATCTCGATGGGTCACGAGGGCATGCACTTCTCGCTGGTGTCCCGCGAGATCATCGCCGACTCAGTCGAGGCTGTGATGCAGGCCGAGCGGCTGGACGGCATGGTCAACTTTGCCGGTTGCGATAAGTCGCTCCCGGGGATGCTCATGGCTGCGGCGCGCATCGACGTCGCGTCCGTCTTCGTGTACGCCGGGTCAATCCTTCCCGGACACGTCAAGCTCTCCGACGGCACCGAGAAGGACGTCACGATCATTGATGCATTTGAGGCGGTGGGGGCCTGCGCGCGCGGCCTCATGTCGCGTGAGGACGTCGACACGATCGAGCGGGCGATCTGCCCAGGTGAGGGCGCCTGCGGCGGCATGTACACCGCTAACACGATGGCGAGCGCGGCTGAGGCCATGGGGATGTCTCTGCCGGGATCGGCTGCCCCGCCGGCTGTTGACCGGCGCCGGGATGGCTTCGCGCGCAAATCGGGTGAGGCGGTCGTCGAACTGATCCGTCAGGGCATCACGACGAAGGACATCATCACCAAGCAGTCACTTGAGAATGCGATTGCGGTCGTGATGGCGTTTGGCGGCTCGACGAATGCCGTGCTGCACCTGCTCGCGATCGCCCACGAGGCACGCGTCGAACTTGAGATGGACGATTTCCATCGGATCGGCTCGAAGGTGCCGCTGCTGGCCGACGTGAAGCCTTTTGGACGCTTCGTCATGAGCGACATCGACCGGGTCGGCGGGGTGCCGGTCATCATGCGGGCACTTCTTGACGCGGGCCTGATGCATGGCGACTGTCTGACCGTCACCGGCAAGACGATGGCCGAGAATCTGGCCAACATAAACCCGCCGGACCCGGATGGCGACATCCTCTACGCATCGAAGAACGCGCTCGCGAAGACGGGTGGCATCACGATCCTCTCGGGGTCGATGGCTCCTGAGGGTGCCGTGGTGAAGAACGCCGGTGTGGCCGTCGACTCCTTCGAGGGCGTTGCGCGCGTATTTGAGCGTGAGCAGTCGGCGATGGCGGCGCTCGAGGACAACACCATTCAGGCCGGTGACGTCATCGTGATCCGCTATGAGGGACCCAAGGGGGGTCCGGGTATGCGCGAGATGCTCATGATCACGGGCGCTATCAAGGGCGCGGGTTTGGGCAAGGAGGTCATGCTCATCACGGACGGACGCTTCTCGGGTGGCACGACGGGGCTGTGCATCGGGCACGTGGCTCCGGAAGCTGTCGATGGCGGGCCGATCGGATTGGTCAAGGACGGCGACCGGATTCGTATCGACATTCCGAACCGCACACTGGATTTACAAGTTGATGAGGATGAGATGGCCAAGCGCCGGGCGGCGTTCGAGCCGCTGCCACCGCGTTACACCCGCGGGGTCCTCGCGAAGTACGCGAAGCTCGTGGGCTCGGCCTCGCGCGGAGCCGTCTGCGACTAACGCGACGGTGCCGCGGCCGACGGCGGGCGCGTCAATCTCCTTGGTTCGAATCCCAGTCTGCACCGGCAAGGATGCCACCCTCGATGGTGATTGACTGCCCGGTGACGTAGCTTGACGCATCGCTCGCGAGATAAATGACCGCGCCAACGAGTTCGTGGGGCTGGGCGAGTCGGCCCATCGGCGTGAACTCTCTGAACCAGACGCTCCGCTTGGGGTCGTCCCACAGGGGAGCGGTGAACTCGGTCTGCACGACCGCCGGTTCGATGCAGTTCACTCGGATACCGTCGGCAACCCATTCGCGTGCGAACGATCGTGTCATCGAGGTGACGGCTGCCTTGGTTGCGGCGTATACGGAAATGGTGTTGAAGCTGTAGCGCGCGCTGAGTGAACTGATGTTCACGATCGTGCCGCCGCCCTGGGCCTTCATGATCGGGTGCACTGCTTGGCTTAGGAAGAATACCGCCCGCATGTTCACTGCGACGATGGCGTCGAAGTCATCCGGAGTGACGTCGTCGATTGGCTTGCGCCGATTGATTCCGGCGCAGTTGATGAGCACGTTGATGTCACCCATTGCGGCGTGGGCCTCGGCGACGAGGTTCGCGCATGCGTCGGTTCCGGAAAGATCGGCCTCGAAGGTAGACGCGCTGCCGCCGTTCGCTCTAATCTCGGCGGCGATGCCGGTGACCTTCGATTCCTCGAGGTCCTGGAGACCGAGGGTGGCGCCGCATACGGCCAGGGACCGTGCCAGAACACCTCCGATCGCGCCACCTGCGCCCGTGAGGAGCACAGACTTGCCGGCGAGCGAGAACATCTCGGTACCCAGCGGGGTCGTGGTGGTCATGCGGGTGCCCTTCGTTTGATGTCTGAGGTGGTGACGCTGTAAGGGGCCGCTTCGATGGTGAAGCGCGCCGATGATTCGCTGGCCGCGGCTACCTCGACCGAGATGGAATCGGGCGTGAAGTTGGCGACCATCAGTCGAAGCGCCCCGTCGGTGTCGAGGAGCAGAGCGTCGAAGCGTGCCGGGTCGCTTGATTCGCAGGGTCGCACGTGCGTGAAGCCCACCAGTCCGGCAAAGACTGACATGAGCGGAAATGGTTCCCCGGCGACGGATCGGAAGTCCTCTGCTTGCAGGGGCTTCTCGCGTTCGAGCAGGCCGCGCCACCCGGTGAGCTCGTAGTAGGTAATGGAGTCGATGGTGCCTGGCTCAGCGAGGTACTTGATGGAGATGGCGGTCCATGCGGCGCCAAGCCCGCTGGATTGACGGGCATCGACTGCGCTCGGTAGTGGGGTGTTGCTGAAGTCAAGATCTGGGGCGGTTGCATTCGGGTTGAAGCGGGGGCGCAGGGTGATCGGACCAACCGAGATGCGTGCGGATCCGCAGATTGCGCGGGCATTGGTGGCGATGACCCTGAGAGTCTGAAGGTTTTGCACGATGGTCTCATCATCGGATGCATGCACCTGTGGGTTGATCGAAAATGTGAGGATGTCGGCTGCATCGGGATCCGGTCGGTCGCGATTGAATTCGGTGAAGTACAGGTTCGTGCCCGCACCAATGATCACGTGTGGTCCGAGGTGGGCCCGGGATGCAGCGATGAACTCCGCTGGGGTCACCTTCGTTGTTGGATCGAAGATGAGCCAGTGGTCGATGTCAGCAGCGCGATCATCGGCATGTCCGCGGAAGCGATCGAACTCAGCGGGATCGGTGACGAAGAGTGCGGGCACCAGTCGTGTGCCAAGTGCCCGGGACTGCCGCAGGCCCTCCTCGAGTCGGTCGAGGGCGCCCGGGCATGCCGCATTGATATCGATTCGCAGATGGGCGGGATTCAGTGGGCGCAGGTGCTCGACCTCAGCGTGAGTGAGGGCATGGCTGTCGGTGTCGATCTGGAAGCCGATCCGCGGAAGCGGCTGACGTGACGACGGCAAACCAACGGTGATCGTTGCGGGGCGCGGCGCATGTGACGCCGGGGAGATTGCCGCGCCGGACAGGTGGAGGGTCAGTGACTGCTCGATGACATCGCCCGGCTGAACGGTGACCGGAAACGGAAGGCTGATGGGCGTGCAGTAGGTCTTGAAGGAGGCGTCGCTCCAATTACGGTGGTCCTCCGATTCGAAGATCTCGCCGGTGAGCCGCACGGTCGCGGTAACTCCGGGCACCACCTCATGCGAGATCGAACGCAGGTTCAAGAAGGGCTGATGAGGCGTGATCGCGAGCGGGAAGCGGGATTCCTCAATCGCGCCTGAGACGTCTTGGACCGTGCACGCTTGGCCCGCGATCCTGTCGATTGGATGGAGCACGCATAGGCCAAGGCGATTGCGGATGAATGGCGCACTCGATTGGCCGGACATGGCGTACGTGATGGTGCCGTCTGGCTCACCTGTGATGGTGGCAGTCATGGTGAATGGCTCGGCATCGAAGGTTCCGCGGCCGGTGAGAGTGATGGCAAACCGATCGCCCTCACCTGTGATGGTCTCATCGGTGAGGACCCATGGACGTGCGGTCCAGTTGCGGTCCTGGAACACGAGGTAGACGCGCCGGAGGATTTCGGTCTCCCCGAGTCGGATACCTCGCAATTCGCCGTCGGTGTAGGCGACCGAGAGCGGGCCGGCGCGCAAGTGGGTTCGCGCGGGCGGGGGAGCAGGCGTGCCGTGCCACTCGACCCAGTTCAGGACAGGCTCCCGACCGTATAGCGCGACCCCGTTGTGAGGGATTCGTAGGCGCCGAGCGTGATGTCGAGGAGGGTGAGGGTGTCGAGCCCGGATGTCTCAGGGGTGGTGCC
>CAMCSO010000014.1 GCA_945877545.1 Bifidobacterium breve | reverse complement strand
GAGGCCGGCGTCGCGCCAGTCAAAGCGCAAGCGCCATACGTGACCACTGCGCAGCAGGATCGGGATGAGGATGAGTGCCTGCAGCGCCACACCCAGAGTCGTGCCGATACCGAGGATGAGGACCTGGGATGAGGTGAGGTCGCCATCGGCGGCCGCCGAGGTCCCAGCGACCGCTATGAACAGCAGAAATGTGGCAATCGCGATGATGTTGTTCGCGATTGGGGCGAACATCGGAGCACCGAATCTCCCACGCGCATTGAGCACCTGACTCAACATGGTGTAGACGCCGTAGAAGAGGATCTGGGGCAGGCATAGTCGGGCGAAGGCCACGGCCAATTCGAATTCAGCCTGCGGGTAGTCATCGGGGGTGTAGAGGTCGACGATCAGGGGGGCGGCAATAACCGCCACCACGGACAAAGCCAGCAGGGCTGTCCCGACGAGGGTGAGTAGCCGATCGGCGTATGCCTGCCCGCCGTCAGAGTCGTCTTGCATCCTGCGCACTAATTGCGGAACGAAGACCGCATTCAGTGCACCACCCACAACGAGGATGTAGATGATCGTCGGAAGTGAATTTCCCAAAGAGAATGCGTCGGCGACAAGGTAGAAACCGAGAGCGGCGGCCGCTGCGACGTCGCGAAGGATCCCGGTCAAACGCGAGACCACGGTCCCTGACGCCATGAGGGAACTCGAGCGCATCACACTGCTCATGACGCACCTCCAATAGGCGCGCTCGGGGTACGCGAGGAGTGGACCCGCCTGATTCGTCGGGTAATGCCGATGATGACGAACGCGGCGAGGGCGATGAACGCAACAGCAACCACCCAGCCTGCCGCTCGCGAGTAGGCCGTGGACACCAGCGATATCGTGGCCGGTGTGCCGTAACGCGCGCCTGCGGGAGTGAGTATCTGAACAGAGACGCGGAGCGGCTCGCCGCCGATCACTCGCGCCTCGAGATCGACGCTCACCTTCTTGCCTGGATCGACACGGATTTTGGACAGGGGGGTCGATTGCAGCCGAGCGCCGGGTTGGCCGATGAGTGCCACGCCGACAGTCACGGCCTGTTCGCCATCGTTCGCAATTGTCACCGGCACCCTGCCGGCATCACCAGGGAAGATAACTGTTCCAGCGGACAGCACCCGGACCAATGACGTTCGCTCGAGCAGACCGGTGTTCACCATGCCGAGGAGTTCTATGCCGAGACTCGGCTCGGCCCGCCATGCAGATGACTGGGCACGCAGCAGTGCAGCCGAATAGGAAGGGCCGATCGTCGAAGGGTCGTCCAAAATTGCGACGAGTCGATCGAGCCGGCCCTCCGCGGCCTTCACCCGACTCATGTATTGGACACTGAGTTCCGCTGCGACGACACCGGTACCGTACGTTGCCTTCCTACGAGGGATGCGGCTAGCGCTGCGCAACTCCTCAAGGGTTGCGGTACGCAGCCAGGGCGCCTGTGAGGTTGCCCGCAGGAGTGAATCGAGGAGCGCCGCGGTCGGATGCCATCTGACCTCGCCGGGACCGACTGCCAGGACACGATTCGCCTCGGCGCCTGGTTCGGTGGCGATGAGGGCTGTCTCTGCGAGAAATCGTTGCCGGGCGAGAACCACCTCCCCACGGGTCCGCTGGCGTGCGCCTATCGCATTCGTGAGCCCAGAATCGAGAATAAGGGCATCGATGACGCCCACTGCCGTCGAATAGTCGGCGATTCCATTCGGAGTCAGCGTGGGAACACGAGGGTCTGACGTCGATGTGACAGGAGGCATGGCGTCAGCAGCGAGCACGATCGTCGTCACCCCAGCCTCGGCGAGGAGGTTCGCTGTGCGTTTGTCGAACCGTCCAGACGATGCCCAGGCGATGCCACCCTCGACTGGGCGCTCTACGACCTGCTCGGCTATCCCCGGCGATCGGGTGATGGACCGTACGACCTCCTGCTCGAGACCTGCGCGTCGGGCAGCACTCGCGTCGATATCCGCATACGGCAAGGTGTGCAGGGGGGAGTCACGCAGGGCCGATTTGAGGTTCACTATCCATGCGCGGGCATCCCTAGAGCGGTCACCTACTACGAGTTCCCCATCGCGAAGAACCTCGTATCCATTCGCGATATCCGAAGCCGACTGCAAGAGTTCTGGATCCGCAATCCACGTGACAACCGAGGGGTTCTTCGATGCGGCGGAGACCAGGTCACCGAGGCGGCCCCCCGGAGCAAGTGCCAGGGGCGTGCTGTCGTTGAGGAGTGTTCCGTCTGCGTCGCGCGCCGGCCAATCGACGAGGGGCCACAGCCAGGTGAGCCCGATCGGGTTGAGGTCGGTTCCCTTCGGGAACCACGGAAGGAACGTGCGCTGGATACCCATGGAGCCCTCGACGCCCTGGTAATTGGTCCCCAGTGCCTCGACGGAGATGACGTATGTTCCGGCGCTGCCGAGGGGGAGGGCACGCAACGGAATGTTGATGACGAAGGGTGATTCCTCACCGGGCCGCAGCAGGGAGTTGACGTCGACTTCAGACCCCTTGAGCACGTCATCCGATGAGGTTGTTTGGCGAGGGATCAATGGCAGGTTCGCCACGACAGACAACTCGCCACGATCACGCAGCGGCGCAGTCGATAGTCGAAGTTGCACGGTTACCCGCTCGATGGGTTGAGGTGAGGAATTGACCACGCGACCGGCAATACGAAGGTTGCCACTCCTCGCTGGGATTAGTGGGGCGAGGGAGTCGACGACCACGTTGATTGTTGAACCCATGACTGGTGCCGCACCGACGGGTACACAGGCGATGCCAGCAGCGAGGCCCGCACCGATGATGGCCGAGGCGATGATGCGGGGGAGGCGGCGCACTACCTCTCCGGGAGGGCGAGGAGCCCGGGCACCATGCCGACAAGGCGCCGCTCGTCTGGGTAGCGCAGCAGGCCAGAAATCTCGTCGAGCGGAATCCACGCCACCTGCACGACCTCAACGTCCGCGTCACTCAACGCTCCCCCGTCGGCTTCGAGGAGATAATGGTGGACTGTCTTGTGGATTCGGCGCTCCTGTGACATGAACCAAAAATCGATGGTTCCGAGGGTGGCGATCACATGAGACATGATGCCGGTCTCCTCCTGCACCTCACGAATAGCGGCAACCTCAGCGGTCTCCCCCGGCTCTAGGTGACCCTTGGGCATGGACCAGACGAGGCGGCCCCGACGGTCGTGGCGGGCGATGAGTGCGGCCTTCGTGACTGGTCCGGAGAGATCGAGGACGAGTCCACCGGCGGAGGTCTCCTCGACGCTCGGCCTCTGCATGCTCATGACCGCAGGATAAACCTGGCCGCCGACTCATTACGCTCTGTGGGTGCCCGCCCACACCGAACGCGCCGTTATCGACCAACTGAAACCGTTGGCTGGCCTACTCCATGACATCGGGGGACGCTTCACGGATCGTGGTCACTCGATCGCTCTCGTTGGAGGGCCGGTGCGTGATGCGATGCTCGGCAGGTTGCGCGATGGATCCGACCTGGACTTCACCACTGATGCCCACCCGCCCGTGATCCTTGAGATTCTCGAAGGGTTCGCCGAGGCCACCTGGGATGTCGGGATCAAGTTCGGGACAGTGGGTTCTCGAATCCAAGGGCGCGAGTGTGAGATCACGACGTACCGAAGTGAGCAATACGACCCGGTGTCTCGTAAGCCCGCCGTGGATTTTGGTGACAGTCTCGAGGGTGATCTCGCCCGTCGTGATTTCACCATCAATGCCATGGCACTCACACTGCCGGATCTGAACCTCATCGACCTCTTCGCGGGCGAGGCGGACCTCCGGGCCAAACTCATCCGCACCCCCGGATCACCTGAGCGCTCCTTCTCTGACGATCCGCTGCGCATGATGCGAGCGGCACGATTCGCCTCCCAACTCGGATTCCACATCGTTGCTGACGTTGTCATTGCGATGACTGAGATGGCCAACCGATTGGAGATCGTCTCGGCTGAACGCATCAGGGATGAGTTCATGAAGATCCTTATGTCGGATGATCCCCGGACTGGGCTTGAACTCCTTGTCGGCACGGGACTGACCGAATATGTCGTCCCGGAACTGCCACTCCTCCAACTCGAGTTGGACGAGCATCACCACCACAAGGATGTCTACGAGCACACGCTGACCGTCCTCGAGCAGGCGATGGATCTCGAGACGATCCATGTGCCGGCAACCGGGCCTGATTCGGTGCTCCGTCTCGCCGCCCTGCTCCACGACATCGGCAAGCCAAGGACGAGAAGGTTTGAGGATGACGGCCGGGTGTCCTTCCACCATCACGAGGTTGTGGGTGCTCGGATGACGCGGAAGCGGATGCAGGCGCTTAGGTTCTCCGGCGAGATGATCGACGATGTTTCAAAACTCGTTGAACTGCATCTGCGGTTTCATGGCTACGGCACCGGTGAATGGTCAGACTCAGCGGTGCGCCGATATGTTCGTGATGCAGGGGATCAATTAACCCGCCTTCACAAGCTCACCAGAGCCGACTCAACGACCCGAAACAAGCGCCGCGCTGCCGCATTGCAACACGCCTACGACTCGCTCGAGGCACGGATCGCGGTGCTGGCCGAGCAGGAGGAGCTAAATTCACTGCGCCCCGACCTCGATGGCGCGCAGATCATGAGCATCCTGGGCATTGCTCCCGGCCCAGTGGTGGGGGAGGCGTACCGGTACCTCATGGAGCTGCGGCTCGACCGTGGCCCGCTCAGTGAACAGCAGGCCACGGACGAACTCATGGCTTGGTGGGTGAACCGCTAGTTCGCTGCCCCTGCCAACTGGGCCGGCTCCTCTGCCACGTCGATGCGATCGGGCCCAATGAGGATCTCGAGCAGCGTGAAGAGACCCGCGGTGAGGAGGCTCAGCCAGATCATCCGATCCATGGACATGAACGCGCCTAGGCTCAGCACGAGCACCATCACGATGGCGATGATCCACCGCAAGACCGGTGCGTAGGATCGGAAGGATCGTCGGATCCCTGCCGGCACGCCAGACCCGAGACTATGGAGCCCGCGGCCGACCGCAGTTCGCATGCTCGTAGCGGGACGTGAAACACCGGCGAACCATCCGCCGAATGCAATGAGAATGCCGAGTACGACGATAGCGACGAGCCCTGAGAGCAGGTAGTTGAAGAAGGTCGACCAGAAGCTTGCCGCAGCGTCCTGGAACACGGTCCCGGCCAACTGGTTCACGAACACGGTTTCCGCGGTATTCATAAGCACCCGCGTCGCTCCACCGCAGGCGACGAGGGCGACACCAACGGCGAGGACGGTGCGCGAGCGATTGCGTGCGAGTGCGATGGACAAGCCGAAGAGGATTGCGATGACGAGTGGGAACCACTGCAGCACCGGTGAGGACAATTGATAGAGGAGTTGTACTTGGCTGATGGCGGGCGATTGAGCGAGCACGATCTGAGCGTCGCTCGACGGGATGGTGATCTTCGATGCGAGGTCGAATCCGTTATTCACGAGTGAGGACTGGACAGCGGTGAGCATGGTTGAGATGTCCAGAACGATCGTGTCACCCTGAATCTTGATGGGCCCATTTGGACGGTTCTCGAGAAGGGCGATGAGGCTGGCTTGGGCAACCTCGTTGGTCGTGTACCAGATCTTGGCGAATTCCTTCGATGCGACGAACGTGTGGACGAGTTCGTAGACGAGATTGTTAATGCCGGCCGCGATTGGGTCAGTCAATGCGTCAGAGATGGCTTGGTTCGGGATGAAGCCACCGAGGAAACCGCCAATAAGGGAACTGGTGTCGACCTGCTTCACGACGGCGTCTGAGATCACCTTAGATACGGCATCCTGTACGGCAGGATCTTCAACGAGCGGCCCCACGGTGGCGAGGTACTGGGTGCTGTCGACGACGGTCCGGTGGCCCCAGTGGCCGATGAACGCGACCGGCGCGATGATGACGGTGATGATGAAGATCAGGAGAGAGGCGATGGCCCGGGTCCCCCAGCGCTTTTTGTTCGACATGTGCTCTCCTGACGAGGCTTAGGTGGTGTGCGTGGTGAGCCTACGGCTTGACGCCCAGCGATACCAGAGAGCCGTGCCCGCGAGCAGTACGCCAATCCCGAGGATGAGCGCTGGGGCCTGCCCGGATTGGGGTGCACCGAAGGCCATGACAGCGATTCCGGTAACGAGGCAGACATTGAGAACCATGTCGAAGATGGCGAATACACGCCCAAGGTGGTCGTCGGGCACATGTCGCTGAACAAGAGTGTCGGCGCACACCTTCACTCCCTGCCCAGCAAAACCGATGGACGCGGCTCCAACGAGGAGCGCCGGCATTGACGGTGTCATGGCACCTGCATAGACGAGTGCAACCCCAAGGGTCCCCGCCTGAAGCAGGACAACGACGGACCATGTCACGGCCCCGAGGCGACGGGTGGCCCCCGGTGTGAGGATCGCCGCGATGAGGGCACCCGCGGCGGCGCAGGCCGTGATGACAGCGAACTCGTTGAGTGCTGTGTCGGCCTCAGCGGCGGTATTGAACGTGTTCCGCACGAGGAGCAGGGCAGCGACGGTGAGGGCCCCGAACGCCACCCGATGTGCGCCCGCGACCGCTATCGCCCGACCTGCGATCGGTGCTCGGGATAGTTGGCGGATGCCGTCGATCATGCCGAGTGCCACGCCGCTGAGGGTGTCGGCCGGCCTTTCACCGCTCGGACCAAGTTTCATCCGCGCAATTCGGGTGGCCGCGATTGCTGACCCGGCGAACCCGAAGGCGGCAAGGGCCAACACGAGTTCACTTCCAGCATCGCCGCCGCCGACACTGGCTCTCAGAGCGATGCCACCGACCGCTCCGATCGCAGCGGCAATGGTGCCGGAGGTGGGAGTGAGTGCATTGGCGGTGATGAGGTCGCGCCCCGAGACAACGTGCGGCAGCGAGGCCGAGAGGCCGGCGAGGACGAACCGCCCGACGCCGAGGACAGTGAGGACGGCGAGGCCGAGCAGGAGACCGTCGTTGCCGACGATAACGAGCGCGATGATGGGGAGTGTGGCCAGGGACTTGACGAGGTTGGCGCGCACGAGGACATCGCGGCGGCGCCACCGATCGAGGAAGACCCCCGCGAACGGGCCGATGATGGAGTACGGGAGCAGCAGGATCGCGAATGCTGCAGCAACCTTGATGGCGTCAGGCTGCCGTTCCGGGGAGAAGAGGACGAAGGTTGCAAGGGCCGCTTGCAGGAGTCCGTCGGAGAACTGACCGATGAGCCGAACGGTGAACAACCACCGGAAATCGCGGGTGGCGAGGACCTCTCGCAGAGCTGGGAATCTCGCCACCCGAGTCAGGCTATCAGCGTTCGATGACTCCGGCGATGAAGTCTTCGACAGCCTGCTTCGCCTCGCTGTCGTTGTACTGGATCGGTGGCGACTTCATGAAATAACTGGACGCAGACAGGATGGGCCCGCCGATGCCACGATCCATGGCTATCTTCGCTGCGCGGACAGCATCGATGATGACTCCGGCGCTGTTCGGGGAATCCCACACCTCAAGCTTGTATTCGAGGCTCAGTGGGACGTCACCGAACGCTCGGCCCTCGAGCCGGACGAAGGCCCACTTGCGGTCGTCGAGCCAAGCGATGTAGTCGGACGGCCCGATGTGAACGTTGCGTTCACCGAGGTCATGGCCAACCTGCGAGGTGACCGACTGAGTCTTGGAGACCTTCTTCGACTCGAGACGATCACGTTCGAGCATGTTCTTGAAGTCCATGTTGCCACCCACGTTTAACTGATATGTGCGATCAAGGATGACGCCCCTATCCGCAAAGAGCTTGGCCATGACGCGGTGGGTGATCGTCGCACCCACCTGGCTCTTGATGTCGTCGCCAACGATGGGCAGGCCGGCGTCCTCGAACTTCTTCGCCCACTCGGGTGTGCTGGCGATGAACACCGGGAGGGCGTTCACAAACCCACAGCCGGCGTCGATTGCGCACTGGGCGTAGAACTTTGCCGCAGCCTCAGAGCCGACAGGCAGATAGCAGACCACCACATCGGTCTTCGCGGCTTTCAGAGCAGCGACGATATCGACGGGATCAGCGTCGGATTCTGTGATGGTCTCGCGGTAGTACTTTCCGAGTCCGTCCAGTGTGTGCCCGCGTTGCACGGTGATGCCCGTCTTCGGAACGTCGCAGATCTTGATTGTGTTGTTCTCAGATGCGCCGATGGCGTCGGCGAGGTCGAGGCCGACCTTCTTCGTGTCGACGTCGAAGGCTGCGACAAACTCGACGTCTCCGACGTGATACTCACCGAACTTGACGTGCATGAGGCCTGGGACGACGCCGGACGGATCAGCATCCTTGTAGTACTCGACACCCTGGATAAGGGACGATGCGCAGTTGCCAATACCGATAACTGCGAGCCGGATAGAACTCATTGGATCTCCTTGTTCTGTGTTGGTTCATTTTTGGTCAAATGGGTATCGAGTGAAGCCGGTGCTTTCGTGGGCGACTCCTCGGCTTCAATGAGCTCGCTGAGCCACCGCACCTCGCGCTCAGCGCTCTCAAGTCCGTGCTTTTGTAGTTGCAGGGTGTAGGCATCGACCCGCTCACGACTTCGGGTCATCGACTCGCGGAGTAGTGCGACCCGCTCCTCGAGGCGTGACCGGCGGCCGTGCAGAATGCGAACACGAGCGCGAACCTCGGTTCGTGAAAAGAACGCGAGGTGGGTCGCGAATCCTTCGTCATCCCACGCTTCCGGGCCTGTTTCGTTCACCCAGGCAGCGAATGCCTCTTTCCCGTCAGCGGTGAGTGCGTAGACGACACGCGCACGTCGGGCACTCATGGGTGGCGCGGCGGTTTCGATTGCGGCTGTCACCTCAGCGCCAGTGATGAGCCCACGCGCTGAGATGCGGTGGAGCGCTGGGTACAAGGAACCGTAGGAAAGTGGGCGGAATGGACCGAGCACGATCGCGAGGCGCTTGCGCAGTTCATAGCCGTGGAGAGGGCCATCGCCGAGCATGCCAAGGATCGCGTACTCAAGGATGTCCGCCCGTCTTGCCATTCGATGAAGATATATCGAATCGATATATCGTGTCGAATTTGCGACCCCTATTTGGGTTGGCAATGCCAGTTCACCGAGGGCAGTCACGGCCGAGCATCGGCGTAGACTCCACGTTCATGGCCGTACCCCGTCGCTCAGGCGTTCGAGGGAGCATTGTTCGCGGCGCGTCGGGCGGCGGCGCGGCAGGGAGTTCGACATCCGGCCCAGCTATCCGCGAACCGGTGGCAGATCCGTCAGTGCCGAGATCGGTCGTGAACTTCGGTCTGCAACGGCGCGCCGCCCTGCACCGTCTCTTCAACGGTGGTGCGCTCTCGAGTGATCTCTGCGATGCCGACACCTACTTGCTGCGCGCGGCAAAGCACCACGGAGAGAGCGCCGGGACTCCCTGCCCAGCCTGTCGCGCTGAGGGCCTCGTCACCGTCACGTACGTATACGGCGACCAACTTGGGCCGTATTCGGGCCGAATCCGCAAAGCCGATGAGCTGCCTGCGATGTCAACGCAGTTTGGTGAGTTCAAGGTCTATGTCGTCGAGGTGTGCCAGCGATGCTCATGGAACTTTCTCGCCACCACATACGTCCTAGGTGACGGCGTGCCGCGGCGCGCGTTGCCGAAATCCCGTGATCTCCTTGACTGAGCGAACCCTCATATCCACTGACCGCCCCGGTCATTGCCCCGAAGGACTCCTGTGAGCCAGCAAGGCCGTCCGGCCCAGAAGCGACGCTCAAGTAGGGGCATCGCGCCCACCACCTCACGTCGAGGGTGGCTGCTTCGCATCATCATCGGGGTCCTCCTCCTCGTCGGAATCGGGATTGGTGCTGCAACCATCGCGGTCGCGATGACCGATGTGCCATCACCGAACGAGGTGTCGTCAAGTGAGGCGACCATCGTCTACTGGGCCGACGGCACGACCGAACTCGGCCGGCTCGGTGAGGCGACCCGGCGCAGCGTTCCGCTCGCAAGCGTGCCGATCGAGGTGCAAAACGCCGTGCTCGCTGCAGAGGACCGCACCTTCTACGAGCACGGTGGCATCTCGCCACTTGGTCTCGGTCGTGCCATCTGGAACAACATCAGCGGTGGCTCGACCCAGGGCGGATCCACCATCACCCAGCAGTACGCGAAAAACGCCTACCTGTCCCAGGACCGCTCCTGGGACAGGAAAATACGCGAGGCGCTCCTCGCGTTCAAGCTTGAGACGGTTGTCTCCAAGTCGCAGATCCTCGAGGACTACCTCAACACCATTTACTTCGGTCGGGGGGCGTACGGGATCGAGGCCGCGTCCATCGCATACTTCGGTAAGCCGGTCACTGAACTCACCACCTCCGAGGGTGCCGTTCTCGCATCGATCATCAAGTCACCGAGCGGCCTGTCTCCGGAGGAGAACCTCCCGGCCCTTAAGGGCCGCTGGGACTACGTCGTTGATGCGATGGTCGAGCAAGGCTGGCTGACTCCGACGAAGCGAACTGAAGTTTCGTTCCCAGAGATCACCAAAGCCAAGGCGGGTAACCGGCTTGGAGGCCAGACCGGATTCCTCTTGAACGCTGTCACGACAGAACTTGCCGCACTCGGGTTCGACGAGACTGAGATCCAGCGAGGGGGCCTGCGCATCACTTCGACCTTCGAACGCAAAGCGCAGCGCGCAGCGACAGCGGCCGTGAAGCAGGAGGGTCCGTCGTCCGACACCGCGGGCCTACGTATCGGGCTGGCCGCGATCCGACCGGGTACCGGCCGGGTCATCGCGATGTACGGGGGCAAAGACTTCGTCGACGACCAGATCAACAATGCGACAAGGCGATTCGCTCAGGCGGGGTCGACATTCAAACCCTTCGCCCTCGCGGCGGCCGTTGAGGCCGGCACGCCCCTTTCCTCTATGTGGAATGGCGACTCCCCGGCAACCATCAAGGGCTACACGCTCACGAACTACGGCGACAAGTCCTACGGAAAGGTGTCGATGCTCCAAGCGACCGAGCGGAGCATCAACACCTCCTATGTCGAACTTGAGTCCAGCGTCGGGGTCGGGCAGGTTGCCGATGCCGCCCTTCGGTCCGGCATCCCGGAGAGCACACCTGGGCTCAACCTTGGTCAACTCGATCTCACTTTTGTCCTCGGTACCGCATCGCCCTCGGGGCTCGACATGGCCAACTCCTATGCAACGTTTGCAGCAAGTGGTGCCCGCGCCACTCCGACCGTGATCATCAAGGTGCTTGGCCCCAATGGCGGCCTCCTCTACGAAACGGATCCCCAGACCACACAGGCCTTCACTCCGGACGTCGCGAATACGGTCACCTACGCGCTCTCCAGGGTCGTCACGAATGGCACGGGCGCGACTGCGTTGGCCCTCGGACGTCCAGCTGCAGCGAAAACCGGCACGACCGACGGCAACCGCAGTGCCTGGTTCGTGGGGTATACGCCCCAACTCGCGACCGCCGTGCTCATGGCCAAGGAGGACGAGGCTGGCATCCCGGTGTCCCTTTCCGGCACGGGCGGACTCGGTACCGTCACGGGCGGATCCTTCCCGGCTGCGATCTGGGTCGCCTTCATGAAGGCCGCCCTCGATGAGTCGGAGCAGGTCGCATTCCCAGCACCCCCGCCCGGGGTTATCGTCCCCCTCAACTGCCCGATCGTGCTGCCCCCTGACGGCGAGGAGGTTCCGTTGGGGTGTCCGATCCCCCAGATCGTCGAATTCGGGCCGTCGAGTCAGCCAATCGATGAGTCAATTCCGGGCGACGTCACGCCGATGCCGAGTGAGCCGGTTGACCCGGCAGCGGACATCCCTTCACCCGATGCGAACCCTGACGCCGCACCCGGAACCCCGGTCAACCCAGCGGCACCCACTCCAACTCCCACGCCAACCCCGAGTGCTGCGGGCAGCGGACCCCCGTCCGAATAGGCTCATAAGGTGACCACAGCGGCGGAGATTGTGCACCCTTCGGCTGAGGACTCGGTTGTCAGAAGTGCCAGCAACGTGATCGGCGGGCCACTCGGTCGGCTCGCTCGATCGGGCAGATCCTGGTGGTCCCCCCTGCGGATCCTCCTCGTCATCACGACGGCCGCATATGCCGTCGGCTACGCACTGGATCAGTCATGTCGCGGCACCGGGTGGGCGTCGCCTGAGCGCTATGAGCACCTCTGCTACTCGGATATCCCGCCCCTGTATTCGCTGCGCGGCTTCGCCGACGGCCTCATTCCCTATCTCCAGACCCAATCAGGCCAGACTCCGCTGGAATACCCCGTCATCACCGGCATCTTCATGCAGATCTCAGCGGTCATCACGCGTGCTCTCACGGGCGCGTTCGAAGACCTAGACGCTGGTCGAACCTTTTTCGACGTGAACGTTGTGCTCCTCCTGATCCCCCTCGTTGTGGCGGTCGCTGCCACCGCACTCACCGTCAAGCGTCGGCCATGGGACGCCGCCCTCGTGGCCCTTGCCCCTACGGTCATCCTCGCCGCAACAGTGAACTGGGACCTACTGCCGCTCGCCTTCGCTGGTTGCTGCCTGCTCCTGTGGTCGCGGTCCCGGCCGCTCGCCGCCGGGATCCTCCTCGGCCTCGCGATCGCCGCAAAGTTCTACCCACTCTTCTTCATCGGCGCGTTCCTCGTGCTCACCCTGCGCACCGGGCGCTGGCGGGCCTTCCTCCTCCTGCTGCTTGGCACGGCTGCGAGTTGGTTCGCGGTGAACATCCCCTTCATGGTTGCCAATTTCGAGGGATGGTCCTTCTTCTATCGCTTCAGTCAGGAGCGCGGGGAGGACTTCGGCTCAATCTGGTTCGCAGCGTCGCAACTCGGCCTGCGGTCAATCCCGGCTGAGGTGTTGAACTATGTCGCTTCCGGATCGTTCCTGCTGCTGTGCTTGGGCATCGGGATCCTCGCCCTCACGACAAAGCAGCGCCCGCGCCTTGCACCCTTACTCTTCCTCATCGTTGCCGCCTTCGCTGTCACGAACAAGGTGTACTCGCCGCAGTACGTCCTGTGGCTCGTGCCTCTCGCGGTCCTCGCTCGGCCTCGCTGGCGGGACTTCATCATCTGGCAGGCGGGTGAGGTCGTCTACTTCGTCGCGATCTGGTGGTTTCTCGTCGGCTACGGGGTCACCGACACGAAGGGCATGACACCGCAGTGGTACGCGGTGGCGACGCTGGTGCACATCGCGTTCACCCTGTGGTTCGCCGGTCTCCTTGTACGCGACATGATCAAGCCAGATCACGATCCAGTTCGCACCGATGGGCTCGACGACGACGCCGACGACCCGGGGGGCGGTGTCTTCGACAGGGCACCAGACGCCTTCACACTCCGTCGATGGCGCGGCTAGGGCGTAGCCGGGTCGTCAGGATTCCATGACCGCGTCGAACCTCGTCGTCGTGAATCGGATCTCGGCCGTCATCTGATCGCCCACCGCAGGGATGACGCACCCCTTCGGCAGCCAGATCATCGAGTGGTGCTGATGCGGCGGCTCAGCAAACCATCGCCGGTTGCCCGCCCAGATGAACGGCGACATCGCCTTGCCGACGGCGTCGAGGGCGCCGGTTCCCGCGGTGACAACCCGTTGCCGTGTCGACGATGCTGGGGTCGGCGCCGACAGCCCGATACCGTGTCCGGTCCCTCCCGAGACAACGACGAGGGTGCCATCGCGTGGGCCTGTACGTTGCCGGTATCCCACGCGGGTCCGGCGGGGGAGGGGATGCACCGCGAGCACGGTGCCCTGCGCAGTCAACGCAGACCGATCACCGAGCCAAAGGCGGGTGCCGACGCGCGCGCGAAGGGTGGCCCCAGGGGCGGCCGACTCCACGGCAGCGAGTTCGGTACCGCTCAGGTGCGAGGTCCAGATGCCAGCAGCAGAATCGGATTGACGCGTCCAACCTGAAATCTCGGCGAGCCATAGCCCCGTCCAACGACAGACCTCGCGGGCACGGGCGGACAACGCCTGCGGCCCTCGCCCGCCGGCCTCGCCCGCGGGCTGCGCCATCGGCAGATGGAGGGTGAGCCCGGAAACCTCGAGTCGATCCTCCGCGATGGCGGAACGGACCCTGCCATCCGCGAGGGTCGCAAGGAGTTCGCGCTCATCCATCCCGAACCGCTGCATTGAACTGCGTGCTTCGATGAGTATGCGGCCTGAGGTGTTCGCCTGCGCAAGGGCGTGTAGGGCCGAAGGACGTGCGACGGTGCGGATGATCCGCTGAGCGTCCGGCCGCTTGAGCATGCGGGCCCATAGGTTGGCTGCGGCGGCATCACGTGGCTCGAAGGGCTCGAGGACGACGACATCGCCTGCAAACATGTCGAGGATGTCGGCGAGCTCATAGACCGTGCCGACGGCGACACACGTCGAGCCCAACCGGCCAGTCTCATGAGCGAGGCGCTCCTGCCCGAGACCATATCCATTGCCCTTGATCACGGGGATCATCTCGGCGTGGGCTGAGACACCGCCGTTCACGGAGTCGATGTGTTGGCGCCAGGCACTTGAGTTCAGGAGCAGCGTGAACGACATGTTGCCGTCCTCCTATCCGCGTCGCGACTGGTAGAGGCGGTAGGCGCTTGCCCAGCCGCGTCGCAATATGTAGTCCCATTCGCCCACGTGCTCAAGGGCGTAACCGCCGGTGCCCACCTTGAACTGCACGAGTCCGAAGAGGTGATCTGAAGGATTGAGGGTGTCGGCGATGCCGCGCAGGTCGTAGACGGCGCACCCTGAAGCGTGGGCATCGCTGATCATTCGCCACTGGAGCGCATTGGATGGGCGGACGTCGCGACCTGCGGTCGTGGATGCGCCGTAGGAGTACCAGGCATGATCGCCGACGGTGACCATGAGGGTTGCTGCGGCGAGGTGACCCTCATGGTGGGCGAGATACAGCGAGAGGGGCTCGTGCCCGGCAGTGTTGAGCTCCCGCCACATTCGCTCGAAGTAGGGCAGTCCACGGGGAGTGAAGTGGTCCCTAGCAGCCGTCTCGACATACACCTCGTGGAATGCCGCGAGGTCCTCAATGGTCCCACGGGTCACCATGACACCAGATTTCTCCGACTTGCGGATATTCCGGCGCCACAGTTGGTTGAAGCCGGTGAAGATGTCGCCGAGGCTGCGACCCGCGAGCGGTACTTGAAACACGAATCGGGGCTGCACATCACCGAAGCCGGCATCGTCGCCCGACTCCTGGGACCAGCCCATCGTGTGGAGGCGCTCAGCCAACTGAACACCTCTGGTGGAGTGCCAGTCGGCGAGGGTCTCACTGATGCGGTGCGGCGGATCAGCGGAGCCGTCGGTCCACAAAGCAATTGACGCCTTGATGCTGTCCGTCTCCCAGCGCCGAACCGGAACAGGTGGGCCCATCTTCACCTGAAACGCGCCTCGATCCCTGCAGTGGGCGAGGAGTGGTTCGAGCCATTCGGCGAGCGGGATCGCCGGATACCGCTCACGTCGCCAGTCGATGTCCGGACCCTCGGGGAGATAGGCCAAGGAGCGCCGCGGCATTCTCGGCACCGGGCGATACAGGGCGAGGCCGGCACCGATGAGTTGCGACCCGTCGAACCAGCCGAGGGACTCGTGGAGCCAGCCAACCTTGACCGCGCCCCATGCTGGGAGTTGAAGAAATGACACTGAGGGGCGCTGCGCCACCCAGTCTCGATGCTGGGCGGCGGTGATGGGTCGAACGAAGAGCGTCAACGCTCGGCGCTCGGCGCTTGGTCGAGGTCGACGACAACCGGTGCGTGATCGGAAGCACCCTTGCCCTTGCGCTCATCCCGATCGATGTAGGCATCGGTCACGCACGAAGCGAACGGCGGGTTCGCGTAGATGAGGTCGATTCGCATGCCCCAGCCGCGGTGAAGTGCGCCATTGCGGTAGTCCCAGAAGGTGAAGGGGTTGCCCTTGAGGGCCCTGGGCATGACGTCAGTGAGCCCGATTGCACGTAGGTCGGCGAGGGCTTGGCGCTCCGGTTCGGTCACGTGAGTACTTCCGGCGAACGCGCCGATATCCCAAACGTCGTCGTCAGTAGGTGCCACGTTAAAGTCGCCGATGATGGCGAGCGGGCGCTCTGGTTCGGCCTTGAGTTCTGTCGTCACGGTGTCGCGTAGGGCTGCCAGCCACTGGAGTTTGTAGGCGTAATGATCGTGCTCGGGCTCACGCCCGTTGGGGACGTAGACTCCCCAGACTCGAACGCCGCCACAGGTGGCGCCGATGGCCCGTGGTTCGTCGATCCCCTCGTACTGGGGCTGGCCGGTGAGTCCGAGGGTGACGTCGCTGAGACCGACGCGACTGAGGATGGCCACCCCATTCCACCGGCCCGTGCCCAAGGTGGCAACTTCGTAGCCGAGGGCCTGAACCGGCATTGTCGGGAAGGCACTGTCGGCGCACTTGAGTTCCTGAAGGGCCAGCACATCGGGCTGCGCCGACTCGAGCCAGGCGAGTAGGCGGTCGAGGCGCGCTGTCACAGAGTTGACGTTCCAGGTGGCAATCCGCACGGGTTCACTCTAGGCCCGACTTCACGAGCAGATCGGTAGGGTGAGGTGCTCAGGCGACTCGAATGCCAACTTGCTCACAGGCAATACGCATCTGCCTGTCTCGAGTCAGGACGAGGTCCGCTCGCAGGGTGAAGGCGGAAGCGACATGGATGGCATCGGCTGAGCGCAAGTGCCGATAAGGAATCTCAGCGGCATTTCTAAGGACGGCCCGTGAGACTGCGAGAATGGCGATGTCCTCGAGAGCAGCGCGTGCATCACGAAGGCCATCGTCACCGAAGTACCGACGACACACACGCGACACCTCAAGTTCCCCGAGTGCGGACGTTGCAAGTGCGCTACCGCCGTCGATGAGATCTTGGAAATGCGAGCGAAATTCAGCGGCATCCGCCTCATCGAACACCCGCTTCAGCAGAACGCTGGAGTCGCAGTAGACGATCATCAGTCGACCGAGCCTCGCTCATGCGCGATGAGGTCGTCAGAACTCATCCCGTCCGGAAGAGTCAAGAGCGGTCGCTTTACGGCCCCCGGCGCGGATTTCATTGCTGGCGTGAGGAAATGTCTGACCTCTGGTGGGAAGCCCCGAAGGGGATAGTTTCGCACGTATTCGCTGATCGCCTCACGAATGAGATCCTGCTGAGACCGTCCGGTTTCACGTGCCAGGGAACGTAATTCCTCCGATAACTCCTGCGTCATTCGAACGTTAACCGCCATAGAAGAACGGTACCGAATATGGTGCCAAACAAGCGAGGTGGTGGCCATACCGTGAGTTTGGCCAAACCGTCCTTGCCGCACAATGGCCCGATATGCACCTGTGGACGCGTCATTCATCACCGGTCAGAGCCCTTCGTGTGTTTGGTTTGAAGACTGAAGTCCGGTACCCTCAACGAGTTCTGCAAAGCGCCGACGTACGTCGTCATCGCAGACGCGCAAAAGCCCTCCTGTCACGGATCGACCGTGACCGCTTAGTCCGAAGGAGGTGGGTTGTTCATGCGTCGTTATGAGGTCATGGTCATTCTGGACCCAGATCTTGAAGAGAAGACCGTTGCTCCCAGCCTTGACACGTTTCTTAACGTCATCAAGGCTGATGGTGGTTCGGTCAACCAGGTCGATGTTTGGGGTCGGCGCCGTCTGGCGTACGAGATCAACCACAAGACCGATGGCATCTACGCAGTCCTTGACATTACTGCAACAGTGGCCGCGGTCACCGAGCTTGATCGTCAACTCGGGCTGAACGAGGCCGTTATGCGCACCAAGGTGATGCGCCCGGCGGAAGGCAAGTAGTGGCTGCGGGCGACATCACGGTGACGGTCATTGGCAATCTCACCAATGATCCCGAACTGCGGTTCACCCCCAGCGGCGCGGCCGTTGCCTCATTCACCGTCGCCTCGAATTCGCGGGTGCTCAACAAGACCACGAACGAGTGGGAGGAGGGCGCCACCATCTTCATGTCCTGCAGCGTGTGGCGTCAGTATGCGGAGAATGTCGCCGAGTCCCTCACGAAGGGCACCCGGGTCATCGTGTCCGGACGGTTGAAGCAGCGCTCCTACGAAACCCGTGAGGGTGAGAAGCGCACAGTCATGGAGCTCGAAGTCGACGATGTCGGCCCGGCGCTCCGTTACGCGACAGCCAAGGTCAATCGCGTGCAGCGCCAGGGCGGCGGCTTCGGCGAGGGTGGTTCGGCCGCAGGTGCCGGCTCCTTCAGTAGCGCCCCGACCGATGATCCGTGGGCAAGTGGCGCCGCAGGTGGCGCTCCGGCGTACGACGAGCCACCCTTCTAGTCAGTAGACCAAACACCCCAGGAGATTTGACGAACCATGGCCAGCAACAGAGACAGAGACAAAGACAGCAAGCGCACACCAATGCGCGGCAAAGACGACAAGATCCCGAAGAAGAAGGCCTGCCCGTTTTGCCGGGCTGAGTCGAAGGGCAAGGGCGTCCAGATCATCGATTACAAGGACATCCCACTGCTCCGCAAGTACATTTCCGATCGCGGCAAGATCCGCGCTCGGCGGGTCACCGGCAACTGCACGCAGCACCAGCGCGATGTGGCGATGGCCGTCAAGAATGCCCGCGAAGTGGCATTGCTCCCCTACTCATCGACCGCCCGTTAATCCGGCGATTCACAGGAAAGGGGAACAAACATGAAGCTCATCTTGACCCAGGACGTCAGTGGCCTCGGCACTCCCGGTGACATCGTCACCGTGAAAGACGGCTATGCACGCAATTACCTCGTGCCCCGCGGCTTCGCCATCGGCTGGACAAAGGGTGGCGAGAAGCAGGTCACCCAGATCAAGCGGGCCCGTAAGGTGCGTGAGGTGCGCGATATGGCGCACGCCAATGAGATCAAGCAGGCAATCGAGGCACTCGTCGTTCAGTTGCTCGTGAAGGCTGGCGAGACTGGTCGGCTGTTCGGCTCGGTCACGACCGCTGATATCGCGACGGCAGTGAAGAGCGCCGGTGGCCCGGCACTCGAGAAGCGCAGCATCGAGTTAGCGAAGCCCATCAAGACACTGGGCAAGCACTCGGCGAAGGTGGCTGTGCATGAGGGCGTTTCTGCCGTCATCACCCTCGAGGTGGTCGCGCAGTAGCACGGATGTGAGCAGGATGCGCAGGGAGTGGAGCCGAGAGGATTCACTCCCTGCTTTTTTTGACACGAAGGGCGACCGCACCGGAAATTCATGCCCAGTTTCGTTGATTGTGATGGAGCGGGGTCACTCAAGCGCAAGAATGTGTTCCGTGTGCTCGGCCATTTAAGGATCGGGCCAATCTGATTTGGAGTCACTATGGGTTTTGCTGAGGCAATCACCTCTGGTTTTGGCAGCATGACGAAGTTCTCCGGCCGCGCGAACCGGTCCGAGTTCTGGTACTGGATCCTGTTCGTAGCCATTCTGGAGATCGTTGCGTACGTGCTTCGGGGTCTCCTCGGTGGAAACGACAACACCTTCGTCGGGCTGATCTTCAATCTGATTGCGTTGGTCCTCATTCTCGCGACCCTCGCGGTCGGTTGCAGGCGACTGCACGACACAGGCAAGACTGGGTGGCTCCAGGTGCTCCTCATCATTCCGTGTGTTGGGCACATCATCCTGATCGTCCTGTGGCTGCCAGCGTCTCAGACTGGCGACAATCAGTACGGACCCCCCGCGTAGCGACCACCCGACAAACCCCCGTCCCTCGCGCAATCCATGTGAGGTACGGGGGTTTGCCATGTGTTGGGTTTGCGTCGGTCAGTGGGCGACCGCGATGCGCTCAGGAAGAGCCTCTACAAGGCCGTCCACGGCAGACTCGATCATGTGCAGCACGGTGACGAAATCCTCGTCGGTCCCGTGATACGGATCGGGCACATCTAGTCGGGCGTCAGGTTCTCTGACGCCTGCGAAGGCCGGGTCAAAGGAGCGGAGCATTCGTAGATCGACGTGGTGAGCCGTGCTGGGGATGAGCCCCTTGATGTCTGCGTAGTTGGCGGTGTCCATGGCGATGACGAGGTCGATGTCGGCGAACCAACGCTCGTTGATCTGTCGGGCGGTGTGGTCATGCGCGTAGCCATGATCGTCGAGCACCTGAACACTTCGGGGGTTGGCTCCCTGCCCGACGTGCCAGTCTCCAGTACCAGCGGAATCGACCTCGACGACGCCGTCCAGACCGCTGCGTGCAAGGCGCTCACGCAGGACGGCTTCGCCAATTGGGGATCTGCAGATGTTCCCGAGGCAGACGATGGTCACCCGGTAGATGCGGGTCGGTGGTGAAGTCATCAACCAACCCTAGTGAGTAACCCGATCGAATTTCTGTCCACACCTCCGTGGCTCGGGAATCCCCATGGATCGGACAGAGAAGCCTGAAATTAGCTGGGTCTTCCTCAACTTATCCACAGTAGAGGGCGACAGAACATGAGGTTTCCAACAGTCAGTCCACAGGTTTGTCCACAGCACTGATGGACAGATCTGTGTCGCTATCCCTAACCTTCGTCACACCCCTGCTGTAGAACGATCCCGGTGGGGAACATCCGTCTGACCAGGCAACGAAGGGAGCGTCATGAGCGTCGCGGAACTGCATGCTCCGGTCGAACCCAGAGGAACTGATCGCACTCCCCCGAACGACATCGCAGCCGAGCAGTCCGTCATCGGTGCCATGCTCTTGAGTAAAGATGCCATCGCCGATGTGGTCGAAGTGGTCCGTGAGGGCGACTTCTACCGGCCGGCACATCAGACTATCTTCAGCGCGATCCTCGATCTCTATGGCAAGGGTGAGCCCGCCGATGCAGTGACGGTGGCTGCCGAACTCACGAAGGCCGGCGAGATCGCGCGTATTGGCGGTGCGACCTACCTCCACACTCTCGTGTCCATGGTGCCGACAGCCGCCAACGGTGGGTACTACGGCCGGATCGTCCGTGAGCAAGCCATCCTTCGGCGCCTTGTCGAGGCGGGCACTCGCATCGTTCATATGGGCTATAGCGGCACTGGCGATGTCGACGACATGGTCGATCGCGCGCAGGCGGAGGTCTACGACGTCACGGATCGCAGGACGAGCGAGGATTACTTGCCACTGCGCGAGATCATGGGCGAGGCGCTGAACGAGATCGAGGCAATCTCGAATCGCGGTGGTGAGATGATCGGCGTGCCGACCGGATTTATCGAACTCGACAAACTGACCAATGGCCTCCACCCGGGCCAACTCGTCATCGTCGCTGCCAGGCCTGCCCTCGGCAAGTCGACCCTCGGCCTCGATATATGCCGCGCAGCGTCCATCAAGCACGGTCTGGCAAGCGTCATCTTCTCGCTCGAGATGAGCCGCAATGAGATCGTCATGCGTCTGCTATCAGCGGAGGCTCAGGTGCCCCTTCACCACATGCGGGCCGGCACGATGAGCGACGCCGACTGGACAAAGCTCGCGAGCAGGATGGGCACCGTGAGTGAGGCGCCACTGTTCATCGATGACTCGCCGAACATGACCCTCATGGAGATCCGTGCGAAGTGCCGGCGCCTCAAGCAGCGTCATGACCTTCGTCTCGTCGTCGTCGATTACCTGCAACTCATGACGAGCGGCAAGCGGGTTGAGAGTCGGCAGCAGGAGGTGTCAGAGTTCTCAAGGTCACTCAAACTGCTTGCCAAGGAACTTGAAGTCCCGGTCATCGCCATCAGCCAGTTGAATCGCGGCGCCGAGCAGCGCACCGACAAGCGCCCCCTTCTCGCCGACCTTCGCGAGTCTGGTTCCCTCGAGCAGGATGCCGATGTCGTCGTCCTCCTCCATCGTGAGGATGCCTACGAGCGCGAGTCACCGCGTGCAGGTGAGGCCGACTTCATTGTCGCGAAGCACCGCAATGGCCCGACGGCGACAGTCACAGTCGCCTTCCAGGGCCACTACAGCAGGTTCGTCGATATGGCCACCTCCTAGCCGTTCCTCCCAACAAACCTAGCGACTCACCTATCGCCCCCCCTTCATCTGGCCCGGATTCTGGGTGGGATGAATGAAAAGCCAGCGAAAAGGCCAAAGTTCGTTCATCTGCCCCAGAATCCGGGCCAGATGGTGGGAGGTGGGAGGTGGGAGGTGGGGAGGGTTTGCTAGCCGAGGCGCTCTTGGGTTGACAGGGTTGGGTGGGTCCAATCGTTCCACTTCAAGGCGATGCGCCGACCTCCCGCGGTGAGCGACGTTTGAACTTCGCCGTCCTCGGCCCACGTCACAGTGCCCGACACCGGCAGGTCATCGAACAATTTCACTGCATTGAGCGTGAACGTGACGTTTTCGTAGCCAACCGCCTTCCACGAGCCACCACGAAGGCCGGAGCCGGTGATGGTGCGCTTGTCGGGGCCAACCCGCCAGCGGTCGAAGAGGTCTGTCACCGTGCGGGCCGCTGCAACGCTCGTGCTCAGCCCCTTGCTTGTGCGTGGGTATCCGGAGACGACACGAACCGCTGGCTCCTCGGACGCGCACTCACCGCCGGCACCATCAATGACGGGCTGCGGTTCATCGATGAACTCCTGAATCAACCCGTCGATGCAATCGTTGCCCGTCACCCCGTGAGTTCCGCTGGCTACCACGATCTGTCGCGAGTTGGGGAACTGAGCGGCGACCATCGCGCCCTCGCGGACGGTGGTGACGAGGTCGAGGTCGCCCGACAGCACCAACGTGGGCTGGGCCCCGTAGCCACCACTCGGCGGAAGTGGCGGATTGGACGGGTAGCGCGTCGATTCCGGCCAGTCGAGGCAGGATTCCTGATCCCACCAGTCTGTTCCCAGGAACTCATCGACGGTGAATGGTGCGTACAGGGCCGCCTTGGCAGCACGCCCAGCCTCTACTGCCGCCTGATACTGCTCCATGCGGGCCGCGGGCGCGCTACTCGGATTCACGATCTGCGGGTAATCCTGGCAGATGACCGCATACATGAGCCCGTCATTTCCCCCGTCTGATTCATCACGAAGGGGACGCAACCCAACCCCCTGCGCCTCATTGATAAGCCGCCCGAGGGGCAGCCAGTCGCCGGCGAGGGCAGCGCGAAACGCGGGATCCAGAGCGGAATAGGTTGTCCCTCCATAGCCCGCGTCAATGATGGTCTGGAAAATGGCCGACGGGGTGATGCTCACCTTCTGACGCGACCCATCTGGTGCCGGGGCGGTCACCTTGACGGGGGCTCGCCGAAGTTGCTTTAGGACCCCCGCGAGCCTGTCTGAACTGCGCCCGCGGAACTTTTTGCAGTTCGCAGCTCTGCTGCATGTGAGATTCAGGGCGTCGGTGAGTGAGGGACCGATGGTCTCGACCCACCCCTCTTCACCGAAAACCGGGTAGGCGCTGTCGAGGAGCAGGGTTCGGGTGAGTTCCGGGTGACGGCCGGCAAATACTTGACCGAAGAAGGTTCCGTAGGACACCCCGTAGATGTTTGATGGACCAAGTTGCAGGGCATTCATGATTGCCGCGAGGTCATCTGCTGCGAGCGAGGTGCCGAAGAGGTCGAAGCGGTCACCGAGTTTCGAAGCGCATAAGCCGATCGACTCTCGCCACGTCTCGGCATCGGCGATCTCGTCATCACAGTCGACGGCAGCTGAAAGTCCGGTACCTCGTTGATCCATGACGAGCAGTCCCCTGGTGGAGAGCTCATCACCAAACGCGGCAGCGAAATCTGTTCCGCTCGCGATGCCTCCGTAGCCGGGTCCGCCCTCCAACGCGACGATGGCTGACGTTGCCGGTGACTGGGGTGCGGCAGCTGCCGCGCGAGCCGCGCCGGTGGGGAGGGTGAGGACGAAGCCCACATCGAAGATCGCCGACCCTGCTGTCGCCGGGTCCCAAGGGCGCGGAAATCGCCCGCACCAGGCCTGTGCTCCATCGACTTCGACGGAATCGCAGGCGGTAAGGGTGAGGGTTCCGACCTTCAAGGTCTTACTGGCCTCAGCAGCATCTGCCGAGGCTGGAATGCCGCTGAGTGTGAGGGTGATCGCAAAGGCGCTCACGAGTCGCACCGAGACGCCTGAGGCGGCGTGTCGGGCACCGCCCCGTCTACTGAAGATCAGGCCTTCGCGCATTGATTGCATCCCCTACTCACCTTGAGTCCCCCACACTTGGAGTGAACTAATGGTAAGAGGCCGGTGCCAACCTCGCCTCGGTTGGATCTAGCTCAGTGGCGAATGAAGATTTCGAGGAGGACGACTAGAGCTCCGAGGCAGGCGTAGGCGGCCCCGAAGATCACGCATGGCCATGTCCGTAGACCGGCCCGACGAGCTCCATAAGCGCCCCAACCTGCGAGTGAGACGACACCGAGGTAAAGGACCATATTGACGGCGCTGTTCTCACTCATGCCGAGCAGCCATGCGATGGACAGCAGGATGATGGGAATGACACTGACGTAGAGGAACTGCAGGTTCGAGTGCAGGATCACCACCACGTCAGCCCAGTTCATCCGACGGCGGAGGCGAATCTGGAGGTCGAGCACCTCCGAGAATGCGTGGGCGACTGCGAGGGCGAACATCGGCACGATTGCGACCCAAAACAGCACATTGAATCCGTCGAGGGCGATCGGGATGTCGGGCACGTCGAAGAGCGCGTAGGCCGTCATTTGGATGAGGGTCGCGTAGATGACGACGCGAGGCTCGATCCACAAGGGGCCAACCTGCATGCGGGGATCGTGGTCGACGCTCATGACGTAATTCAACCGCACGGCTACAGTCAGACGTGACCGTCACCCGCTGAGGAGCCCACCATGACCGTTACCGTCCGCCCAGCCGTCGACCGGGCAACCCTCAGCCGACTACTTGTTCGCGAGCGTGCCACCCACGTGGAGCGGACCCCTCAGTCAAGGGCCGCATTCGAGGCCGCTGGCCATCTCTTCGGCGGGGTTCCGATGACCTGGATGAACAAGTGGTCTGGCGGCTATCCGCTCTATCTCTCGACGGCGCGCGGCAACCGAGTCGTTGACATCGATGGCCTCGAGTACGTCGACTTCGCGCTCGGGGATACCGGCGCCATGGCTGGCCACTCTCCGTCGGCAACAGTGGCCGCGGTGCGTGAGCGCATCGAGGTAGCGGGTGGCATCACGACGATGATGCCGAGCGAGGATGCCGAATGGGTTGCTGCTGAACTCACCAGGCGGTTCACCATGCCGCTCTGGTCCTTCAGCCTCACCGCTACCGACGCCAACCGATGGGCCCTGCGCCTGGCACGAATGGTCACAGGCCGCCCCAAGGTCATGGCCTTCGCGTATTGCTACCACGGCTCGGTCGATGAGACCTTTGTTGTGTTCGACGCTGATGGCATGGCAGCCTCCCGTGAGGGGAATGTCGGCCCCGCGCTGGACGTGATCGCCACAACACGGGTCGCCGAGTTCAATGACCTCGCTTCGGTTGAACGCGGGCTGGCGCACGGGGATGTCGCGGTACTCATCATGGAGCCGGCGCTGACGAACATCGGGATCGTGCTCCCTGAACCGGGTTTCATGGACGGCGTCCGCGAACTGTGCACGAAGTACGGCACGCTGCTCCTTATCGACGAGACTCACACGGTTTCGGCGGGCCCGGGTGGCTGCACAGGTGCGTGGGGGTTACTGCCAGATATTTTCGTCATCGGCAAGAGCATTGGTGGAGGGATTCCCTGCGGGGCCTACGGCATCAGCCATGAAGTAGCCGAGCGTGTCAGCAGCCATCCGACCGCAGATCTCATCGACGTCGGCGGTGTCGGGGGCACACTCGCCGGCAACGTCCTGTCGACCGCAGCGATGAGAGCGACACTTGAGCATGTCCTGACCGACGCTGCGTTTGAACACATGATCACCCTCGGTACGCGCTACCGCGAGGGGGTCGACGCTGCGCTCGAACGGCACGCAATGCCATGGAGCATCGAGCAACTCGGTGCCAGGGCCGAGTACCGATTCGCCTCGCCCGCACCGGTGACTGGCACGGCTTCGGCCGCAGCCGACGACGAGGAGTTGGAGGAATTCCTGCATCTGTACATGTCGAATCGCGGGGTCCTCATGACCCCGTTCCACAATATGGCGCTCATGTGTCCGGATACGACCGCGGCGGATGTTGACCTGCACACCGCACTGTTCGACCACGCCCTTGCTGAGCTTCGAACGTAGGGAGCGTTGATCATGTTCACGTCACTCGAAGGCCGGTCGGCTGTGATCACGGGCGCCACCAAAGGGATCGGCAAGGGCATCGCTCGAGTCCTGGCGAAGGCGGGTGCGAATGTTCTCATCACGGGGCGAAACCAGTTGGATGCCGAGCGTGCGGTAGCGGAGCTAGAAGGCCTCGGGCCTGGCAAGGCAGCATTCTTCATCGGCGATGTCGCCGTCCGCTCCTCGTGCGATGCGATGGCGCAGGCGGCTATCGATGGTTTTGGGGGTATCGACATCGTGTGTGCGAACGCGGGTATCTACCCAGCCGCTCACCTTGCCGGGATGTCGGAGTCGGATATCGACCTCATGCTGGATACGAACGTCAAGGGAACCATCTTCACAGTGCAGGCCTGCCTGCCCGCCCTCATCGTGTCCGGCCATGGCCGCGTCATCCTCATCTCCTCGATCACCGGTCCGATCACTGGCTCTCCGGGCTGGTCCCACTACGGGGCGAGCAAGGCGGCGCAACTTGGCTTCATGCGGACGGCGGCAATCGAGCTCGCTCCGCATGGCATCACGGTCAATGCAGTCCTCCCGGGGAACATCGAGACGGAGGGACTCGCGGCGCTCGGCCCGGAATATCGGCGCTCGATGGAGATGTCGATCCCGCAGCGACACCTCGGCGAGGTAGAGGACATCGGCTATGCGGCCCTGTTCTTCGCGACGGACCAGGCGGCCTATGTCACGGGTCAGACGCTTGTTGTTGACGGTGGCCAGGTTCTTCCTGAGTCGCTCGCGGCATTGGACTAGATGTAGCGCATGAGCATGACGGGGGCCGCCGATCGCGGGCAAATCGAGCGAGGCACCCTTCACCCCGGACAGAAATTGGCTGCTGAGTGGGAGCTCGCTGTGGCGATGGGGGTCAGCCGCTCGACGCTCCGTCGGATCCCGGGACGGGGAGGCGGGACCTATATTGCGGCGGGGAAGGTCGACCGCGACCTCTCTCGAATTGTTGGCGTGCCAATGCTTCTTCGTGACCAGGGCTTCACCGCCGGGTCAAGGGTTGTGCGTGTCCAACTCGCCGACGGCGTGCCCATCTCCCTTGAGCATGCAGTGCTCCCCGCCGAGCTCGTCCCGGGCCTTCCGGAGCGCGACCTAGGTGGCTCGCTCTACGAGTTGCTTGATGCGGAGTACAGCCTCCGCCCGGAGGAGGCGACAGGGCACATCGAGGTTGTCTCGGCCTCGAGTGACGAGGCGACGATCCTGTCCATCGAGCGGGGCGCGCCCCTCATCTCCATAACCCGCACCACCCGAGATGCTGAGGGCGTCGCCTTCGAGTATTCGCATGACCTATTCCGTGCCGACCGCACGCGAATCACGGTGAAGGTAAAGGGGAGCCCGAGCTCGGAGAAGGCACGTCTTCGCGGCCGGGTCGTGGAACTCGTCCCCTGACGGTCCGGTGCTCACAGGCGGCAGTTCAGCGGCGACGCCAATAGCCGTTAACGATACGGCCGTTGCGCTCGTGGGCATCGACCCACACGTTCCCCCTGCTTGGATTCGATAATGACGCAGCAGCCAGAGCGGGAATCGTTGACGACCCCGTGACAGCGGGAGGGTGGGTGTTGACGGCGCCCGTGGTGTCGATGCTGAGCGCGAGGCTGCGGACTCTGCGTATCCAGTACCGCTCGATGCTGGCACGAGGGACGGGCAGGCCTGGATCATCGGTGACGTCATTGAAGGTGCCCAACGCGCGAATGATGTGCAGCAGGGTGTTGCGGTCGTGAGTTTGGTATCGCTCCTGGTAGTCCTGCAGTGCGGGCTCCATGGTGATGGCGGTGTGCTGCTCGATGGTCATCAGGTCGAAGTAGTCGCGCAACTCTCCCCTGTCGGCGATAGTCTTGAGTTTCGTAGCGGCGATGTCACGCAGGCTTGCTACTGGGATCCCAGCAACGTCGGTCGGCGGCTCGAGGGCATCCTGATTGCGGGTGCGAAGGAACTGCACCTTGGTGTCATTGAACACTCCGTTGAGGGTGTCGGCTTCGTCAGTTGTGGCTGCGAACGTGCCCAGCGACTCCAGCATGGTCCTCAGATCGGGCACGTCGAGTTCCACGGGGGAGAAGAAGTCGAGGTCGCGCGACACTCGGTGGTGCAGGTGTGCGGCTAGGGCGGTGCCCCCGTAGAGCACCATTGCCTCGGGGAGGTGATCACGCAGGATGATCCACGTCTGGGCTGTGCCAGCGGGCAGTACGTCAAGCAGGCTTCGCGGCAATGTGTTGGTCATGTGCCGCTGCCAGCGAGACTGCTGGCCAGTGCCCGCTGCTCATCGGTCAGCCCGCGCGCTAGGCCAGCACGTGTCCAAGCGGAGGCGGGGACTGTCGCGGCTGCGTAGGCCAGCAGGTTGACGTCGCCGGTGGTGAGGGCACGCACCGCGATGAACGAACCGTCAGTTGCGGGTGTGACGCGCGTGAGGGTGTCCTCATCGACGTTCCAGAACGCATGCCGAAGATGTGCAGGCAAGCGATGCGAGGGTGACGGACCCGGCATCGCCGGATGGACCACTTGACGCAGCATCGGAAGTAGGGCGCCCCATTGCGGGTGGCGCACGTTGGCGTGCAGTGACCGCACCCTCCGCGCGTGCCCCAACGGCACCACCTCGTCTCGCTCCACGACAAGCCCGATGGTCAAAAGTCCGTGGATCGCTTTGGTGGCTGTCGCGGGGGACAGGCCGCAGGCGCGGGCGACGGCGCGCGACGAGACCAGGCCGAATGGGCGTCGGGACAGCTCCGCAAGCACCATCACCTCATTGCGGGTCAGGGTTGCAACGACAGGTGCCGTGCCGAGCCTGCTTCGCAGCA
>CAMCSO010000013.1 GCA_945877545.1 Bifidobacterium breve | reverse complement strand
GCAACGATTGCTGCCGACTATCACGTGACAACGGCGAACATGGTGTCGATCATTGCGCGAATGCGCGGCGCACAGGTCTACAAGGACAACGGCCTTGCCTATGCGCCGGACTGGATCTTTGAGTCGGAAACGCAGACCATGCTCGCCTTCCTTGCCCGGATGAAGGATCGCTACGGAAGCGCCGAGGCGTGGGCGCTGGGCCGAGGCCTGAGTCGGGCCGAGATCGACAGCCTTCGCGCGGCCCTGCTCGTTGACGATAACGGAGCCTGACCCGCTCGTCAGCGTCTACTGAATCGTCTCGCCCCCGTCGACGACGAGGGTTGCGCCGGTCATGAAGCTCGCATCGTCGCTCAGCAGGAAGCACACCGCGGCCGCGAGTTCCTCGGCCTGGGCCACCCGCTTGAGCGGGATGTTGGCGCCGAACATCTCAGCGCCCTTCTCGAGGGTGCCACCGCGTGCGAGCATGAGCGGCTCGGTCATGCCGGTGAGCGTGCGCCCGGGTGCGACGCAGTTCACGCGAACGGCGGGGGCTGCCTCGAGTGCGAACTGCCGGGTGAATCCGGTGATGGCTGCCTTTGCCGCACCGTAGGGAACATTGAGTCTCTGGGCGACGATGGACGCTGTCGAGGCAATGGTGACGATCGACCCGGCCCCGCGCGACTGCATGATCGGATTCGTGTACTTGGCGGTGAGGAAGGTTCCGCCGACATGCACCTCCATCATGCGATTGAAACGCGCGGAGTCCCATTCCGAGATGAGGTCGAACTCGGCGTGACCGGCGCAGGCAAGAACGAGGTCGACGCCGCCAAGCTGAGCCACCGTGGCATCGACCGCAGCCTTGACTTGGGCCTCATCGGCGACGTTTGCTGACAGGCCGATGCAGCCGGGGAGTTCGGCAGCGACGGCCTGGGCCTTTGCGAGGTCGAGATCGACGATGGCCGCCCGACCACCTTCGGCGACGACCCGAGCGGCAGTTGCGCGCCCGATGCCGCTGGCTCCACCGGTCACGAACAGGATCTTGTTCTCGAAGCGCATGGGGGTCTCCAATGTCAATCAGCGAGGGATGCGGTGACGGCGAGTCGCGATCAGTGCGAACCTGAGGGGGAGTCGCTCGGCCGGGCGCCCTCTGACGCCTTCCACATCTTTGCGCTGTCGAAGCCGATCCGGGTCACCGGGATGAGTTCAAGAACGACGCGCTCGGGGGAGTCGAGCATCGCGCGGAACGCCTCGGCCTTATCGGGCTCACCCGGGCGCATCGCGTTCGCGAACTCCGGCAGGATCCGGTCGAGGACCTCGCGGTCATTGTGGACGATCGCGTTGCACTTGTAGGTGATGGAACGACGCTCCTTCACCGAGGAGCCTTTCGAAGTGACGGCGATGCTCACTCGCGGATCCTTGCGGATCGATGCGATCCGCGGCCGTTCCTCGCTGGCGGTGAGCCAGAAGGTGCCCTCGCGGTAGATGAAGTTGACGATGACGCCCATGGGCCAGCCCTCTTTGCCCGACCAGATGAGCGTGCATTCGATCTGCGCGTTGAGTAACTCCAGTTCGTCATCAGTATCGAGGCTGTAGGACTTGACGTCCTCCCAGTTCTTTGCCTGTGCTGATGTCACGGTTTTCCTCTCAGATTGCTGCGAATCGAATGGTCTCTAGGGTGTCACAAACTTAGAGCAATTCCTAGAGAGTCCTTGCATAAACTAGCAAGGGTGTCTAGTTTCATGTCTGGTGCCATCTGCGACCTGCTTACTCCTCGCCCCTACTCCACTCAGCCCAGGAGCTCCCGTGCCGCTCGACCTGCAGACGATCTCCGACCGGATGGAGATCGACGACCTCCTCGTCCGCTACTCCCGGGCAATCGACACCAAGGACTTCGCCGAATTGGAGAATCTCTTCACCCCCGATGGCGAGTACGACGCAGGGAGTCTTGGCCACCCCAAGGGCGCGAAGGCAGTCCGGGAGATGATCGAAGGCGCGATCGGCGGCCTCGACGCGACGATGCACCTAGTGGCCAAAAGCCTCGTCGAGGTTGACGGTGATGTGGCCGAGGTGCGCACCTACCTGATCTCGCAGCACATCCGTGATTCAAACCCCGGCCCGGTCAAGCACTACTTCATCGGTGCCGAGTATGCCGACCGGGTCGTCCGAACTGCCGATGGCTGGAAATTCGCCTATCGTCGTCTCGACCGAATGTGGAAAGAGGGCGATCGCGCCGTCATCGTCCGCAACTAGCACTTCATTATCCGTAACCAGCAGCCTCTTCGACCGCAGCAAGGGAGTTCACCATGGAACGTTGGATCGCCGACACAGAGCAGTCCGAGCGCTTTCCCATCTACACGCGTGGCAACGCCGACGAGGTGGGCCCAGATCCATTCACCCCGCTCAACTGGTCGTTGGCGTGGGAGCAGGGCGTCGTGCCGGGCACCGCGTGGGGCTGGATCCATATGGGAACCTTCAAGGAGGAGGAGTTCCTCTGGACTCAGCCGGAGACCTACGGTTCGTGGGGCGGTTACTTCTACAATCAGGTGTCGGTCGGACGCGTCTTCGGTCATCGCATGCCGGGCCTAACAGCTGATGCGATCGATGTGAGCTTCTTCGGCCAAAACCCGGCGGTGCCGAAGTACGTCGAGGACCCGCGCGACAACGACGAGGAGTGCTCAGCGGCACTCGGAGCGACGTTCGCGGGAATCCTCGGCAACAGTCAGGTGGCCTTGCTCGACGAGTTCCTCGCCGAGGTCAAAGCCTGGGTGGCGTCAAGGCCAGACCTCGCATCGGTGAGCGACGCTGAACTCGTCGAGTACGGCCGCGCCATGGCCAAGCGCCAGAACCGCACGTGGGATGTCTATGCGCAGGTTGTCGTTGGCGCAACGGTCGGACCGGCCATCGTTCAGGGCGTTGCTGACGCCGTGGGCAAGCCGGAGCTTGGTCTCATGATCTTCGCAGCACTGGGTGAGGTCGCGTCCGCAGGCGTTCCGGAGCGCATCTGGGAGCTTTCGCGCATGGTGAATGGATCCCCGGAGATCAGCGCGGCATTCGATGAGGGAGTCGATGGACTCCACGAGCGCCTCGCCGCGTTGCCTGCCTCTGCGTCATTCAATGCGGCCTTCGCCGGGCTGCTCAATGAATTCGGCCACCGCGGGGTTAATGAGTGGGAGCTGAGCGCCGAAACCTGGCGGATCAACCCGAGCCTCGCCTACGACATGATCGACCGAGTGCGAAAGCAGGACGACGGCAGCTCGCCCGCAATCCGGTCGGCGCAGTCGATGGAGAATCGTATTGCGGCCGAGGCGGAACTCAGCGCGCTCGTCGCCGGTGACGAGGCGACCGCTGGCATGCTCGCGGCCGGCATCAACTCAGGGCAGACCTCCTACCGAATGCGCGAGGCGGGCAAGAACGCGGCGGTGCAGCTCTTCCATGAGCCCAAGCTGGCATTCCGTGAGCTCGGTCGGCGCATGCATGAGCGCGGTTCGATCGCCGACCCAATGGACATCTTCATGCTCCTCGACTCCGAGCTCGATGGGTTCCTCGCTGATCAGTCCGGGTGGAGCACGACCCTCGCGCAGCGCTCAGTTGACTTCGCAACACTGGCGGACCTCGATCCGCCGTACGTCGTCATGCACGGCCAGCCGATCCCCCCGATCAGCGAATGGCCGAAGAAGGGTGCGGGCGGCGGGGCAGCGGAGACCCCTGGCACGGTGATCAAGGCGGTGGCTGGATCCCCGGGTGCGGTGACAGCACGCACGCGAGTCATCTCAGACCTCTCGCATGCCGGTGAGCTCGAGCCGGGCGAGATCCTCGTCTGCACGACGACCGATCCCTCTTGGGTGCCGCTGTTCATGATCGCCAGTGCGGTCATCTGCGAGATCGGCGCACCCGGCAGCCACGCGGTGATCGTGAGCCGCGAGATCGGCGTTCCCTGCGTCGTCTCGCTCCTCGGCGCCAGCCACAGGTTGCCGACCGGCACCCTCGTCGAGCTGAACGGATCGACCGGCACAGTCACGGTGGTTGAATCCGCCGGATGACCGTCATCAGCCCCCCGGCCTCGCCGGAGCCGCCGTTCTCCGTGCGCGATCCCTTTCTCATCGGGTCGCGCACGGCGACGCGCATCACGCTCATCCGACATGGCCAGCAGCAGTATCCGGTGAGCGACGTCTTCACTCATGGAGACTGGGTTGACCCCCATCTGTCGGACATCGGCAGGAGGCAGGCCGCTGCGGTCGCGAGGGCCCTTGCGGACGAAACGATCGACGTCCTGATCTCAAGCACCCTGTCGAGGGCCTTTGATACGGCAGTAGCCATCGGCGAGCCCCATGGCCTGACGCCGGTCCGGATGCACGAGTTGCGCGAGATCGAGTCCTATCGCGACATCGGCGCCGACGAGAACCCCGCCGACCTCATCCCGGAATCCGAGTGGATCGAGCGGCAGCGCAGGTTCCGGCTTGAACGCCGTTGGGACCTTATGCCGTTCGGCGAGCCTGCCGCCGAATTCCGGGCACGAAGCCTCGCCGCCATCAACGGCCTCGCCGATGCGCATCGGGGCAACCACATCGTCATCGTGGCGCATGGCGGCGTCATCAATGCCTACCTCAGCGAGGTGCTCGGTACCGACGAGGACCTGTTCTTCCTTCCGACCCATACTGCGATCAGCCGCGTCGCACTTGATCATGAGATAAGGGTTATCCGGAGCATCAATGAGCACCAGCATCTGGGCGTGGACCTGCTCACCTATTGATTCGCGAGAGCCTCTTCGCTTTGGAAGGATCCCCGAATGACCGAAGCACTTCCCGAGTACAAGGCAGCGCTCGTCTTCGAGGCTGTCGATCGCGAGAGCGCCCTTGACATCATGGCCAGACTCATTGAGCACCGGCGCAACGGCACGACCGACATGGTGGCCGAGCAGCGGCGTGAGCCGATCGCCAAGTACCTCGACCAAGGGCTCTGGGAGCGGGAGATCGCTGAGATCTTCCGGGTGATCCCGCTGCCGGTCGCGACTTCCGCCGAGTTGCCGAGCGTTGGGGACTTCAAGGCGATGAGGGTCGTCGGTCGCGAGATCGTGCTCGTCCGGGCTGCGGATGGAACGGTGAACGCGATGCTCAACGTCTGCCGCCACCGTTCCATGAAGGTCGTGCCGCAGGGCTGCGGCAGCGCCCGGCGCTTTACCTGCCCGTACCACTCCTGGACCTACGACACTGAGGGACGGCTGACCGGGGTGCCGGGGGAGGAGACCTTCGGCCCGGTTGATCGTGAGGAGAACAGCCTCGTCCGACTTTCATGCGATGAGCGGGCCGGCATCATCTTCGCCTGCCTCACCCCTGATCTGCCGATGGATGTCGACGCCTGGCTCGGCGACGCACTGCCCCTTCTCGAGCAGTTGGGCCTCGAGAAGTCCCACCATTTCTCGACCCGTGAGCTGGCTGGCCCGAACTGGAAGGTGACCGTCGATGGGTTCCTCGAGGGCTACCACTTCTCGTCATTGCACCCCAACACAGTGGCGCTCACCAATTACAGCAATATGGCTGCCTTCGACTCGTACGGCCCCCACATGCGTCATGTCTTCGCGCTGAAGTCGATCGATCGATTCCTTGATGCCCCCCGCGAGGAGTGGGAACCGGCCGAGGCCCTCGGGCTCGTTTACTGGATCTTTCCCGGGATGGCGATTGCCGGCGGGTGGCGTGAGCGGACCGTTGTGTCGATCATGCTTCCGGGGGACTCGTGGGCGGAGTCGATGACAAGGCAGACGGTGCTGCTCCGACACGCCCCGCAGACCCCGGAGGAGCTTCTCGAGGCCGAGCGCACCGCGGACTGGTTCTATGCCGCGTTCCGCGACGAGGACTACACCGCCCAGACGGAGGTCATGAACGGCCTGTCTTCCATAGCAGACAAGGAGATGTTCATCGGGCGCAATGAGCCGGGCGTACAGCACGTGCACGAGACGATCGACCGGTTGCTTCGAGGTGAGTCGGCCCATGGCGAGCGACTGGCCTCCGCCTGACTTACTGCACATCCTGCCTACTAACCGGTGAGATCCCCTGACAGTCACCCCACGGTGATGGCAGACTGATGCTGCGTATCGGGCGGCCTTGCCCACGCGCCCTGCGATATGTCGCAGCCGATGAGAGGAAGAGTGATGACCGAGAAGGCCTGGATCATTGACACCGAGCCGAGCAAGCGGTTCCCCGTCTTCACCCGACTTAATGCCGCCGATGTCATGCCCGAGCCGATTACCCCGCTCGGAGCCTCGATGTGCTGGAAGCCGATGGTCCTTCCGGGCTGGGCATCGGGCTATGTCCAGGATGCCTGCTTCACCGCCGACGAAATGGTCGAGGAGTCGGCAGTTGCCGGCTTCCTCTACGGCTACCTCTACATCAACCAGAGCTCGGTTCGAGTCCTCGGCATCCGCAAGGGCATGACCTGGGAGCTCATCGACCAGATGTTCTTCAATTCCCCCGGTGCTCCGGTGCATGCTGCCTCCGAGGCAGATGCGAACGAGGCACTGTCAGCTGCGGCGCCGGCACGATCGGGATGGGTCCTCACGACCACGAATTTCCCCGAGGTCGAGGAGGACGAGATCCTCGCTGATCGGATCCGTAATGAGCGCCCGAACCTCAAGGGCCTGAGCAACCGAGCGCTCATCGCGCGTGCCCGTTCGGTCATGCCCTACGAGCGCCTCGCCTGGCGGTCGGAGCAAATGGGCTCGTCGAACGCGGCACTTGGCCCGGCAGTTGCGGGCATGATGCTCGGCGATAAGGCTCACCTGCTCGTCTCGATCCTCGGTCAGGCCGGCGAGGTCGAGTCCGCAGCCCCGACCTATGCACTCTGGGCGCTGTCGCGGACACTTCGTGCCGATGCCAAGACCTCGGCCCTGTTCGATCAGGGTCTCGCAGCCGTTGCGGCTGCCTACCCGAGTGCGCATGGCCAGTTCTGGTCTGAGTTCGGTGCCTTCATCTCCGAGTTCGGCTTCCGGGGACCGAGCGAGTGGGATCTGGGGACTGACTCTTGGGAGTCCAAGCCCTCACTCGCCCTCGCGCTCGTCGACCGGATGCGTCAGCTTGGCGACGAGGATTCCCCGCACGCCAAGCAGGCGGCGCATGCGGGAGCGACCGACCGAGCGATGGCCGAGGCAACGGCCGGCATGGATGCAGCGACCGAGGGCGCCTTCCGCGGGGCAATCGCTTCGGCCCGCCGGTTCGCCGGCTGGCGCGAGAGCGGCAAGTCCTCGTGCACGAAGATCATGAACGAGGCGCGCATTGCTCTCCTCGAACTCGGCTTCCGGCTCGAGGCTGATGGAGTCCTCGATCACGCTAGGCAGATCTTCATCGCACTTGATGAGGAGCTCGATGCCCTCGCGCTCGGTGGCACCCCCACGCTCAAGGCCGTGATCCGCGAACGAGAGGCCGCCTGGAAGGAGCTGTGGAACCTTGAGGTCCCGATGTTCATCGATACCTCGAAGGGCATTCCGCCGATCTCGTCGCTGCCTCGCAAGGGCGACGCCTTGGTCGAGCGCGCGTCGGTTGGAACGATCCTCACCGGAGCCGCTGCTTCGCAGGGCATCGTTGAAGGCAGGGTGCGGGTGGTGCTCGGAACCGACAGCATCTCGGATTTCCAGCCCGGTGAGATTCTCGTCGCGCCGCAGACCGACCCGTCATGGACTCCATTGTTCATGGTCGCGAGCGGTGTCATCGTGAACACGGGCTCAATGGGCTCGCACGCGATGATTGTTGCCCGCGAACTCGGCATCCCCTGCGTGGGAGGTATTCCCGGGGCCACGAACATCCTCAAGACCGGCGACACTGTGCGCGTGAATGGCGCGACGGGCGTTGTTGAGGTACTCGCGGTCTAGGCAGATGGGCGAGGTGGGGCGGGCGAACAATGCCCGCCCCACCTCGGCCATATGAACCACTCGCAGGACTTTCCTAGAGCAGCATCGCGAGTTCGAAGGCCTGCCTAGTCGCGAACGTCATCCGTCGTGGAGCGAAGGCGTCACCGAGCAGGTGCACCCGTGGGCGGTGGGGCAGCACCGCGCGATAGAGGGCGTCATTGCCGATGCCCCCGGTCACGAGGACGACCGAGTCGATGCCTTCGAGGGTGAATCGGCGCCCACTGTAGGAGTGTGCGAAGTCCACTCGATCAGCGTGAATCTCGACGGCGCGGGCGTTCTGCAGGATCTGCACACCCGCGTTGTCCAAGCTCGCGAGCATTGCCCCGATCGAGTACTTGCCGACGAGGGGTGATGGCCCGGGGGTTCGGAAGGTCAAGGTGACCTCGTGGCCGAGTGAGGCGAGGTGATCCGCCACGGACAGAGGCGCTGGCCCGTCGTCCTCGGCGATGACGAGCACGTGGGCTCCTAGCGGGCGGGTGATGCCGAGGATGACTGCATCGGCGCCAGCGACGTGCGGCAGGTACTCGCCGGGTATCC
This sequence comes from Bifidobacterium breve, assembly GCA_945877545.1. Classification (GTDB taxonomy): domain Bacteria; phylum Actinomycetota; class Actinomycetes; order S36-B12; family S36-B12; genus WLND01. The sequence goes on along the minus strand of CAMCSO010000013.1, from coordinate 21,564 downwards.
CGGGATGGCGGCCCCGGCAGCCGGTGGCGAACGCCACGACGTCGGCGCCGAAGTCAAGGACGCTGCGTACCTCGGCCCGTCGACCGAGATAGATCGGCACGTCGAGCGCCTCGAGTCGCCGAGCGGACCAGTCGATCCAGTCCTGATAGGGGGCCTTCGACCGAAGTTGCGCTGCGATCGCGAATCGGCCACCGAGTGTGGAGCCCGCTTCCCACAGGGTTACCCGGTGGCCGCGCTCAGCCGCTGTCGCGGCGAGTTCCATGCCGGCGGGCCCGCCGCCTACGACGAGCAGGCTCACCGGCCTATCAGATGTGCCGATGGGCGGCTTGCTCTCCCGCCCGGCCCGTGGGTTTGTCCCGCACCCGAATCCGAGTCCCTCAAGGGTGTAGCGGTGAATGCAGTCGTTCAATGCGATGCACGGGCGTACCGCTGGGGCATTGCCGGCGAGGTTCTTCGTGAGCCAGGTCGGGTCGGCGATGAGCGCGCGAACCAGCCCGACCATGTCGGCCTGCCCACTCGCGATGATGTGTTCGGCGGTCTCGGCGTGGACGACCCTGCCGACGTAGAGCACGGGAAGGTTGGTGGCCTCCTTGGCCTCTCCACACATCTGAGCCCAGTGGCCCTCTGGGAACATGCCGTGCTGGATATAAGACACCGGCCCCCAGTTGCCGCCGACATCGAGGTTGAAGAAGTCGACCGTGCCGTCGGCCTCGAAGGACTGCATGAATCGCATGCACTCGTCGATTTCATAACCGCCGTCCATGTACTGGTCCATGGCCAACCGCAGTCCGAGGGTGATGGGCCTGTCGACACGCTTGCGAATGCCGTCGACAATTCGGCGCAGAAAGCGCAATCGGTTGTCGTAGGAACCGCCGAACTCATCATTACGTTTGTTCGTGAGGGGTGACAGGAACCACTCGACCATATCGTCGTGATTGGCGTGGATTTCGATCGAATCGACACCGGCGTCGGCTGCGATGGCCGCGGACTCGATGTACTCACTGATGATCCATTCGATCTCAAGATGGCTCAGGATGTGGACGCCGCGGTGATCGAGGTTGCCCGAGAAGGTCGATGACGGAGCGCTCGGCATGCCTCCCTGCTGCACGAGTTGGATACCGAGATAGCTTGCCTTGGCGTGAACGCGGTCGGCGAAGACGCCCATGCGCTCATGGAACTTTGGATGCCTGAAGATTCCGGCCTCCTTGCCCAGCGCGCCCACGCCAGTGGGCTCGAAGCCTGGGATGTGGACATGCTTCACGTGCCCGGTCGGGCCGCCTATCCAGGCGAAGCCGTCGTCGACCCGCGCCATCCAGTAGTTGACGAGGTCGTCGAACCGCGAGTCATCGGCCGTGAGCGAACCGGCGCCGCCGCCGTGGGTCGGTACGAAGAGTCTGTGCGGTAGGCGCATCGTGCCCACCGTGATGGGCTCAAGGGCTCGCTGGAGGATGCTGACGGGCTGAATCGAGGTCGTGGTCACGGGGGAGTATCGCACCGAGATCATGACTCTTTCAGCAGTTCAAGAAAAGTAACTCAACCCCGGGGTCCCGCTAGGGAACAATGACGGCGCGGCCCTTGACGTGCCCGGCCTCGAGATCGTGGTACGCCTGCAGGGCGTTCTCAAGCTGGTACTCGGTGTACGTGACGGTGATATCGCCTCGAGCTGCGAGGGCGAGGACCTCGGCGAGCTCGGAGCGACTGCCCCAGTACATCGACCGCATGTTCATCTCGTAGGGAACGGTGTAGAGCCCCATGGGGTAGGTGCCGCCGGCGCCGCCGACGACCGTGAGGTCTCCGAGTTGGCGTCCGCTTGCAACGCCGAGGGCCATGGTCGCGTCGACGCCGACAAAGTCAAGCACCACCTCACAGCCCCGTCCGCCGGTGGCTTCCTTCACCTGGGCCGCGGCATCATCGCCTGACGTGAGCACAGTCGCCGTGGCGCCGCATCCGACGGCCAGATCAAGAGCCTCTTGACGGGTGTCGGCGGCGATGATGTCTGCGCCGGTGAGCGCACGCAGGAATTGGACAGCCATGTGTCCGAGTCCGCCGACCCCGATGACGAGGGCGGTGGATCCGGGAATGAGCTTGGCGAGCGACAACTTCACCGCGTGATAGGGGGTCAGACCAGCGTCGGTTAGCGGCGCTGCAGCGACCGGATCAAGGGTGCCGGGAATCCGAACGAGGTGCCGGGCGTCGTGGACGAGCATGTACTGCGCCATGCCACCGTCGAGGCCGAGCCCGCCGCCAAAGGCACCATTGCCCGCCGCTGCGAGCTGGTCGGTGCAGTACTGGTCGATGCCGGACATGCATCGGGTGCACGAACCGCAGCCCCATGGGCCGTGCACGGCCACCGGCTCGCCCGTGCTGAAACCCTCGACTCCCGCCCCGATCTCATGCACCCAGCCGGCGTTCTCGTGGCCGAGGGTGAAGGGCGGCCCCCACGGGAACATGCCGTCGGACATCATGTGCATGATGTGGAGGTCGGAGTGGCAGGCGCCTGCTCCGGCCACCTTGATCACCACCTGTCCGGGTCCTGCCGTGGGTACCGGGACATCGACGATCTGCGCCTCGGTTTGCCAGGCGAGAAGTTGGACTGCGCGCATGTTGGAGCCCTTCACGGAGAGGTGTCTTGCAGGAGCGGCTGAGGTATTCGTTGGGATCGTAGACTCATCAGGCCAGAGATGGTGGCGAATCGCAGGATCTCCGATTATTGGATGCCGGCTGAAGGCTTTCTTTAGTCGTGCTCTATAAATAGGCTCCTATCCTCAGGACGGGGAGTGTGCTCGATGGCGTATGCGACTGGAGGTTTGAATGTCTGACGTGGTGCTAAGCGATGCCGAGCGTGATGCGCTCATCTCAATGGTGGTGCGAGGGATGGCGCGCGGCGAGGCATCGACGGAGCAGCAGTCCCTCGCCGAGGCGTCGCTGATCCTCGTCAAGGGGCCAATGATGATGCCGCTGCCGGCCGGCACCACACTGGTAGGAGACATCCTGCGTCTGGCTCCGGATGCGCCGGAGCGGGAGCGAATCATGTCGACCTTCCACCGGTTCCTTCCGATCAACCGTCAACTCAGAGATCTCTGTACCGCATGGCAGTGCCGCCCCGACGGAAGCGTGAACGACCACTCAGACATCGGGTACGACGCTCAGATTCGTGACCGCCTCGACGACATCGATGACTCGGTTGCTCCGTTGCTCAAGCGGTTCACGGAGGACCTCCCGCGCCTGGCCCCGTACCGTGAGCGACTCACCGTGGCCCTGACGAACCTCGACGAGGGCGATAACGCTTGGTTTGCTTCGCCGCTTATCGACTCGTATCACACTGTATGGATGCACGTGCACCAGGAACTCCTCCTCACCATCGGGATGTCGCGAGCCGACGATGAGGCGCTCGAGGAGCAGTTGGTCTCCGGCAGTCATGGGTGACGCGTGAGCGTGCGGCCGATCGACGATGTCGGCCTTGTCCCGTTCGGCCTTGGGTTTGAGCGCGGCCTTGACACCCGATCCCTGTGCACCCGCGGGGTGCAGATGGAGACCCTCGCAGGTCTTGGACTTCCGGTTGCCATCGGTCTGACGGTTCCCGTCCCAAACGTGCCGGGCATGGTGACGGTCGATCGAGCGGCTGCCGCAATCAACCTCCTTGAGACGATCTCCGGCCGGGCGGTGGGCTCCACGACCCCCGAAGGGGGGATCGTTTTGCTGCGATTGAGCGCGAGCGCTCCGGTTGCGGCGGTCGGCCTTCCGCCGGATCTCGTGGCGATCGGTGTTGCTGGAGCACGGATTCCCACAGGCCTTCCACCCAAGATGCTCGCGGATCTCAGCGCCGCCTGGTGGAAGACCGCTAGTTTCATTGCCGAGTATTCATTGGGAGTACCGGCCGAAGACATCGCGTCGCTCGGTCTTGACCACGATGATCCGGCCGATCGGATCGAGCCACTCCTTGCCCTGTGCGAAGCTACGGGTATCACCCCATTCCCTGTCGATCTCAGCGGGCAACTGGCAGCAGGCGCCGCAGCAATGCTCGCCCGCTGGAATTCCCCTCGAGCTGCACGGGCACGTCGAACGCAGCAGTTGCCCGTTGACCTGCCACTGGCACTCCATATCGAGACCGTCACCGTGACCGATCACCATGAGGCCGGCCACGGTCACGCGGTCTCACGGGACCTCAAGTCCGGGCTGTTCGCCCCGAACGGGGCCTTCCGGCACGGCGTCCGCTCGACCGGGGAGCGCCAGATGCTCGGCCACCCCCTCTCCTCCCTGCCTGGCGGTGTCGCGATGCTCACCGGGGTGCTCGCCGAACTTGAGGGCCGCCTCGGCAGCGTTGCGCTCGTCGACTTCGAGTTCGGCCCGGAAGGTCTGGTCCTCGTAGGGCTCGAGGAGTACCGCCGCACGAGCGCCCGAACCGCGACAAGCCTGGCGGTTGACCTCGCGACCCGCGGCATCACCGACGAGCGCACTGCCGTTCGCGCTATCCGGCCCCACCATGTCCTAGAACTCCTCCATCCGCAGCCGCGGCTCACCGGTCAGGAGGTACTCCTCGTCACGGGCCTGGCGGCGTCCCCCGGGGCAGCTGTCGGGCGCATCGTGCTCACGAGCGAGGCAGCCGTCGAGGTGGCCGAGACGGGCGAGTCGGTGATCCTCGTCGCAGCGGAGACATCGCCGGGTGACCTCCCGGGGATGATGGCATCGGCAGGGATCCTCACGGTCACCGGAGGTTCGGCCTCGCACGCCGCGGTTGTCGCACGCGGGATGGGTCTTCCGGCGATTTGCGGGGCAAGTGGCCTGCGCATCGACCGGGCAGCGGGGACGATCACCTGCGGTGAGCACGTGCTCCCCGCGGGCTCCATCATTTCGATTGACGGCGATACCGGCTCCGTCTACATCGGAGCCGTCGCGATCGTGCGCCCCGAGCCTTCGGCGAGCCTCGCAACCGTGCTGTCCTGGGGCGACGACGCCCGGCGCCTCGGGGTCCGGGCCAATGCCGATACCGGCGTCGATGCAGCCCTCGCGATGGACAACGGAGCTGAGGGAATTGGCTTATGCCGAACGGAGCACATGTTCCTCGGCGAGCGACTTCCGCTCATCCGTCGGGTGATCCTGTCACACAATCCAGAGTCGGAGGAGGCAGCACTCGCTGCACTTGCCCTGGCTCAGCGGGAGGACTTTCGCGAACTGCTCCTCGCCGTCGGTAATCGCCCGGTGACGATCCGGCTCCTTGACGCACCGATGCACGAATTCTTGCCGGCCACCCCGCAGGAGGCTGAGGACGAGGATCAGGCACGGATGGTTGAGCACCTCCATGAGGAGAACCCGATGATGGGGGTACGCGGTGTGCGCCTCGCGCTCCTCCACGAAGGGCTCTACCCCGCGCAGGTGGAGGGTCTGTTTAATGCGTGGATTGATGTCTCGACCCAGCACGGAATCTCACCTGAGCTCGAGGTCATGGTGCCGCTCGTCTCGATCCCCGAAGAACTGCTCATGATGGTGCGGCTCATGCGACGGGTGAACCAGGAGGTGGCGTCGCGGACCGGCATCGTCGTGAAGTTCAAGATCGGCACCATGGTTGAGACGCCTCGGGCCGCGCTCATGGCCGACCAACTCGCCCAGTGGGCCGAGTTCCTGTCCTTCGGTACGAACGACCTCACCCAACTCACCTACGGCTTCTCGCGCGACGATGTCGAGCGGCGGATGCTCGGAACCTACCTCGAGAAGGGCCTACTCACCGTCAGTCCCTTCTCCGAGCTTGACGACCCGGGGGTCGCAGCCCTCATGCGTATCGCGGTCGACAAGGCCAGATCGGTGAAGCCGGATATCAAGCTCGGCATCTGCGGCGAGCACGGAGGAGATCCGGTTTCGATCGCCCTGTGCGAGGATCTCGGACTTGACTACGTCTCCTGCTCACCAAGCCGGGTGCCGATTGCCAGGTTGGCCGCAGCCCACGCCGTGCTCGACCGTGATCCGTCGTGAGCCTTCGGGCAAGTGCCGGGCGAGCAATGTGCATGGAAGGCCTTGCAATTCAGATTCGTGCCACTAAGGTTCATTGGATGAAGAGGGAGGCACCATGACGACCGCGCTTTCGGTTCGAGAGGCATCGAAGATCTTCGGTGGACAGGTTGCGCTCGACCATGTGAGCATCGATGTCGAGCCGGGTGAGGTTCGTGCGCTCGTTGGTCAAAACGGCTGCGGGAAGTCGACCCTTATTAAGATCCTCGCTGGATTTCATCAGCCTGAGCCGGGCACCGAGGTGACGGTGGGCGGCCAAGAGCTCGCGTTTTCCGACCCGACGTCGAGCGAGTCAATTGGTCTGCGCTTCGTGCATCAGGACCTCGGACTTGTCGGAAATCTCGATGTCGTCGACAACCTTGCGATCGGCCAGGGCTACCTCACCGGCATCACGAAAACCATCAGGTGGAAGCAGGAGCGCATCGCGGCCCGTGAGGCCCTCCTCGCGCTCGGCTACGACATCGACGTCCGTAGGGCGGTGGGTGGACTCGCAATGAGTGAGCGCACGGCGGTCGCGATTGCCCGCGCGATGTCGACGCGTGGAACTCCGGCAACGATGCTCATCCTCGACGAGCCGACCGCAAACCTCCCTGGGCCTGAGGCCGAGCGGCTGTACGCGCTCGTACGTCGAGTCGCCGACAGCGGAGTCGCCGTGCTCTTTGTCTCCCATCACTTCGACGAGGTCTTCGAGATGGCTGATTCCGTAACGGTCCTTCGTGACGGCAAGCATGTCATTACCCGCCCCGTCGAAGGGCTGACGGAGGACGAGCTCATTGAGCATGTCGTCGGACGCAAGCTCGACGAGTACGACAAGGAGGGGCACGTCCGCGCGCACGGCGAAGTCATCTTGGAACTCAAGAATCTCAGTGGTGCTGCCGTCCAAGGCATTGACGTCACCGTCCATGCTGGCGAGGTGGTTGGCATAGCGGGCATCACCGGATCTGGCCGCGAGGAGGTCGCGGCACTCGTTTTCGGCGGCCATGGGCATGGAGGAGAGGTCGTGCTTGATGGCGAAGTTCTCCCGGTCTCCCGGCCCGATATCTCCATCGATCGGGGGATGGCCCTCGTTCCGGCAGAGCGACATCAGAACGCATCCCTCATGGCGCAGAGCCTTCGGGAGAACATCACGATCGTTGACCCCGGTCGGCACATGTCGATGGGGATTCTGCGTCATCGGTCGGAGAAGTCCGATGTCACCGTCTGGCTCGAGCGGCTCGATGTTCGTCCGGCACAGTCGGAGTTCACGATGGCCCAGCTATCGGGCGGCAACCAGCAGAAGGTCGTAATCGCGCGTTGGCTTCGGCAGGAGCCAAAGGTCCTCGTCCTTGACGAGCCGACCCAAGGCGTCGATGTCGGCGCAAAGGCGGATATTCACCGCATGGTTGATGAGGCGGCGGCGCAGGGGGCAGGCGTGCTCGTGCTTTCAACGGATCACGAGGAACTCGTTCGAGTGTGTGACCGCGTGATCATCCTGCGCCGAGGTAAGGCAGTCGACGAACTCAGCGGCCCCCGCCTCACGAACGACAGCATCACCGCAGCAACGATCGGCCGAGACTCGAGCGAGCCGGCTGCCTGAACCACCGCACAGCACTGATCCATCAGCCTACGAGATCCGGAGTCACGTCCATGTCTGAAGTTCAAGCGGCACCGCGTCGGCGAATCAACCTAGGATTCGACAGGTTCAGCGGTCTGTATGTATGGGCTGCGCTCATCGTCCTGTTCGCGTTATGGATCCCTGATTTGTTCCTCCAGGTGAGCACACTGAAGCAGGTGCTGACCTTCCAGGCGATCGCGACCATCGTTGCACTCGGGCTCATCATTCCGGTTGCGGCAGGTGCCTTCGACCTGACCATCGGAGGGGTGGTGTCGGTCTCTGTCTGCTTTACGGCGTGGGCACTGGTGAATCACCATGGAGTCGTCGTCGCTGTCGTCGGCTCGATCCTGCTCGGAATTGCGGTTGGCCTTCTCAACTCGCTGGTGGTGGTGAAATTTAAAGTCGATTCGTTCATCGGTACCCTAGGCATGAGCTCAATCCTCATCGCCGTCGCCGCCATGATCAGCAGTCAGTCGCAGATCGTCCTGAGCACCGAGGGTTATGCGCCCTTCCTTGACTTTGCACGTGGTGAGTTCCTCGGCCTGCCGTACACGGTCTACTACGCAGCGGTCATCGCCCTGTTCATGTGGTGGATTCTGGAGTACACGCCCGGCGGCCGTTACCTCTACGCCGTTGGCGGCAACCCGGTGGCCGCACGGCTTTCCGGCGTGCGCATTGGGCGCGTCACCATGATTGCGTTCGTGACCTCGGGCGCAGTCGCGGCATTCGCTGGCATCGCACTCACTGCAACGATCGGCACAGCGACCTCGATCGTTGGCGAGGGCTACCTGCTGCCCGCATTCTCCGCAGTGTTCCTCGGTGCGACCCAGATTCGCCCGGGCCGGGTCAACGTGCTCGGCACCCTCGTCGCGATCTTCCTGCTGGCGACGGGTGTCTCGGGTCTACAACTCGCGGGGGCGCCGTCCTATGTCACCGACCTGTTCAACGGACTTGCGCTCATCGTGGCCGTCTCGCTCGCAGTCCGAACGGCAAGCCGCCGCAAATAGCAGGTGGGGAGCCTCAGGCGAGCGCTTACGGCAGCGGCACAGCGAAAGGCTGTGCCGCTGCCTCGTTTTTGGCGTCGGCACTTGATACCCAATCGAGGGCATTGCCGAGCAGGGTCCGAAACATCGGGTTGGCGAAGGTCGACGGTCCATCACCCATGAGGAGGGTTGCCACCGGGCTGATGCCGGCGGTGGTGGTCCAGCCCATGAGGCGGTGGCCCCCGTGCAGCGCGCTGTCGGCCTTGTGGCCAGCGCACGTGACACCCGTCGACGAGCCGTTGGTGACGACGTCGAAGGTGTCCTGAAACAGTTCGGCCGACATATCGGCGTCGTGGGTGAGGATGGGCGTGACGCGATCGGTGAGGACGGGAGCGAAATACAACTCGTCGTCGATGGCGAAATCCTTGATACCTGCGCAGATCGGATGCGAGGAATCAGCGACCTCAACGGTGAACGTGCCCATCCGGTAGCCGGATGACGGAAGGTCCTCACCGCGCATGCGTGCTGGACGGTAGTTGAATCGGCCACCGATCGCCTCGGCCCATCCCTCCCACGCGGGCCAGGCAGCGATCGCGTGGTGGAGCACGACAACTCCCTGACCTGAGTCGAGCAGTCCCACGAGCGCCTCGGCGACCCCCGGACCGGGCGGTAGTGCAATGGGTTCCGTACCGCGCGCGAGGGCAAGGCCCGGAATATCGTGGAGCATGATCGCATCCCAACAACCAGCGAAGGCGGGGTCGAGCCAGGCTTGTGCGGTTGGCTGGGTAGCGTGCGCCCACACCCACCCTCGATCGCGACAGATCTCGGCGATCGCACCGAGGAAGTCATCAATTGCCACCCGGTGGCCGCCGGTGACGACGAGGATTCGCTTGCCTGCAGCCATTGGTACTCCTGCGATTGAGGTGGTTCGGGGAATGACGTGGTCTCAAGTTCGGAGGGGGCTTACGTCGTCCGTCTAGTTACTATAGTCTGCTTCCTATAACTGTGAGGAGCATCTGAATGACGGAAACCTTGGCCCCCAACGTGACCTACGGGCCCCCTGAGGGCTATGCCGCCGGCGTGACGCGCGAGCTGGTTTTGGACCTCCACCGGCGAATGGTGCGCATCCGCATGTTCGAGGAGTCGGCTGGCAAACTCGTGGAGTCAGGTGACATGCCGGGGTTCCTCCACCTGTATGTGGGCCAGGAGGCGGTTGCGGCGGGCGTCATGTCGGTGCTTGACGATGTCGATCAGATCACCTCGACCCACCGCGGCCACGGGCACGCCATTGCCAAGGGCGCCGAATTTCGGCCGATGTTCGCCGAGTTGTACGGCAAGACCACGGGCTACTGCAAGGGCCGCGGCGGAAGCATGCATATCGTCGACATGAATCGCGGGATGCTCGGTGCAAACGCGATCGTCGGAGGAGGTATTCCGATCGCCATCGGCGCTGCGTTCGCGGCCCAGTACCGAGGTGATGGCTCGGTTGCCGCGAGCTTCTTCGGAGATGGCGCGACCAACATTGGTGCCTTCCACGAGTCGGTGAACATGGCGGCAGTGTGGGATCTTCCCGTGCTGTTTATCTGCGAGAACAACGGTTACGCGGAGTTCACTGCGCAGGGCAACCACATGCGCCTCGACGATATTGCCGAGCGAGCGAACTCTTATGGCATCCCTGGGGTTGTTGTCGACGGCATGGATGCGCTCGCGGTCCGCGCGGTCGCGAAGGTTGCCGTTGATCGTGCGAAGCGAGGCGAGGGCCCGACCTTGATCGAGGCCAAGACGTACCGCTACTTCGATCATCAGGGCATCAAGGGCATGCGCATTCCCTACCGTGACCCCGCCGAGGTCGAAGCCTGGAAGGAGCGCGACGCCATCAGGTTGCTCGAGGTCATTGGGACTGAGCGAGGCCTTGTCAGGCCAGAGGACTTCGCGGCAACCTGGGCACAGACAGAGACCGACATCGCCGACGCCATCGAGTTCGCTCGGAGCAGTCCAGATCCGGATCCGGCCGACATCCTCGACGACGTTTACACCGTCTGAGCCAGAAGGAATCCCCGTGAACACGCGCGAACTTACCTATGTCAAGGCCTTCAACGAGGGCATGCACCAGATCATGGCCGAGGATCCGGATGTGTTCCTCATCGGTGAGGATGTCGCCGGCTACGGAGGCGTATTTCATATGTTCGACGGCCTCCTCACCGCCTACGGCGACAGACGTGTCAAGGACACCCCGATCGCCGAGCAGGCGATTATTGGCGTCGGCGTCGGCGCCGCTGCCCGCGGCCTTCGCCCCGTTTGCGACCTGATGTTCATGGACTTCATCGGCGTCGCAATGGACCAGATCTTTAACCAGGCCGCCAAGATGAAGTACATGTTCGGGGGCGCGGTCTCTGTGCCCCTGACCATCACGACTGCTGGTGGCGCCGGGATGTCCGCGGCTGCCCAGCACAGCCAGAGCCTTGAGGCATGGCTCGCGCACATCCCCGGGCTGAAGGTGGCCATGCCGGCGAGCCCCTATGATGCGAAGGGCCTCATCGTCGGTGCGATCCGTGACGACAACCCGGTCATCGTTGTCCTGAACAAGAAGATGCTCGGGGTCAAGGGCCCGGTGCCGGAGGAGTTGTACGCAATTCCCCTGGGGGTTGCCAATGTCGTCCAGGAGGGCGATGACGTCACCATCGTCGCCATCGGGCGCATGGTCCTTGAGGCAACCAAGGCAGCGCAAGCGCTGGGGGAGGAAGGGATCTCGGCAGAGGTCATCGATCCGCGAACTGTCCAGCCCCTCGACATCGACACGATCGTGACCTCAGCCAAGAAGACGAACCGGGTCCTCATCGTTCACGAGGCTGTGCAGTTCGGCGGTATCGGCGCCGAAATCTCCTCTCAGGTCCAGGAGTCCGCGTTCGATTACCTTGATGCGCCCGTGACCAGGCTTGCCGCGCCCTTTGCGCCGGTGCCCTACGCACCGATCCTCGAGAACGCCTATATTCCTGACGCTGCGAGAATTGCGGCAGCCGCGCGCCAACTCGTCGAACGGAGCTAGTCGTGGCGATCGAAGTGCTGCTGCCCAAGCTCGGCCTCACAATGGAGGAGGGCACCGTCGATGAGTGGCTCGTCAACGATGGCGATGTGATCTCCGTCGGCACACCGCTCTTGCGTCTCGCGACGGACAAAATCGATGTTGACGTCGAGGCCGAATCCGAAGGCATCATCGCTAGGGCTGTGCCGAACGGCACCACGCTCGCACCCGGCTCGGTGCTCGGATGGCTCCTCGCTCCGGGGGAGGTTGCTCCGGGAGAAGTTGCTCCGGGAGGCGCAACCGCACCGGCGGCTCCATCCGCACCGGGGGGCGAAACCGCCCCGGTTGCTCTGTCCGGCCGTCAACGCGTGTCCCCGAACGCTCGCCGCGTCGCTTCGGAACTTGGTATCGACGTAGCCTCGCTGCGTGGTAGCGGTCCCGGCGGACGGGTGGTGTCCGAGGATGTCGAGGAGTCTGCCCGCGTGCAGGCGACGAAGGTCACGTCGCCGCTCGCCCGACGCGATGCAATACAGGCCGGCATCGATGTCAACGAAGTGCCGACTGACACCGGATACGTCACGCGAAAAGACGTCCGCGAGGCGATCTCGGGTCATGGCGTAGCGACACCGGCCCCGAGTTCACTTGCCATCATTCCACCCGGCCAGGAGAGCTCGTCGATCATCCCGATGAAGGGCATGCGAGGGACCATAGCCGCTCGGATGGTGCAGAGCCTGACCGAGATGGCCCAGCTCACCCACGGATTCGAGGTGTGCATGGACGCAGTCGTTGAGCTCCGCGGGACCCTCAAGGAGCAGTATCACGATTTCGGCCTCCAGGTCCCATCGCTTAATGACTTCGTTGTTCGCGCCACCGCACTCGCCCTCCGCAAGCACCCGATCCTGAACGCCACCATCACAGGTCGCGAGATCCACCTCCTGCGACGGATTCACATGGGCATGGCGGTCGCCGTCCCTGGCGGGCTCATGGTCCCGGTCATCCGCGACGCCGACACGCTGTCGATCTTCGATTTGGCGCGTGCGACCCGTGAATTGGCGGAGAGTTGCCGTGCCGGGTCGATCTCGCTCGATGCTCTCGAAGGCGGATCCTTCGCTGTGACGTCACTGGGCACCTACGGGGTGGACTTCTTCACTCCTGTCATCAATCCGGGCAACGTCGGAATCCTCGGTGTCGGACGTCTTCGTGATTCAGGTCGCTGGGACGAGGAGCGATTCGTGAAGACCCAGGTCCTCACGCTCAGCCTCACCTTCGACCACCGTGCCGTTGACGGGGCCCCCGCCGCCGAGTTCCTCCAGACCATCGCAGAGCTGCTCGCACGACCACTGGTGCTACTCCCTGGGGCGTGACATGCCGGTCATTCATCTCGTCAGGCATGGTCAGGCGAGCTTCGGTACCGAGAATTACGACCTCCTCTCGACCCTGGGCCACGAGCAGGCGGCCATCGTTGGTCGCGAACTGGCATACCGCGGGACCCAAACGCCGATCATGGTGAGCGGCTCACTGCAGCGCCAGCGGCGCACCGCCGAGATCATCGCTGGTGAGCTTGGCCTTGCGGGGTCTGCGGTGAGCATCGATGAGGGCTGGAATGAATTCGATGCGCACGCACTTGTCGATGCGAGGCTGGGAAGCCACGGCGCGTCCGGAGGTCTTTCGTCACAGGAGTTCCAGGTGGAACTCGATGAGGCGATGCAGGCGTGGATCGACGGTGGCAGCCCAACGTGGCGTTCCTTTAGCGATGGAGCGATCGAGGCACTCGCCTCGATCGCCGAGCAGACCCCGAAGGGTTGCGAGGCTATCGCCGCAACGTCAGCAGGAGTGACAGCAGCCGTGGTCGGTCGATTACTGGGTCTGGATGCTCGCGGCGTGATCGCCCTCAACCGCGTCAGTGTCAACGCGTCGATCACGACGGTGCTCTCTGGCGCGCGCGGGCTCTCGCTGCTCACGTTCAATGATCACGCGCACTTCATCGGGCAGGCGGGGCTCGTCACCAATCGTTGAGTGTTGCTCCTGCGCGGTGCGTCAGGTTGGATCGATGGGCCGGGTGAAGGTGAGGGTCGGACGGATGCCGAGTGCCACCAGCGCCTCCCGGAACGACTGCATCGCGGGACTGCGACGGTGTGCTTCAACCGCGGCGTCACTTTCGTACCGCTCAAAGACACTGAAGGTGCCAGGCTCGTCCCGGTGCTCATTAATTGAGAACAGGGTCGTGCCAGGTTCATCGGCTGCCGCAGCCTCGAGCGCCTGAAGCGCCGCGAGGGTCTGCGCGCGCAGCCCCTCAGGCGAGACGAGTGTTGCGAGCACTCCGGTTGCTCCCATGGCGGGCCTCCTACGATCCGTGACTAACTTGGCTGGACATTCGGTAAGTTCGACTGTCGGCTACATGTAGCGAACCGGGTCGGAGCCGTCCCAGCCCTGTGCGAGTTCGGCGACCCGTGCATAGTGCGCTCGCAGATGCTCGTTCCCGACATAGATCTCGATGAGGCCGCCGATCGTGCTGCGGCCATCAAGGAAATTGACCCGCATCCCTGAGGAGGAAATGAGCTCCATCATCAGCGGGAACCCTTGCTCCTCGAGTGCCGCAGTGCTTGCCTCGAGGTCCTCCACGAAGTAGGCGTAGTGGTTCACCTGATTCGGGGCTGAGTGGCGGAAGGCCTCGTTGAGTGGCGCTGGCGAGCACTCGTGGAGTTCGACGAGTTCAAGCATGAGTGGACCCCACTGGCCGAATGCAGCACTGTGGTCGTAGATGGCGGGCTCGCCATTGTGGGTTGCGACCACCTGCAGGTGCGACCGGATGAGAAAGGGTCCTGCACCGACACGTTCGGCCCACTCGCGGCAGGCTGCCTCAAGATCGGGAACCGTGTAAGCGATTTGGACGAGTTCGGTTGGGAGGGCCGATGCCGGCATCAGTGGCTCCTTCGGGATACGTTCGGAAATCTCGACTCGGTCATAGTTACTGTACCCCGACCCTAGTTGTGTAGTCTGAGGTTAAGCAGATGCCGCTGATCGCCCGCGAGGAGTCTTGATGGCCAAGGTCTACAACCACCCGATAACGGGGATGGTCTACTCCGTGAACGAGGTCGGCCTCGTCGACGTCCGTGATCCAAGCTCCGAGAGCTACGGAGTGTTCGATGACAAGGGCGTGTGGTTCGAGGGGGATATCCGCGACGTCGACTTCCAAGTTCTCGGCTGGGTGGGGCGCACGCCAGAGGCTCGCGCCCGTCGTGAGGCAAATTCGTGAAGCAGACCACCGCGGTCATCCTCGCCAGGCGGCCAGAACGCACCTTCGTTGCCGAAGACCTTGGACTCGGCACGATTGACCTGCCTGATCTGTCAGCAGGTCAGGCGCTCGTACGGAACCAGTACATGAGCCTTGATCCGTCGACCCGCGGGCGCATGGACCCGGGGGAGAAGCAGTACACGACGAATTTCGTAGTCGGCGGCCCGCTCGATGGCTCTGCAGTCGGGGTTGTCGTTGAATCGTCATCCACGAAACTCCCGATCGGAGCGACGGTCCGACACCGCATGGGTTGGCGCGAGTACGCGGTCGTTGATGACTCCGCCGCGACACTCTGCGATATCTCGGTAGCTCCGGCCACTGCCTGGCTGAGCTCCCTTGGGCAGACCGGGTTCACTGCGTATGCGGGGCTCCTGCCCGTCGGCCAACTGCAGCCGGGGCAAATCGTGCTCGTCTCGGGGGCCGGCGGAGCTGTTGGCTCGATGGCCGGGCAGTTCGCGCGGCTCATGGGCGCCGGTCGAGTCATTGGGAGCGCCGGCGGAGCCGATAAGTGCGCATGGCTTCGTAATGATTGTGGTTTCGACGATGTCATCAATTACCGCGACGGGGACTTCGCGGCTGAATTGCCACAACTCGCCCCGGATGGCATCGATCTGTTCTTCGATAACGTCGGCGGTTGGCAATTGGCTGCGGCGCTGGCGAACATGAAGATCAACGGCCGTGTCTCCATGTGCGGGGCGATCTCGAACTTTGGCGTGCAGGATCAGCCGTCCACCGCTGTGCTCATTGAGACCATCCTGCGGCGCGTCACGATCCAGGGCTTCATCGTTCGTGACTATGAGGACCTCCGGCCAGAGTTCGAGCGCCGCGTTATCGACTGGCTCGCGAGCGGTGAACTCGTCGATCGATCAACGATCGTCGAGGGCATCGCTAATGCAGGAGCCGGCCTTGCTGGGCTTCTTGCGGGTGCGAACGTGGGCAAGGCCCTCGTTCGGCTTTCGGAGTAGTCGCAACAATGGGCCTCAGCGTTGTCGATCCGAGCCTTTTCTCCTCCCTTGATCCTGTTGTGCTGCAGGGGTCGGCATGTGCCGCGTGCGCGGCGCACGTGTTCCCGGCTCAGGGCACCTGCCCAATGTGCGCCGGCATTGAGGTCGCCCCGGTTCCGCTGCCCACTGCGGGAGTGGTGTGGTCGTGGACAACTCAGCGCCTTGCCCCGAAGCCGCCATTCCGCACTGACGAATTTGCGCCATTCAGTGTCGGTTACATCGACCTTGGGCCAGTGATCGTCGAGGGTTGGCTGCTCGGCAAGACCGACTGGATGATCGGCGAGTCGGTCCGGCTCGCGCTGGCCAAGGCATGGACCGACGACGGCGAGACGGTCTTCACCTATGGATTCGAGGTGGCCGAATGACCGGTGGAGTGAATGACGTCTACCTCGTCGGCTGCTCGAGAACGGCGTTCGGTCGATTCGATGGTGAGGATCAGGACCTTGCTGAGCAGGCTGTTCGAGGCGCGTTGGCTGACTGCGGCCTGTCCTGGGGCGATGTCGAGTTCGCTGCCGGAGGCACGAACGGCGAAACGAAGCCCGATAATCTCGTCGCGCGGATGGGCCTTACCGGGATCCCGTTCGTCACGGTGAAGAACGGCTGTGCCACCGGTGCGGTAGCACTGGGGACGGCTCGCAACGGGCTCATCGCTGAGCAGCGCGAGATCGCTTGTGTGGTCGGATACGACAACCACGCACGCGGTGCCTTCAGCGCTTCGCCAGCGCGCTACGGCATTGGCGACTGGTACGGCGCCACCGGAATGATGGTGACGACCTCCTACTTCGCCCTCAAGATTCAGCGGTACCTGCACGAGCACGACATCGATCCGAGAATCCTCGGTCACGTCTCAGCCAAGGCGTTCGACTATGCGGCCTCGCACCCGCTCGCTTGGCGACGGACTCCGGTGACCGTGGACGAGGTCCTCGACTCCGACATGGTGAACGATCCGCTGACCCGACTCATGTTCTGCTCGCCTGATGCTGGTGGCGTCGCGCTCATCTTGGCGCGGGGTCCGCGTGCCTTCGACCTGTGCGATAAGCCGATCCGCCTTGCGGCCGTCGAACTGCGGGGTCGACGTCCGGGCTCCTTTGAGGTCTTCTCACCGTGGTTGTCACCCGGGGTTCGAACGAGCCCATCTGTTGACGCGGCTGCGGCGGCGTTCCGGGCAGCAGGCGTGCGGCCCCAAGATGTCCAGATTGCCCAGGTACAAGATACGGAGAGCGGCGCCGAGATCATGCACCTTGGCGAGACGGGCCTTTGCGCTCCGGGGGATCAGGGCGCCGGCTACCTCACCGGCGACTACCTCGCCGGTGGTCGGTTGCCGGTCAATACCGATGGTGGCTGTATCGCGAATGGGGAGCCGGTCGGAGCCTCGGGCCTTCGTCAGGTTCACGAGGTCATGACCCAATTGCAGGGACGAGCGCTCGGCCAGCAGGTCCCGGGCCATCTGCGCATCGGTTTCACCCACGTTTACGGAGCCCCCGGCATCAGCGCGTGCACCGTCCTCGTCGCCGAAGGAGCATCATCATGACCGATCTTGATCCGGCCCACCTCGAGAACTTTCGGGGGGAGGTGCGGGCCTGGCTTGCAACCTTGGCGAAGCCACGCGCAGATGAGGTCCGGGTCTGGGGCGAGGGAGACCCAGATCTGCAGATCTTCCGGGTGATGAGCGAGGAGGATGAACGCGCCCATCTCGACCGGGTGCGCGAATACCGCAAGCAGCGGTTCGATGCGGGCTATGGCGCGCTGACCTTGCCGGTCGAGGTCGGTGGCAGGGGGCTGCCGAGCGTCTACGCCGTTGCCTTCGCCGATGAGGAGCGGGCCTTCGACATCCCGCCGTCCTCCGAGATCATCAGCGTTACGACTGGGCTCATCGGCGCTGCTGTCAGCGTGTTTGGCACGCCCGAGCAGCGCGAACTCTATGCGCGCGCATTCCTTCGCACTGACTGGCTCTGCTGCCAACTGTTCAGCGAGCCGGGGGCGGGGTCGGATCTCGCGGGGCTCTCCATGAGGGCGGTTCGCGATGGTGATGCATGGGTTCTCGACGGTCAGAAGATCTGGACCTCGAATGCGCAGGTGTCCGAGTACGGATTCCTCCTGGCCCGCACTGATCCCGACGTCGTGAAGCAGGCGGGGATCACCGCCTTCCTCGTTCGGATGGATACCCCGGGCATTGATATCCGACCCATTCGCCAGATGAGTGGGCCATCATCGTTCAACGAGGTGTTCTTCGACGGAGTGCGGGTCGAAGACGCGTTGCGCATCGGCGAGGTGAACGACGGATGGAGGGTCGCGACCGCAACCCTCGGCTTCGAACGGTCCTCATCAGGCTCGGGCCACCGGCGCAAGGGCGGCACCGTTGATGATCTCGTGGGCCTTGCCCGCTCCCTGGGGGTGAGCTCCGACCCCGTCATCCGGCAGCGGATCGCTGACGTCTATGTGCGCACGCAACTGCATGCTGCGATGGTGGCGAAGGTTGCGCGGGCGAACGCTGCAGGCGACAAGCCCGGTCCTGCCGGTTCACTTGGCAAGCTTCTCGCATCCGACAACCTTGTGCGCATCGGCAATGTTGCGAGTGAGCTTCTCGGGTCGGCGTTGGTCGCCGACACAGGGGAGTGGGGGCAGTTCGCGTGGTCCGAGCATGTGCTGGGCGCGCCTGGCTACCGCCTCGCGGGAGGCACCGATGAGGTCCAGCGCAACATCATCGCGGAGCGAGTGCTAGGGCTGCCGCAGGAGCAGCGGGCAGATCGCGCTCCATTCTCGCAGTTGAGCCGAAGCTGAGTCGGAGCTAGTTTCTTGGGTTTGACTACCAGTCGAGCAGGGCCGCGATGCGTCCCCGATGGAAGGATGCATCGCCGAGGAAAGCCGCATCGAATCGTGCCCGCCTGAAGTAGAGGTGGGCATCGTGCTCCCACGTGAAGCCGACTCCACCATGGAGTTGCACCGTTTCGGCGACAACGGCGTTGTAGGCATCTGAGCACCAGGCCTTGTTGACGGCAGCATCAACGGAGAACTGCTCACTGGGCGTCCAAGTGACTCGATCCAGACCGGATCGTGCCATCTCAACAAGCATGAGGGCATCGGCCATCCGGTGCTTGATGGCCTGAAAACTGCCGATCTCCCGATTGAACTGACGGCGAAACTTGATGTACTCCAAGGTCATGTCGAAGCAGCGCTGTGCGCCGCCGAGCTGGTCGGCAGCGGTTGCAAGAAGTGCTACGTCAAGCCCGTGGCGCAAGGCTTCGGCACCTGATCCGTCGAAGGTAAGGCGCACAGCGGTTGCGGATACGAATGACACGGTGGCGGAGGGGCGCGTGAAGTCGAGCGAGTCGAGTTGTGTGGCGCTCGCGTCGGCGGACTCGACTACGAACAGCTCAGTGCCGTCTGCGGTGATCGCTGAGACGACGATGAAGCTCGCCGAGGCCCCGTATGCCACGAAGCGGACCGTTCCGCTGAGTGCGGTCCCATCGGCGACGCATTCGGGTTCGCTGACCCGGCCGGCGCTGTCGGTGATTGCGGCCGTCGCAATCTCACCCGCCGCGATCCGTTCGAGGTAAGGACGAGCAGGGTCGCCGCATACGGCCAGGATCTGGCCGGCGAGCACTGTGCTGACGAGGAATGGAACCGGCGCGAGGGTGGCGCCAAGTTCCTCGGCGACGGCGAGGATCTCAGCGAGACCGCCGAGCCCGCCTGCCGATTCGGGAAGACCCACCCCGGCAATGCCGATGTCGTCGGCGAGGAGTCTCCAGAGTTCGGAATCAAGACCGGGGGACTGTGACTGAGCCTCAAGTTCCCGGGCGCGGGCGGGGTAGCCAGACTCGCTCACCGCTGCCCGAACCGTGGTTCGAAGTTCGGTGAGTTCCGAGGGATCGAGGCTGCTGAGGGCGAGATCGCCGGACATGAGGCTCCGTGTGGTCGAGGTCGTGTTGGACGCATACTCGTGGACAACAGGCGGTAACGGAGTCAGTCAGTGTTTCGCTACCGCGTCAAAACAAAGTCTACCGAAGCCAGCGAGGCGCGCAGATGGCTACGTCTTCGGCGGTTGGAATTGCTCTTCGGCGGGACCGGCCCATTTTGGTAGGACGTGCATGTATCGTAAGCGCACATCACTGACCCGTCGAGGCTCCCGTTCCGGAAGAGAGATCCATGCGCAAGCCATTGCTCGCACTCGTACTCGCCGCATCCGCGTCCCTGCTTCTTGCCTCGTGCGCCATGCCGGCAGACGACCCGAACTTCGGCAAAGAGGTGGCCGGCGTCGACGGGGCGCCGGGCGGCGGTACGGCCGCGGAGATTGTCGCAACAGCCACTGCCGTGCCGACGAGCATAGGTATCGACACTCCGTTGACAGCAGCGCCCGCAGAGGGAGCCTTGATCGTGAGCCTCTCCGATGGTTCCGATGGGTCTAAACTCTTCAACGATTCGCTTTCCGCTGCGGCGACCGCGCTCGGGTGGACCGTCGAGGTCGTTGAGGGAGCCGAGACCGCTGATGGGGCAGTCGCGGCGTTCGACGAGGCACTTGCCAAGAAGCCCGCCGGTATCCACATCGATGGCGCATACGTCGACTACCTCACCGATGGCCTAGCGGCCGCGACCACTGCCGGGATCCCGGTCGTGTGCACCGAATGCATGGTTGACCCCCTTGATGCACTCAAGGACACCTCGATCGCCGGCCGAACCGAGGTCGATGGCTGGGGCCGGCTCATCGCCGCGTTCGTGCAGACGAACAACGCCAATGAGGATGCGGTCATTGAGATGATCGCGCTTGGGACCCCCGCCCCGACCCAGTTTGATCAGGGCTTGCAGGCCGCGATGATGGACTACTGCGAACCATGCTCGACGAACGAGAACTTCCTCGATCCGCTTGATCCGACGATGCTTCCACTCGATGTTGCGACGCTGGCACTGCAACTCAATCCGACAGCCACTTGGCTGAGTTATGCCCCCGGATTCCTGTCAGCTGACGCGCAGGAGGCCATCACCATGGCAGCAATGCCTGATGCCGCGCTGAAGATCATCGGGATGGGGGCAACCCCGGCGAATTTGGCGGCGATCCAGGCGGGCACGGAGGCGGCATTCACCGGTTATCCGATCCCACTTGCGGCGTGGCGGGTCATCGATCAGTTCGCGCGCATCATCGTCGGCGAGGAGCCGGTCGTTGCAGCGTTGCCGACCCAATTGCTCACGGCGGAATCGGCGGCAACCGCGGCAGTAGATGCGGATGGCAACTACATTGCCGTTGCCGACTTCGAGGCGCAGTTCAAGGCCCTGTGGGGCGTGAAGTAGCGCAGGATCCACCGTTGGACCACCTGGTTCGGCGATGGTTTACTCATGTGGGGGACCCAGAACCGCCGGAGTATCAGGAGACGATCTTCTGTTTCTGGGGGCGGTCCCTCATGGATCGGACGAGTTACCGAATTTCTTCTCGAGATTGCTTTGAGTTTCCCTTCCATTTACAGGGACGTTCATGTACTTTGGTGGCAACCGGGTCCGAGTACCCGCTGACTGGAAGAGAGATCCATGCGCAAGTCATTGTTCGCGGTCGCCATCACGGCCTCCGCTTCTGTCGTCCTCGCGACGGCGCTCGCGCCCGCCGCGAGCGCGCAAGAGCCCGCTGCAAATAACACGGCGGCAGCGAAAGCGATCGTCAAGCAATACTCCTCGAC
>CAMCSO010000012.1 GCA_945877545.1 Bifidobacterium breve | reverse complement strand
GCGGCACATCCGCGGCCATGCCGCCCATCGATGCTGTTCCGCGGGCGTTACGAATCTGCCTGCCATCGGGCATCGTCAATGCCAGCGGTTCGTCTTGCATGGGCAGACTTGGTGGACCCACCGAGCCCACCGAGGTCCCCGACTTCGCTGCCTTCGACCGCTTCTGCAGCCAACTGATCAGTGCCCAGGCCACAGCTGCGGTGACCGCCAGCACAACCCATTCAGTGGCCACCAATGAACCAACCAGACCGCCCACCAACAATGCGACCAGAATCGCGCCACCGATGCTCCAGCATCCGAGTCGACCCGAAGCTCCGCGGCTGGCGGCACTACTCGGTGCGCGAGGTCCGTATCCGGGCAACCACATCGCCGGCCGTGAGTGGGTCCACTGCGGAGGCGCGGCATCGCTCTTGGCTGTGTTGCACGACGTGTGCGCGGGGGCCAGGTTCGACGGATCATCCGATCCACCCCAGGAAACCGGCACGATATGGTCAATCGCATCGGCCGCATCCGCACCGCAGAGGTGGCACACGCCGTTGTGCGCGCGCATCACCCGCTCGCGGTGCCGTTGATGTCGCCTAGTGCGACTCACCCGTGGTCGAGCCATCGCGTACCCCCACCGTTGAACCCTGACTGCAGCCCTCACCGTAGAGCACCTGTGTGACACACCGCTTTTAGAGCCTGTAAACGCAGCCATGAGTATTCCGAGCTATGACCGCACATCGCTCACCCAGCGGATCGCGCACATAGGCGTGGGCGACTCACATTGCGCTCACGAGGCCCTCGCAATGAACGATCTGCTCGAGGCGTACAGCACCAAGGGAAGCGCTGCCGTCCTAGCCCTGGTCATCCCCTTGGGTCTCACCTGAGTCATGTGCACCCCGAAACCCGATGAGTTGGGCGCAGGCGAGGGACTCGTCGGGATTCGGGGTGCGTCTGGCCGAAACCTCGGCTTCGGAATCGCTGATGTTCTCGTTTGATTGCGTGATCGCGGGGGCAGAGTCGTGGACGCGACGATCATCGCCTCGCCGTCATCCGTGAAGAATGCGGCCGGTGCGCGTGATCCCACGATGCGTCAGGCGTTGAGAGCAGCCAGTGGTGTTTCGGATGACGGCCGAAATGGGTGTTGACGCCAGGACTAGGTACGTCCATTCCGTGAACGCGACCACCGCCCGCGTCCGTGACCTCCGCCTGCCCCTCGCAACTCACGACGAATGAGATCGCCCGGCTGAATGCGTAGGCCGGACCTCCATTGAGCGCCGTGAACGGGCGCCCGTCTAGTTCAGAGGAAGGTCAAGATCCCATTCCATCCTCAGACTCTTGACGCCCCAACGCAGGGTCCGCTCAACACCGGGCGCTACGCGGTGACGGGGCCGTACTGGTTGTCAGTTGGCATGCCCGGCAGGAGGAGGAAGACCAGAACGACGATATTGCCGAACGGCACCAAGTACAGGAGAAGAAAGAGGCCCGACTGACCACGGTCATGGAGCCGACGGACGGCGGCAGCGATGGTGCCGATCACGAGGATGATCCCAACGATCCCCATGGCGATGGCGAGGATAATCCCGACCACCATCACGATGGTCCCGAGCGTCTCATTCGAGCTGCGTAGGGCGGCAGCACCGGCAAAGACCCCCATCGCCACGAGCACGAACGCCGTGATGACCAAGCCCTGGAAGAGGTACCAGAACCAGAATGCTGAACGTCGCGACCGCCCGGAGAACTCCGTCTTGTTTGCCCAGCCACTCGCGACTGCTTCCTTGAACGTCATGTCAGCTCCACTCCAACGATGTGCCCCGCAATGGGCCTGTTCTCACCATAGACACGTTCAGGTGCACCCCACAACCAATTCCGCTCCGGCGGCGCAAAGTGGGGTACTAGCACCACACTTTGCACATTCAATTGCGGGATGGAAGGGACGAGCCGGCCTGTAAGCCGGATTCTGTGACCAGCCGAGGCTGGCCGGCGATCATCCATCTGCGACCGCTGTTGCCAGCGGCCTGGTGCGGTCTACCCGCAGGCATCGAGCGGGCCGCTCGCCTGCGCAGACCGGTTTCCCGGTCCTCTTGACCTTGCTTCAGGTGGGGTTTACCGAGCCGCCGCAGTCACCTGCGGCGCTGGTGGTCTCTTACACCACCGTTTCACCCTTACCAGAATCGCTCCTGGCGGTCTGTTTTCTGTGGCACTGTCCCGCGGGTCACCCCGGGTGGGCGTTACCCACCACCTTGCCCTGTGAAGTCCGGACTTTCCTCGATGCGATTGCTCGCACCGCGATCACCCGGCCGACTCGTCCGAGTGAAGCGTACGCGCCCAGACTCACAGGAAACACACACGGTTGTCCCAGCCTCCTCAAATAAACGGGCTGGATGGTTGACCTACTGAACCGAGCACCCGCCGGGGGCTCACCATCGAAGGAGCACTCATGAACGTCAGCAGATCCCTCGCCACCCGCGCCGCCCTCGCAACCGGAGCCCTTGCCCTCGCCGTCATCGGCGTCGCCGGCACCGCCGGAGCTGCCTCGGCAGCCGAGACCACCCCAGGTGCAGGCAAGTCGTCACTCAGCTCACTCGTCACAGCAGGCACCCTCAGCCAAACTCAGGCCACCGCGGTCAAGGCCGCGATGGTTGCCGCGCACGACGCCAACAAGGCAGCCCGTGAGAGTGTCGAACCCTCCGCACTGCGTGGGCTCGTCTCCGCTGGCACCCTGACCCAGGCACAGTCGGACGCCATCGCTGCCGCAGACGGTCGTGAGGGCATGCGGACCCTCGTCCGCTCGGGGGTTATCACCCGCGAACTAGCCCAGCAGGTGAAGACAACGGTGAAGACCGCGATGGTCTCCGTTGTCAAAAAGCCCGAAGCGGTGCTCGCATCGCTCGTCTCTGCGGGCACCATAACTCAGTCGCAGGCCGACGCGATCCAGGCTGCCCGCCCGACCCGCGACCATGTCCACCGCGGCGCGTAACCAAGGCTCCCGCGGCGCGTAGTTACTCGCCCCGACTGTAGGGCGGCCGCAGCTCATATGGGCGCGGTCGCCCTACAGTTGTCGAATCAATGAGACGGAGGCCCGGTGAGCAGCACGATCCTTGTCGTCGATGACGAGCCCGCGGTGAATGACCTCATCTGCGACGCCCTGCGACTCGCTGGCTACCGCACCTCTTCCGCCTCGCACGGAATGGCGGCGCTCAGGCTTTTGCGCGAGGCACCCGTCGACCTCGTCGTCCTCGATATCAACATGCCGAACGTCGACGGATTCGAGGTTCTTACGAGAATGCGTGAGGCTGGCGACCAGACTCCTGTCATCATCCTCACCGCGCGCCAGGATCGCGACGACACGAAGACCGGCTTCGAACTCGGCGCTGACGACTTCGTGAAAAAGCCCTTCGGCATTGAGGAACTCACCCTGCGAGTCAAGGCCGTACTCCGCAGGGCCCAGGGCGCCGAGCCGCAGGCCACCTTGCGCATTGGCGCAATCAGCCTCGATGCCGACCAACACGCCGTCACCTGCAACGACGAGATCGTCGAGCTCTCCGCTACTGAGTTCCGTCTCCTCCAAGTGCTCATGGAGGATGCAGGCCGCGTGCTCTCAAAGGCCCAACTGCTGCGCCGAGTGTGGGGTATCGACGATGGGCTCGAGACGACCGTGGTCGAGACCTACATCTCCTACCTGCGCAAGAAGCTCGGTCCGGAACTCAGCATCCGTACGGTCCGCGGCGTCGGATACCAACTCATCGGCAGCAGTCGCGCGACATGACACTTCGCGCGCGGGTCACGCTCCTCACGGCCATTCTCATCCTCGTCTCGACCTCCGCCCTCGGCGCGCTCACATATGTCACGTCATCGCGACTGCAATACGACACGATCGACACCACCCTCACGAGTGCCATCACCGATGCGCGGGTGAGGAGTCTGGCAACCAACCCGCGCCCCGTCCCGGACGACGTCTACAGTCCGGTCGCGCTCGCGCGAATCGACCGAAACGGGATCGTCACGGTCCTGCGCCAAGCAGGCCTCGGCTCGGATCCGCTGCCCTTTCCGCAGTTGTCGGCTGAAACTCTCCTCGCGGCGAGGGTTTCACCCATCTCAGTTGAGGGAAGTCCCTCCTACCGTGTCAGCGTTCGCCAGCCTCTCGGTCGCGCGTCCATCATCGCGGCGGCACCACTCGGGGATGCCGAGAAGAACCTCACCCGCCTCGCCCTGGCAATCATCAGCAGCGTCCTCGCCGTGACGCTACTCGGCGCCATCGCCGCCTGGGCCATTGTGCGGCGATTCTTCCGGCCGGTCGACGCCATGGTCGATGCCGCCCAAGCAATCTCACTCGGCGATACCCAGCGACGTGTTCCAACCGCACGACCCGGAACCGAGCTCGGCGAGCTCTCAGAATCCCTCAACCTCATGATCGGGTCGCTCACCGCGTCCATCGCCACGGTCGAGGCATCCGAGGAACGTCTTCGTACGTTTGTGTCTGACGCATCCCATGAGATCCGCACCCCGCTCACCGTGATCCGCGGCTACGTCGAACTGCTCCAGCGCGACGGCGGGGAATCATCCGATCTGTCGACTCGGGCCCTTGATCGCATCGAAAGCGAAAGCCGGCGGCTCGAGCGGCTCGTGACCCAGTTGCTCCTCCTCGAACGGATGGACGCCGTATCGGCCGCGAACTTCGCCGCCTTCGACCTCGCAAGCGTTGTCCGGGAGAGTTTCGATGACCTCGCCGCACTCAACCCGGATCGAACCGTCGAACTCGACATTGAGCCCGCAGAACTCATCGGGCTCGAGGATGCCTGGCGTCAACTCACCGCGAATCTCGTGCAAAACTGCACCCGGCACACGCCCGCCGGGTCGCCCATCAGTGTCACCCTGCGCCAGCGTGACGGCCAGACCACGCTCACCGTCGACGATGCAGGCCCGGGCATTGCCCCCGAGCAGCGCGCGGTTGCCCTCCAGCGCTTCACCCGCCTTGACCCATCGCGCTCGACGAACAGTGGCGGCTTCGGGCTGGGCATGAGCATTATGCGCGCAGTCGTTGATGCGCACGGAGGTCGTATCGACTTGCTCGACAGCCCCTTGGGCGGACTGCGCTTCATCATCACCCTCGATGCGGCCTCGCCGGTGTGACTCAGTTCGACAGGACGTTGATCGCGTGTCCGACGGTCACGACGACCGTGAGGAGCGAGATCGCCGACTGGACGGTGAACAGGAGTTTCACCCGGTGGGTCAATGGCATGGCATCGGTCGGGCTGAATGCCAAGATGTTCGTGTAGGCGACGTAGAGGTAGTCGAAGAGCATCGGCTGCCACGGCACCTCCGGAGCCTGCTGCTGCGGGAACTGGAAATCCCACCGGGTAACGATCCCCTGCATCCGCATCAACGGGCCGCCGCCATCGATCCACCAGTAGATGAGGCCGAAGGTGAGCACGTTGATCGCGAGGACTCCGAAGCCCGCGAAGAGCAGCGCCATGCCCGAGTTGCTCGCATCCTCGAGAGCCGCGACCAGCAGGAGAACGGCGTTCGTGGCACCCGCGCAGATGAGAAGGAAGAAGTAGACGTCCATCACGTACCGAAAACTCTTCCTGGTCACCATGCCGAGGGTTCGCGAGACGAAGACGATCGGAATCCCCGCGAGCTCAACGACGACGATGAGCCAGGCTGGACCGGGCGTAACCTGGCTGGGAAGCGCGATCTGGATCGCCACGATGAACACGACCACGAGGATGGGTTTGAGCGGGCGCTTTCCCCGAAAGCCCTTCAGTTCGTTAGACACGCGCCCTCCCACAGTTCAGCCGGCACTTCTGCATCAGTCGGCCTCGGACCACCGGGTGAGAACGTGCCGCATGCCGTCTCGCGGGCTTTGAGCACCCAGATGTCGCCGTCGCGCTGGAGTAGGAACACCTCGGCAAAGGGTTGGCTGCCCTCGTCCCTCCCGGCGACTGTCGCTGAGACCGATGCCCAAGCACCACTGCACCCGAGGCTGTCGATCGACGCAACCACCATCTGCGCCTCACCGACGATGTGGCCCAAGGTGTCACCGACCGCGGCCTCCTCGCATGCTGATCCGCCAGAACCATGGTCCGCCTCAGAAGCATGGTCCGTCTCCGAAGCATGGCCCGTCTCCGAAGCATGGCCCCCCACCGAATCAGGGGCCCCGGTACTACCGCCAGCGCATCCGCCAACGAAGGCTACGCACGCCAAACCGGCGAGTCCAACGACAATACCCGGCACACGCTGGCGGCTGCTCTTCATGCACTGAGCATTGCAGATCCGACCCTCCGCTACCGTCACGGGCGTGTTCATCCTGCTTCCGCCCAGTGAAGGCAAGACTCCGCCGGCTTCAGGGGCGTCGCTCGACCTCGCGGGACTGTCCTTCACCGGACTCACCAAGACGCGCCGCGCAGTGCTCGGTGCCCTGATCAGCCTTTGCTCATCCGACCCGGCGGCGGCGGCCACCGCACTCGCCCTCGGCCCGACCCAGGCTGCTCACGTTCAGGCAAATACCGGGCTCAAGCGCGCCCCGGCCGGTCGGGCGATCGATGTCTACACCGGGGTCCTCTTCGAGGCCCTCGATGCTGGGAGCCTGCGCGCCGCCGAGCGTCGCCGGCTGAACCGGCTCGTCGCGATCTCGTCGGCCCTGTTCGGTCTCGTCCGACCCGACGACCTCATCCCGGCCTACCGGTTGAGCGGCGACACCTCGCTGCCTGCACTCGGTGCGATGGCAACGGTCTGGCGCGACCAGGTGAGCGCCGAGCTTGAGCAGCATCAGGGGGTTATCTTCGACCTTCGGTCCGGTGCCTACGTGGCCCTTGGCCCCATCCCACCAGGGATCGCCAGCCGAAGCCTCGTCGGCCGCGTGCTCCACGAGCAGGCCGGCAAGCGGTCGATCGTCAGCCACCACAACAAGGCGACGAAGGGACGAATCGTGCGGAGCCTCGCGCAAGCAGACGCAAAGCCGAAGACCGTCAAGGACCTCATCGCAGTCCTCGAAGCCCTTGGCTACCAGTCCGAACTTCAGCCGCCCAAGAGTCAAGGAACCCCGTCGATCGTCGACATCATCGTGCGCGACGTGTGATCGGATCAGGTCCCGTGCGGAGTCTGAACCTCGCGAAGGTGCGACGACTCCGAGAAGCCGAACATCGACGCATTTCCGTCAGCGAACCAGGCCAGTGTCGTGATTGAGCACGGCGACAACTCCATCCTGAACAGGCTGGTGAGCGGAGCATCGACAGCAAGGCCGACCATGATCTTGATCGGTGTGACGTGTGCCACGACCACAATTCGCTGGCCGCTGAATTGCTCGATCAACCGCCTCCTGCCTCGGTCGACCCGCGTGCGAACATCGGCGAACGACTCACCACCCGGTGGCGCAATGTCGGTTGACGCAAGCCACTCGTTGACCTGGTCCGGCCACCTGGACTGGACCTCAGTGAAGCTCAGCCCATCCCATTCGCCGAATGAACACTCCTCGAAGTCTGCCTCGACGTGAATCGGGGCATCGATGACTCCGGCGACGATTTCAGCAGTCTGGCGCGTTCGCAGTAGCGGGGAGGTCACGATGAGGTCGGCTCCCCCTCGCGCGAGCAGTTCCTGCGCGAGCGCTTCAGCTTGGGCGCGGCCGATCGGCGCAAGCGGCACATCGACACCCCCTCGACCACTGAACCGCTTGTCGACGCTGTAGGCCGTCGCACCGTGCCTGGCCATGACGGTCACCGTCGGCGCCCCGAGATCTGCCCATCCGACGAGCTGGTTGGCGGGGCGCGGGGCAGTGTCCACGAGCGCGCGGGCGTGCGCCTCCTCAGCCGACCCGACAACGTCCTGCCCATCAAGGTCATCTGGCAGCAGCGAGGCGGTGCGCAGGATCTCGGCCTGCCCACCCGCAAGCGCGAGGTCGAGGACCTCGTTGACGAGGGCATCAGCGAGCCCGTTCGCAGCCCGCGGAACCCAGCGGTAGCTCACCTGACCCGCAGGCAGCACCTTGCGCGCCTCGAGGGCTAGGTCGCGCATGTCCGGATGCTTGATCTTCCAGCGCCCAGACATCTGCTCGACCACGAGCTTGGAGTCAAGGCGCACTTCGATAACAGCAGCGGGGTCGAGCTCACGTGCTTGCTCGAGACCGGCGATGGCCCCGCGATACTCGGCCACGTTATTCGTTGCCGTTCCGATGTAGCGGGCAACCTCCGTGAGGATCCTGCCGGTCACGGCATCACGGACGACTGCACCGAACGCGGCCGGGCCGGGATTGCCCCGCGAGCCGCCATCAGCTTCGACGATGAGGGTTCGGGTCATCGGAGGGCTACAGACCGGATTCGGCGGTGCGGACGAGGATGCGACGGCACTCCTCGCATCGAATGACCTCGTTCGCGGGCGCCTTGCGCAATTGCTCGATCTCACTCGGGGGCAATTCGAGCCGGCAACCACCACAGCGTCCGCGTTGCAGGTGCGCGGCACCGACCCCGGCCTGATCGGCGCGAATCCGTTCGTACAGGGCAAGGAGATCCTCAGGAATCTCAGCAGCGATCACCGCGCGTTCCCCTGTCACGATCGATCGCTCATCATCGAGATCGGCGATGAGCGCCTGCACGGTGTCGGCCTTGGCATCACGCTCCGCAGCGAGGCTGTCGCGCTGGGCGTGGAGCTGGCGCACCGCTGCGGCCGCCCCCTCGACCCGCTCCATAATCTCAAGCTCGACCTCCTCGAGCTCGGCCTGACGGCGGGCAAGGGAATCGAGCTCATGCTGGAGGTTCGTGAGCTGCTTTGAGTCATTCACCGCGCCAGAGTCCATGAGCTGGCGGTCGTGCTTCGCTCGTTCACGCACCTGCTCAACATCGGTCTCGGCCCGTGTTTGGTCGCGGGTGAGGTCCGCCGCGATGACCTCGGCGGCAACCCCCTCATCACGTGCACGCGCGAAGCGAGTCTCGATCTCAGCGAGTTCGACCGCCTCGGGCAGGGTCTTGACCCGGTGCGCGATCTGGGCCAGACGGGTGTCCTTCGCCTGGAGGTCGAGGAGGCGGTGCTGGGCAGAGGCTTCGGCGTTCAGTTGGTGCTCCCTAGGTGGGCGGTCCACGGATCGGTGGGGTGCGTTGAAACCTTCGTGGCTACGGTACCGCCGCGCAAGGCCGCGCCGGAACGCAATGCCGTCGCTGCCTGCTCCAGCCATGGCCACTCACTCGCCCAGTGGGCGACGTCGATGAGGGCGCAGGCACTGTCGGCGAGGTGGTCCTGGGCACGATGGTGGCGAAGATCGGATGTGACGTAGGCGTCGGCGCCGGCCGCCTCGCACAGGAAGGCATCCCCCGCTCCCCCGCATACCGCGACCGTTCGGATGGTCCGCTGGGGGTCGCCTGCGACTCGCACACCGTGGCGGGTAGCAGGCAGCGATGCCGCCACCTGCTCAGCGAACTGCTCAAGGGTGACCGGCTCGACGAGTTCGCACAGACGTCCGGTGCCCACCCCAGAATCCTCATCCTTCTGCGGTGCAAGGGGACGCAGCACCACCAAGCCGAGCGCCCCAGCAAGGGCATCGGACACTCCGGGATTCGCGTGATCGGCGTTCGTGTGGGCTGAGAACAGTGCGATGCCATTGGAGACAAGTCGGTGGACGAGACGCCCCTTTGCATCGGTCGCAGCGACGGAGTGCACCCCGCGCAGGAACAGCGGATGGTGGCTCACGATGAGTTGGGCGCCGGAGTCAATCGCCTCGTCGACCACCGACATCACCGGATCGACCGCGAACAGCACCCGCTCGACCGAGTCGTCAGGGTCACCGCATGTGAGACCGATCGCATCCCAGTCTGCGGCGAGGCGAGGCGGGTATGCCGTGTCGAGGGCACCGACGAGATCGCGAACGCGCAGGTCTGCCATGCCCGCGAGGGTACGCCCCGTCGCCCGCTTCACGCGGCTCAGGAGGTGAGCGACAGTGTGGCTGCGGCGATGAGCGCCAGTGCGACGCCGATCAACTGGATCGCATTGAGCCGCTCCTTGAGCAGCACCCAGGCGAGGGTGACGGTCGCCACCGGGTAGAGGGATCCCACGACCGCGACGATCGACAGCATGCCCCGCTGGGAGGCGAGCTGGAACACCCCGTTTGCGCAGGCATCGATCACACCCGAGGCGAGGACGAGCAGCCAGGGGAACCCGCTGCGAACAAAGGGCCGCGCGAAGAAGATGAGCACGACGACGAGGAGGACTGTTGAGGTCCACCGCCCGATAACAGCTGCCCACACCCCCGAGTCGACGGGCGCAAGACCTATCAAGGTGAGGTACACGCCGATCGCGGCCCCACTGCCCAGTGCGAGCCCGAGCGTCGACGCCCGAATGCGCGCCTGCTCACCCGTCTCCCTGCTCACGAGGACAACTGCAACACCCGCAACGAGGATCCCGCCGACGGCAAGGGCCGAAAGGGACTCCCCACGCGACACCCCAACGAACACCGGAACAGCACCGGCCATGACCGCAGTGACCGGCGAGACGATGCCCATCGGGCCGCGTGAGAGCGCGGCGTAGAGGAGTCCGATCGCGACGGCTCCCACGACTCCCGCACTCGCCCCCCAAATGAGGACCTCGGTCGAGAGTTGGCCCGGAAAGACGAGGATCGCAATAGCCGTGAGCACGACGGCTCCGGCAGGGTAGGAGACGCTGAGGACGTGCACCGGACCGGCCTTGCGCGAGGCGAGACCACCCATGAAGTCCGAGACACCCCACGTGAGGCTGGAAATGAGGGCGAGGAGCACACCCATGCTTGGCGATCTCCCATCCAGCTAGCGACGACGCGTCCCGAGCAGCGATCCTGTCATAGGACCCCATCGGGCACGCGCTACCCTTCACAGCCGGGGCCGTTAACTCAGTTGGCTAGAGTGCCCGCCTTACACGCGGATTGTCGGGGGTTCGAGTCCCTCACGGCCCACAATTCCCCGCACGGAATACATGTTTCCCCGGCACGCAGGAGCCGCGTCAGACCGTGGTGCCGCCACCGCGTAACCATGTCGATAATTCTTTGACACACTGAGGCCATGCCCGGGTCTGTGTCAACGCCGACGAAGGATCGCCCGTATCACCACGGCGACCTGCGCGGTGCCCTCATCCTCGAGGCGATCTCGCAGGTCGAGGCTGTTGGCATGGAGCATCTATCGCTGCGTAGCGTCGCGCACGAGGTCGGCGTCAGCCCGAGCGCGGCCTACCATCACTTCGCCGATAAGGACGCCCTCATCGCGGCTGTTGCCCTTGAGGGCGTCGCGCAGTTGAACGTCTCGATGACGAGCGCCATGGCCCGCTACCCGCGCGGAGAGGCCGCGTCGGCCCAGGAGCGCGCCAGCGCCGCCGGACTCGCCTACATCACCTTCGCGGTCAACCACCCAAACCTGTTTCGCATCGCGTTCTCCGGGCACTGCCCGCGCCCGCCGGAGCGAGAGAAGAACCCGCTCATCGAGGAACTCTTCGACGATCTCGTCGCCACCGGCGCCCTGCCAGCCGAGCTTCGGGAGGGCTCCGAGGAGGTGATGTGGGCAGCGGTCCACGGCATGGCCACGCTCGTCCTTGAAGGAATGTTCGCGGTCGACGAGGTCCCCCGATGTCTCGCAGCCCTCGAGCGCATGATGAGGTTGCGCCCCTAACCACGATCGGAGGCAGGAGATGGCAACCCGCAGAATCATCGCCAGCAGCGGTGGATTCGTCTCGACCCCGGGCCTTTGGGGGGTCATGCGACCCGGGACGATCTTCCTCGAGGCACTGCGCCTCAGCGGCAAGGATCGGCCGCGAGTGTGCCTTGTCTTGACCGCTAGCGGTGACAGCAGCCAGTACCTCTCGTCGATGTACTCGGCGCTGAGCGACACCGGCTGCGACGTCGATCACCTCGCCCTCTTCACCCAGCCGAACCGAAGGCCCGAGGAGGCTCTCGGCCGCGCCGATGTCATCTGGGTGGGAGGCGGCAGCGTCGCGAACCTGCTCGCCCTGTGGCGACTCCACGGTGTCGACCTAGCGATGACCGACGCCTGGGAGCGCGGCGCCGTCCTTGGCGGCGTCAGTGCCGGATCGATTTGCTGGCATACCGGCGGGCCCACTGACTCCTTCGGGACCGATCTCGTAGCCGTCACGAATGGCCTCGCGCTACTGCCGTACGGCAACGGCGTCCACTACGACTCGGAGGCCCAGAGACGTCCGCTCCTCCACCAACTCGTTGGCGACGGAGTCCTACCCCTCTCTTACGCGACCGACGACCATGTCGGGATTCTCTATGAGGGCACCCAACCCGTTGCCGTCATTGCCGATACGAACGCCGCCGGCCCCTCGAGTGAGGGACCGGCGGCGTATCGGATCGAGAAAGCGGGCGGGGCCGTCGTCGAGACCCGGCTCCCTGTCGGACCGATCGGCTAGAGCGCCGCGAGGGCTGCCTTGTAGTCAGCCGACTCGCGCGCCTCGCCCGGGCCATTGACGACCGACCAGCGAACAACGCCCTCCTTGTCGATGATGAAGGTGCCACGCGTCGAGAAGCCCTTGTCGTCGAGGAACACGCCATATGCCTTTGAGGCCTCGCCATGTGGCCAGAAGTCGCTGAGAAGCGAATGGGTGAGGCTCTCCTGCTCGGCAAACACCTTGAGGGTGTAGGGGCTGTCGCACGAGACGCTCAGCACAACGGTGTCGTCATTGACGAAATCAACGTACTGGTCGCGAATAGCGCACAGCTCGCCGGTGCAGGTGCCGGTTAACGCGAACGGTTAGAACATGAGCACGACATTCTTCTCGCCGCGGAAGTCGGCAAGCGCCACCTTCTCACCGAACTGGTTGGACAACGTGAACTCGGGTGCGGCCTGGCCGACCTCTACTGACATGGGGGATCTCCTTGGAATTGGGGATAGGTTCGCTCGCGCGAACCGATGGAAGTCTACGTTGGCCGCGTCTGGAGTAACTCAGCCGTGAAACCGCAGTCGCAGGTCTCTACCTCTTGGCGCGGGGTGCGACGAGTCGGGTGCCCTGCCAGTTGGAGCCGGCACTGATCGTGCTCGTCTGCTGCAGGCCAGCGGTCGGTGCCGCGTCTGCAATGTCCTCAGCCTCAATGTGACCGTCGCGACCCGGTTTCGGTGTCATGAGCCACACCACTCCGTGATCTGCGAGCGGGCCGATTGCATCAACGAGTCCGTCGACGAGGTCGCCATCGTCGTCGCGCCACCAAATAAGGACTACGTCGACAACATCGTCGTAGTCCTCGTCCACGAGTTCGGCACCGATCACCACCTCGACGCCGGTGCGCAGGACGTCATCGACATCCTCGTCCCAGCCGATCTCCTGCACGGTCAAGCCTTCTACAAGCCCCAGACGCTGGGCACGCGCGCGCGCCTCATCCTGGTCCGCTGCGGCGGTCACCACGAACTCCATTCCTCATCGGGAGCGACCATCTCGCACCCACCTGCGTAGTCCACCGGAGGAATGGCTTCGGCGCAAGCCTCATGGCCGAATAGTTCAGGAATCTTCTGGCGAATGTGGTTTGGCTCCCCCCGCTCTGCGACGGTCAACGGGGCATGCGGAAGACTGAAGCCAACCCAGTTTCCGCGCACCGGCCAATCGGCGATCCCGAGGGCCGCCCTACCGAAGGGTTCAGCCAGTGGCCCCCGGACGTGACCGTGACCCGCTCATTGCAGGCGGGCTGCCAACCCAGTACGTCGATGTCGATCCCGACGAGACAGCCGAATGGGTCGAGTCATTCGACAACCTCGTCGATACCCAAGGCAACTACCGCGCTCGCTACCTCATGCTGTCGCTGCTGCGGCGGGCCGCCGAGCGCAATGTCGGTGTGCCGAGCCTTCGCAGTACCGACTACATCAACACCATCTCCCCCCAGAACGAGCCATGGTTCCCCGGGGATGAGGCGACTGAGCGTGAGATCCGCCGCATCAATCGCTGGAATGCGGCGATTATGGTGCATCGGGCACAGCGCCCCGGCGTGGCTGTCGGCGGTCACATCTCCAGCTATGCGTCGTCAGCAACCCTGTATGAAGTGGGCTACAACCACTTCTTCCGCGGGCCTGATCACCCCGGTGGCGGCGATCAGGTGTTCTCCCAGGGCCATGCCTCCCCCGGCATGTATGCCCGCGCCTTCCTCGAGGGCCGGCTCACCGAAACCCAGCTCGATGGCTTTCGCCAAGAGGTGTCGCATCCCGGCGGCGGACTTCCGTCCTACCCGCACCCCCGGCTCATGCCGTGGTTCTGGCAGTTTCCCACCGTGTCCATGGGCATCGGCCCACTCAATGCGATCTACCAGGCCCGGTTCAACAAGTACCTCGCAAACCGCGGGATCAAGGACACCTCCGAGCAGACCGTGTACGCCTATCTCGGCGATGGCGAGACCGACGAGGTCGATGCCGTGGGAGCACTCACGCTCGCAGCACGCGAGGAACTCGACAATCTCACCTTCGTGGTGAACTGCAACCTCCAGCGCCTCGACGGCCCAGTCCGCGGCAACGGCAAGATCATCCAGGAGCTCGAGAGCCTGTTTCGCGGCGCCGGCTGGAACGTCATCAAGGTGGTCTGGGGTCGCCGCTGGGATCAACTCCTCGCAGCTGACCGCGACGGCGCGCTCGTCAATCTGATGAACTCCACCCCCGATGGAGACTTCCAGACCTACAAGTCGGAGGACGGCGCCTTCGTCCGGGAGCACTTCTTCGGACGCGACCCACGAACGGCACGTCTTGTCGAGACCTGGACCGACGACGAGGTCTGGAACCTGCAGCGCGGGGGGCACGACTATCGCAAGATGTATGCCGCCTATGAGGCAGCGTCCAAGGTGAAGGGGCAACCCACGGTCATTCTCGCGAAGACCATCAAGGGCTGGACCCTCGGCTCGCACTTCGAGGGTCGAAACTCCACCCACCAGATGAAGAAGCTCACCCTCGAGGACCTCAAGGAGTTCCGCGATCGGCTTCATATCCCGATCCCGGACTCCGCGATGGACCCGTATCTCCCGCCGTACTACCACCCCGGGGCGAGCAACCCGGTCGTGGAATACGCGCTCGAGACCCGGCGCAAACTCGGCGGGTCAGTACCCTCGCGCCGCGTGACGAACACCCCCCTGAAGCTGCCGGGTGATTCGGCCTACGAAGCCGTTCGCCGGGGCTCCGGAAAGCAGCCCATCGCGACCACCATGGCGTTTGTACGAATGTTCAAGGACCTCCTCAAGGACAAGAACATCGGACACCGATTCGTCCCGATCATCCCCGACGAAGCTCGAACCTTCGGGATGGATTCACTCTTCCCGACCGCGATGATCTACTCCCCGCACGGTCAGCAGTACATCTCCGTCGACCGTGAACTCATGCTCTCCTACAAGGAGTCGGTCACCGGACAGATCCTGCACGAGGGTATCAACGAGGCCGGATCGGTGGCATCGTTCACCGCGGTCGGAACGTCCTACGCTACGCAGGGCGAGCCGATGATTCCTGTGTACATCTTCTACTCCATGTTCGGTTTCCAGCGCACCGGCGATGGGTTCTGGGCCGCAATGGATCAGATGGCCCGAGGCTTCGTCCTCGGCGCCACGGCGGGCCGCACCACCCTCAATGGCGAGGGCCTGCAGCACGAGGACGGCCACTCACTCCTCCTCGCATCCACGAACCCGGGCGTGGTCGCCTACGACCCGGCCTACGGGTACGAACTCGGGCACATCGTCAAGGACGGTCTGCGCCGCATGTACGGCGAGGACCCAGAAAACGTCTTCTACTATCTCACGATCTACAACGAGCCATACGTCCAGCCGGCCGAGCCGGACGGGGCCGACATTGAAGGAATCCTGCGCGGAATGCACCTCATCAGCGAGGGTTCGGGCGAGGGAACCGCGGTGCAATTGCTCGCGAGCGGGGTGGGCGTCAATTGGGCCCTTCGCGCACAGGAACTCCTGCGTGATGACTGGGGGGTGCAGTCCGATGTCTGGTCGGTGACCTCATGGAATGAGCTGCGCCGCGACGGCCTCGCCGTCGACCGTCACAATCTTCTCCACCCCGAGGGTGAGCAGCGAACCGCTTACGTCACGCAGCGACTCTTGGGCCGCCCCGGACCGGTGGTCGCGGTCTCCGACTGGATGCGTGCAGTGCAGGACCAGATCAGCGAGTGGGTCCCGGAGGACTTCACCTCGCTCGGCACCGATGGCTGGGGTATGTCCGACACTCGCGGTGCCCTGCGGCGGCATTTCCTCGTCGACGCAGAGTCGATCACCGTTCAGGCGCTCACGATGCTCGCCAAGCGCGGTGAGTTCGACCGAGCCCAGCTCGCCGGGGCGATCGAGCAGTACCAACTCCACGACCCGGCCGCAGCCGACGCCGGCAATACCGAGGGCTCAGGGTAGGAGCGCCATGGCCAAGAGCGATCCGCGACGATTCCTCGACTACCTCGCAGCTGAACGGAATGCGTCACTGCTGTACCGAGCCCTCGCTGACACGGTCGATGGTGACCGGCGCGAAGCGCTCCTCGAGCTCGCTGACATCGAAGACAAGCACGCCGAGCACTGGGCTGCCAAACTCGCGGAGCACGGCATCGATGCCCCGTCGCCGACAGGTGGCCTTGATCCGGGTGATGCCGAATTGCTCAGCCGTGCACGTGCCCTTGGCATTGATGGCATCCTCGAGACCCTCGAACAGACCGAGGCCGCCGCCGAGGGCATGTACGACGATGAGCCCGATGCACTGCCCACCATGTCAACCGATGAGCGCGACCATGCAGAGACCTTCCGACAGATGAGGTCCGATCAGTCGCAGGCTGTGGTGGGACCTCGCCGCGCTTTGGGGTCCGGCGGAGAGGCTTGGCATCGGGTCGACCGCTCCGGAGCGGTGCGCGCCGCCGTCTTCGGCGTGAGCGATGGTCTCGTCTCAAACACCGCGCTCGTCATGGGATTCGCGGGAGCGGCGCCCAACAACAGCACCATCCTGTTCGCCGGACTCGCGGGCCTGCTCGCCGGCGCATTCTCGATGGCTGCGGGCGAATACGTGAGCGTCGCCAGCCAGCGCGACCTCTTCCGCCGCGAGATAGCCATGGAGGAGAGTGAACTGCGCGACAAGCCCGAGGAGGAGCAGAAGGAGCTCGAACTCATTTACCGCGCCAAGGGCCTGTCTCGTGAGCAGGCGGGCATGGTGGCTGCGCAGATCATGACCGATCCGAAGATCGCGCTCGAAACCCTCGCCCGTGAGGAGCTCGGACTTGATCCCAATGAACTCGGTAACCCCATCAAGGTAGCTATCTCCAGTTTTATCTCCTTCGCGGTCGGGGCTTCGGTCGTCGTCCTGCCGTACCTGTTCTTCACCGGCCCCACCGCGAGCACGAGCATCCCCCTGCTTCTCGCGGTCTCACTCTCCCTCATTTCAATGATCATTGTTGGGAGCGTGGTCGGGCGACTCTCCGGACGGGGCATGATCTTCTCTGCAGCGCGACAGTTGGCGTGGGGAGTCGGGGCAGCGGTAGTTACGTACGGTGTGGGCCGGATCATCGGCGTCAACATCGGCTGATCAGTGACCGACCAGCGTTCGCCTCGGCTCCCGCAGTCGACGGGCGCCCTCACGACCGCGGCAACGCGGCTGATGGAGGAGGGTTTGCCGTGGTACCGCGATCTCGGTGCCCAGGAGCGCAGCTGGGTTGGGCTCGTCGCCCAGGCCGGCATCCGAGCGTTTGTCGACTGGTACAACGCCCCGAGCAGCAGGCGGACCCTCACAACTGACGTTTTCGGCGCCGCACCACGTGAATTGGCTCGGATCCTCAGCCTTGAGCAGACCGTTGCCCTCGTGCGCACGACCATCGCCGTCGTCGAATCAGCGATTGAGGAGCTGTCCGATCCTGCCGATCGCCCCGCGCTTCGCGAGGCCATCCTCATGTACTCGCGGGAGATCGCCTTCGCCGCCGCCGAGGTCTACGCGCGGGCAGCTGAGGCACGCGGTGCCTGGGATGCCCGGCTCGAGACTCTCATCATCGACTCACTGCTGCGCGATGATCTCGATGAGTTCGTGCTCGGCCGCGCCGCGGCACTGGGATGGACGGGGCGCGAGGGGATTGCCGTCCTTGCCGGCGAGGCACCCTCTGGCGACCCGGAGGGCGGACTGGCGATCATGCGCCGAGCAGCTGCCAACCATGATCTCGATCTCCTCGCCGGTGTCCACGGCACAACGGTGCTCGCCCTCGTCGGACGGGCCACCGATCCAGCGCGGGCCGCTCGGTTGCTTAGTTCGCACTTCGGTGCAGGCACGGTGGTGTTCAGCAGGCTCATCGGGTCGTTCGCCGAGATCCCCGAGGCAACGCGTTCAACCCTCCTTGGCCTGCGTGCTGCCCCCGGATGGGAGCATGCCCCTCGCCCGGTGAGCGCCGACGAGTTGCTACCCGAGCGGGCGCTGGCCGGCGATCTCGGAGCCGTCCGCCAACTCGTCGAGCAGGTGCACCAGCAGTTGAGCGCCGATCCGGCACTCCTCGCGACCGCAGCGACCTACCTCGAGCAGATGCCGTCCCTCGAGGCCACCGCGCGAGCCCTGTTCATCCACACGAATACCGTGAGGTACCGGCTCAGGCGGATTGCCGAGATCACCGGCTGGAGCGCCACCGATCCGCGTGGTGCATACGCCCTGCGAATCGGCCTGACCCTAGGCCGGCTCGTCGCGAACCAGCCGCAACACCCATCCCCAGATGAGCCGACCGCAGGAATGAACCAACGACAGGGATGAACTGACCAGTAATCAGAACATTTCCGACACCCCCCTCTAGTCATTTCGACCGGATTCCGGTCGAAATGACGAAGGGGGTGGTCAGTTGGGGGTGTTTTTGGTCATCTCATCCTTACCCGCGCCTCGGAACGCCGTCCGGAAATCCCTCCCGTTCTTGTAGGATTCCTACAAGAACACCCCCCAGACGTTGGCCGCGGCGGTACCGCTGTCGAGCCTTCTTATCGGAAGGCTCAAGCCATGCTCGTCGTCGTTGCTCCGGGCCAAGGTGCCCAGTCCCCCGGTTTCCTCGCCCCATGGCTTGAACTCGAAGGTGTGCGCGAACGCCTCAACTGGCTGTCCGCGGTGAGTGGAATCGACCTCATCACTCACGGCACCACGTCAGACGCCGACACCATCCGCGACACCGCGATTGCCCAACCCCTCATCGTTGGGGCCGGGCTCGTCACCCTCCTCTCCCTCTTTCCCCACCCCGGCTCCGGCTTCAGTCAGGTCGCCGCCGGCGCAGGTCATTCCGTCGGTGAGATCACCGCCGCCGTCGGTGCCGGAGTCCTAAGCGCCGAGCAGGCCATGGTGTTCGTGCGCGAGCGCGGCACGGCGATGGCCGCAGCAGCGGCCGTCACCCCCACCGGCATGAGCGCCGTCCTCGGTGGCGAGGCGCAGGCCGTCGTCGCCAAGGCTGAGCAGCACGGACTCACCCCAGCGAACATGAACGGTGCCGGCCAGATCGTGGTCGCCGGCACGATGGAGCAACTCGCAGCATTCGCCGCAGACCCCCCCGAGGGCGCCCGCGTGCGACCGCTCGAGGTCGCGGGCGCCTTCCACACCTCCCACATGGCCCCGGCAACCGGCGTCCTTGGCGGCTACGCGCAGTCCATCTCAACTCACGACCCGCGCCTGCGCTTCATCTCAAATGCAGACGGACAGGTCGTCCACGATGGCCGCGACGTCCTTCGTCGCCTTGTCAGCCAGGTGAGCAACCCCGTCCGCTGGGACCTGTGCATGCGCACGATGGGCGAACTTGGGGTAACAGCGGTCATCGAGATCCCGCCCGCCGGCACCCTCACCGGGCTCATCAAGCGGGCCCTGCCCGGAGTCGAAACCCTCGCAGTCAAAACGCCAGATGATCTTGATGCCGCTTGGGCGATGATCGCCGCACATACGACCCACACTCCCATCGGGAGTCAGCCCACGTGGCGCCTGCTCATCGCCCCGGCGAAGGGAACCTTCGTCCAGACCCTCACCACGCCAGTCGGTGAATCCCTTGCCGTCGGTGCGACAGTCGGCACCATTGACACCCTGCGCGATAGCACGCCCGTCCTCGCACCACACGGCGGCGTCGTTGTCGAGTGGCTCGTCCACGACGGCGACCCTGTCTCCCCCGGCCAGCCCATCGTCCGACTTCACCCGGAGTCGCAGGAGTCCACCGGATGACCGCAGCCATCCGCACCCAGCAGGGCGTCGATTTCGCCCGCATCATGTCAATAGGGGTCCATCGGCCCGAGCATGTCGTGACAAACGCCGAGATCTGCACCTTCATCGACTCATCGGACGAGTGGATCCAAGAGCGATCCGGCATCACCGAGCGACGTTTCGCAGCGAAGGACGAGTCAGTCGTCGACATGGCCGCCTCGGCAGCGCAGAGCGCGGTCGAAGCTGCGGGAATCGAGGCCACCGATATCGGCATGGTGCTCGTCGCTACCATCTCCCATCCGTACCAGACACCCTCGGCTTCCACCGAAGTGGCTGCACGCATCGGGGCAGTCAACGCCGCAGCGTTCGACATATCAGCGGCCTGCGCCGGTTTCTGCTTTGGCGTCTCGCTGGCCAACGACATGGTTCGCAGCGGCA
Source organism: Bifidobacterium breve (assembly GCA_945877545.1). Classification (GTDB taxonomy): domain Bacteria; phylum Actinomycetota; class Actinomycetes; order S36-B12; family S36-B12; genus WLND01. The sequence continues at coordinate 9,471 of CAMCSO010000012.1, read as the reverse complement.
GTTCTGCCTACGTTCTCGTCATCGGCGTCGAAAAGCTCACCGACTGGATCGACCCCCATGACCGGAGCACCGCCTTCCTCTTCGCCGATGGAGCAGGAGCGGTCGTCATCGGCCCATCCGAGGTCCCAGCCATCGGCCCGACCGTCTGGGGAGCCGATGGTGGCCAAAAGGACGCCATCAACATGTCGCAGTCGCTTATCGAATACCGAGACAACGGCGGCCCGATCTTCCCCGTCATCACCATGCAGGGCCAGCAGGTCTTTCGGTGGGCGGTTGGCGAGATGGCCAAGGCGGCGCAGCGCGCACTCGACGCCGCCGGAGTCGACGCAGGCGACCTCGATGCCTTTATCCCGCATCAGGCGAACAACCGAATCACCGACGCAATTGTCAAGGCCCTCAAACTGCCCGCTCACGTGCCGGTTGCCCGCGACATTGTCACCTCGGGCAATACCTCGGCCGCTTCGGTTCCCCTCGCGATGGAGCGCATGCTCCGAACAGGGGAGGCGAAAAGCGGGGGCACCGCACTGCTCATCGGATTCGGGGCAGGACTCGTCTACGCATCGCAGGTCGTCACGCTCCCGTAGCACTACCCTCTCAGCATCACCATCAGGCTTTACCAGACGTCACACGCACGATCGCACGTCACACGCACCAACCACCGCGTTCACACCAAGCACACGAAAGGGAATCATGAGCCAGGACATTCTGAGCGGCCTTGCCGTCATCGTTAACGAGGTTGCCGGCGTACCGGTAGAGGACGTCCAGGCGGACAAGTCCTTCGTCGATGATCTTGACATCGACTCGCTGTCAATGGTCGAGGTCGTCATGGCCGCCGAAGATAAGTGGGGCGTGAAGATCCCCGACAGTGAGGTCAAGAACCTCAAGACCGTCGGCGACGCCGTCAACTTCATCGCCGCAAACTCCTGATTCGCGAAGGCGGGGACGCGCTCAACGAGCGTCCCCGCCTCGCATCAGGCCACTCGAACCATTCGACCATCCCGTCACGACCGCAGGAGAATCAATGACCCGTCAGGTTGTCGTCACCGGCCTCGGAATGACCACCCCAGTTGGTGGCGATGTCGATTCGAGTTGGCAGCGAGTCCTCTCCGGGCAGCCTGGAATCCGGGTTATTGACGAACCGTGGGTCGATGTCCAGCCCTCGAAGATCGCCGGGATCATGGCCGTCGACCCGGCCGACGTCCTTGATCGCGTTGACGTCCGCAAGATGGACCGTTCGCAACAGGCCGCGCTCATCGCGGCGCGCGAGGCATGGGCGGATGCAGGCATCACGTCAATCGACCCAGATCGTCTCGGAGCGGTCGTCGCCTCTGGTATCGGGGGCATCACCTCGCTCATGAACTCCTACGACACCCTTCTCGAGCGCGGACCCTCTCGTATCTCCCCCCATATGGTCACGATGATCATGCCGAACGGACCTGCGGCAATCGTGGGACTCGAGGTCGGCGCCCGCGCCGGTGTCCATACCCCGGTGAGCGCCTGCGCCTCCGGCGCAGAGGCCATCTCCTACGGCGCCCGCATGATTCAGAGCGGACGCGCTGACGTGGTGATAGCCGGCGGAACCGAGGCCTGCATTCACCCGATCACGATGGCTGGATTCGCCGCCATGCGCGCACTCTCCACACGAAACGACGACCCAACGTCGGCTTCACGACCCTACGATCTCGGACGCGACGGCTTCGTCATGGGCGAGGGGGCTGGCCTACTCGTCCTAGAATCCGCTGAATTCGCCGCCGCCCGTGGCGCGAAGATCTACGGGGTCTATGCGGGGGCCGGGCTCACATCTGACGGCCATCACATCGCCCAGCCCGACCCTGAGGGTCGGGGGGCCGCACGGGCAATCGAGTTTGCTCTCGAGGAGGCCGGGCTCACCGCAGCCGACATCGTCCACGTGAATGCCCATGCCACCTCGACACCCCAGGGCGATATCGCCGAGGCTGTCGCAATCCGCCGTGCCCTGGGCTCGGCCGCCGATCATGCCGTTGTTACCGGAACCAAGTCGATGACCGGCCACCTGCTCGGCGGGGCCGGCGCAATCGAGTCAATCTTCACCCTTCTCGCCATGCGCGACCGGCTCGTGCCGCCGACCGCGAATCTCCAGGACAAGGACCCTGCGGTCGATCTCGACATCGCGACCGGTGAGCCGAGGCCATTACCGTCCGGCGATATCGCTGCGCTCAATAATTCATTCGGATTCGGCGGCCACGATGTCGCCCTCATCTTCAGGAGCGCCTGAAATGTCCTCAGCGACCTCAGGTGTCATTGAACTTGATCCGCGCTCCCCTCGCGCCCGGCTCATGAACCTCTTCGACGGTGGCGAGTTCACGACGATCACCCCTGAGGACGATAGAGGTGTGCTCGCCGCAGTCGGCCGAGCGAACGGCACGAACGTCGTGGCCTTCTGCACCGACCCCACCGTGCAGGGTGGAGCGATGGGCAACGATGGTTGTCGAGCCATCATTACCGCATATGACCGCGCGCTAGCGGATTCATCACCGGTCATCGGGATTTGGCACTCAGGCGGTGCGCGACTACGCGAGGGTGTCCTGAGCCTTGATGGTGTCGGCCGAGTCTTCGCCGCCATGACCCGTGCCTCTGGCAAGGTCCCGCAGATCTCCGTGGTGGTCGGGCCGGCCGCAGGCGGCGCCGCCTACGGCCCCGCCCTCACCGACATTGTCATCATGGCGCCCGCCGGTCGTATTTTCGTCACCGGGCCCGAGGTTGTCCGCTCCGTCACCGGCGAGGACGTGAATATGGAAACCCTCGGCGGGGCCGAGCCGCACGGACGCCGCAGCGGGGTCGTCCATATCACGACCGACAGTGAGCAGGAGGCCCTTGATCGCGCGAGAGGTCTGGCATCGCTCCTTGGCCACCAAGGCTCACTCGACATCGACTCCATCGCCGACGTCGACCTCGGGGCGCTCATGCCCGAGTCAGCACGCCGTGCCTACGACGTCCACCCAATCGTCGAGGCGTTCGTCGACGAGGACACGTTTGTCGAACTTCATGAGCGCTGGGCTCCAAATATCGTCGTCGGACTCGGCCGCCTTGGTGGCCGCACGACCGGCATTGTCGCGAACAACCCGATGCGCCTTGGCGGGTGCCTTGACTCGTCAAGCGCCGAGAAGGCTGCCCGATTCGTCCGGATGTGCGATGCCTTCGCGGTGCCGCTCGTCGTGCTGGTCGATGTCCCCGGATACCTGCCAGGACTCGGCCAGGAGTGGGAGGGGGTCGTGCGCCGCGGCGCCAAACTCCTCCACGCCTTCGCTGAATGCGTCGTTCCCCGAGTCACCGTTGTGACCCGCAAGTCGTACGGTGGCGCTTACGTCGCGATGAACTCCTCCTCCCTCGGCGCGACCCGGGTGTTCGCCTGGCCCGACGCAGAGGTGGCGGTCATGGGCTCGGTGGCGGCCATCAGGATCCTGCATCGCCGGCGCCTCGCCGAGGTGCCCGACGATGCTCGCGCCCAGGTCGAACTCGAACTTGCCGCTGAGCACGAGGTCATTTCAGGCGGCGTCGCGCGAGCAGTCGAGATCGGTGTCGTTGACGAGGTCGTCGATCCCAAGGTGACCCGGCGGGCCGTGGCTCGCGTGCTGCTCGACACCCCCGGTGTGCGCGGACAGCACGGCAACATTCCGCTGTAGCGTTCACGGCGGCGACTTGCACGACCTCAGGCATCGGTTCGGCGGGTCGGTCGAGTGCGACCATGAGATCCTCGAACTGATCAACGATCATCCTGATGTGCCTGACGCATCAATTCGACGTTGGAGGGCAACTATCCACGTCCGCTGGCGGGTGTGATGCCTACTAACTGGCCTAGATTCCCTGGGAACGCAGCGTTTCAGTTCGCAGACGCGTTTCGACGATCTCATCCCACCTGAGTTGATCGATTCGGCACGCCACCAGTTCACGAAACTCGCCGTTGCTCAGTTCGCATTGCTTGGCCATTCGGGCAACGAGGCTGATCCCTATGGTTCTTTCGCTGTGGCTGATCTTCGTACGGAGTTCCAAACCAGATGACGTTAACCTCGTGTAGTAGACGTGATCCCTCGACGGATCAGCACTCATCCCCTTGCGGGTGAGCGCCTGACCTACTCTGCGGGCGTCAAGGCCGCTCACGGCAACAAGGCGTCCAACATCGAACGTGCATGGGCTGCTTGACGAAGGTTTATCTCGTGTGAGTCTTCGCCAATGGACCGCGTCAGCCAAGCAAGGCTGTCCTTGTAATCCTCCAGGGCTTCGGCGAAGGTGTCACCTACGCCGAAGGCGTTGGCGTCGTCATCATCGATGAGCCAAGCCCCGTCCTCGCAAATCAGGGCTAAGGTGCGGGGCAAGACGCGCGGCCCTTCAGCGCCGTTGATCGACCGCAATACCCACGAAATCGACGCACTTTCAGATGAACTTCCGCCGCCCATGGTCAGCGAAGTGCCACGGTGCGCACCCGCGCCGATTGGTGTTGGCGCGTCCGTCACTGTCATGACAAGTTTCCGATTTCAGCGGGTCCGGGGGTGGTCGCGCCTACGCCTTCTGACCGTAGCTTGGCGATCTTCGTCAGTTGCGCACCGAGTTCCTCAGCGAGTTGAGGACTCATAGCGATTGCTGCTCGCGGCTCCCGAAGTCCCACCCCCTCCTCGAAGTTTCGTCCAAAGATAAGATCGACCCCCCACGTCGACGAGGCGATTTGGAACGCGTCCGCATAAAACTCTGGTGTCTTCGCAGTCTGCCCCAAATCTTCCATATCACCACTATGCCATGCGGAGATGGGGGGCGAATCCAAACGGCACTGTTACGTTGACGGACCGGCCGGGGTGAGTGAGGGTCGCGGGGTGGAGCGTATCCGCGGCGCCAAACCATTCGCACGGCCTCCTGCTGCATTCGCCGGCCTGCCTTTCCCACCTGATGTGGTCTTGAAGCCCGTTCGCTGGAACCTGCGCTACTGGCTCCTAGACCGGGACATGAAGGGGATCCTCACCGATCGTGCCGCGGTCTGGCGAACGTTATTGGCGAGTTGATCACGGCTGGGCTGCAGCCCATGCGCAGACCGAAGACCGACCGAACGGCGAGCATCGTGATGAATGACCATGCGAACCCATAGAACCACCGCCGCGGACACGACGACCTAAGGTGTGCGTCCCGCCGGCCTTCCGGCTAGTCCCTCACATAGTTGACAATGAAATGCGCGACCGAGTGTTTGCTGATGGACGCTGCGACGAGGTCGAGCGGCAGGTCGTCCAATCCTCGAAATCGCCCGAAACCGTGTGCTCTTCCGGACGCATCGGTCACACCACTTGGGGCAGCACGCGGACGGTCGAGCCTTCGTGGGCGTACCGGAACGGCTCAAGTTCGGCGTCCCATGGGTCGCCGATGAGCTTGGCAATCGCGTCTGAGAGTGAAGCACCCCGACCGGCTGACCGGGCGATCGCGTTTCGAAGGCGGTCCTCCGAGACCAGCACATCACCATGTGGACCGATGTCAGCGCGGAAGAGTCCAAGGCCAGGCGTCGCGCTGAACCGCTCGCCAGTTCGTCCGGGAGCCGCGTCCTCGGTCACCTCGAGGCGTACGGGCGTGAATGCCGCGAGCGCACTGGCGAGCTGGGCTCCGGTCCCAACGGGACCCTGCCACATGATCTCTGCCCGAAAAGACCCCGGGGAAATCGGCTGCTCTGCCCAGTCGACGTCAACTTGGACTCCGAACACGCGGACCAGCGCCCACTCCAGATGAGGGCACAGGGCACGGCTGGTGCAATGGATGAACACCACGCCATGAGCCTCCCTGGCGTGGTGCTGAGCATTCTTCACTTTCACGTGCGTTGCCATTGTCGCTCCCTCGTCGAGTTCGTCTTCCCCAACGACTCGGCAGGTGCGCAACAACTCCTCTATGTTAACCCGATAAGGTTCGGACGCGCGAATGGCTCGCGCGCTTCTCCCGAGGAGGACCCATGGCGTTCGCTGCCCCGCAACCCCGAGTTATCGCTGACATCGTTCCTGTCGCGTGGGTTCGCAATGTTGTCCTCGTTGTAGGCGGCGCAGCATTCGTGGCCGCGAGCGCGCAGTTCGCCTTCTACCTGCCGTGGAATCCGGTCGTTCCCCTCACCCTGCAGACCTTTGCGGTGGTGCTGAGCGCTGGCGTGCTCGGCCAGTGGCGTGGTACCGCGGCGATGCTCCTATACGCGGTGGTCGGGTCGCTCGGTGCACCCATCTTCCGCCTGGGGGATTCCGGGTTCGGTGGAGCCACCTACGGCTACATCGTCGCCTTCATCATTGCCGCGTTCGTGGTCGGTCGGATCGCCGAGAACGGCGCGACTCGCACCTTTTGGCGCTCAGTCGCACTCATGGTCATCGGCAACGTGATCATCTACGTGGTTGGCACCGCATGGCTCAAGTACTCGACGGGGCTCCCCTGGTTCGGCCTAGAGTCCGCATGGTCCTATGGCGTCCGTGACTTCCTCGTCGGCGACGCACTGAAGATCCTCGCCGCGGCCGGGCTGCTCCCCCTCGCGTGGAAGGCACTACGCAAGGCCGGTCTCACCGACTGATCGATTGACTCCACCTCTCCGTTTCCGTCGTCGTCTACGTCGCGATAACTGGGGCCTACTACGACGAAGGAGCGGAACTATGCAGTCCACCCAGTCACAGACCTCACGTCGTCTGGATCGCACCACAGCGATCATCATGATCGTGGGAGGTGTGCTGGGACTGCTCGCTGCGGTCGAACTGACCATCGAAAAAATTCGAGTCCTCAGTGATTCCTCCTATGTGCCCTCGTGCGACATCAACCCGGTGCTGTCGTGCGGATCCGTCATCATCACGCCACAGGCCGCAGCCTTCGGATTCCCCAATCCCATCCTCGGGATCATCGGTTTCAGTGTTGTGGTCACCCTCGGCACCACCCTCATAACCGGATCGATACTCCCCCGGTGGATCTGGCTCGGGCTCAACACCGGCGCACTCCTTGGCTTTGCCTTCGTTCAATGGCTCGTCTGGCAGAGCCTGTACTCCATCGGGGCCCTGTGCCCATGGTGCATGGTCGTCTGGACGCCCACGGCACCTATTGCCATCTGGGTGACAGCAGCAAACCTCGCGTCCGGGCGGATCCCCGCGCCAGAGTCATGGCAGGCAAATTTGGAGGCGATTGCGGGCTTGCGAGTGTTCGTGCTTGCCGCTTGGTACCTCACAGTCCTCGGCCTCATCTTCGTGCGCTGGCAAGACTTCTGGACAAACTCGATGTAGTTCGTTCCGATTATGCTCGCCAGTTTCTTAAGCCCAGGGTGGCGAGTACCTCGTCAACCATCGCTGTGGTGGTGCCCGGGTGCAGGAACACGAGTCGTGCGACCGTCTCGCCGCGCCAAGCACTGTGCGTCACGAATGCGGTCTGGTCACGCAGGAGTCCGTGACCCCACTGCTCGTAGTCGGCGTGGAGCCATCCCACCCGGCGGAAAAGAATGACCGAGAGATCAGGGCGCCGGATCAGGTCGAGGTCCGGGTGCTCGTCAATGCGGTCCGCCGCGTAGGTCGCCATCAAGAGTGCATGATCAACCGCGTCGCGATAGGCATTAAGTCCGTTTACGGCCATCGAGAACCACAGGGCCATTCCTCGAGCGCGCCGCGTGAGGTGGTAGGCGAGGTCGCTCGGATTGAAATCATCGCCGTCCTCGTGAATAGCGTCGAGGTACGCGGCATCCTGCGTATGAACAGATTTCGCGAGGTGCGGCTCGCGGTAGAGGAGGGCCGCGGAGTCAAAGGGGGCAAACCACCACTTGTGGGGGTCCATGACAAGTGAGTCCGCTCGCTCGACCCCGAGGTAGCGATGACGAATCCCCGATGACAGCATTCCGGCACCGCCGTATGCACCATCCACATGGAACCACCAGTCGTGCTCCCGGGCGACGTCAGCCGCCGCGACGAGATCGTCGATGATGCCGGCATTCGTCGTTCCGCACGTTGCGACGATCGCGGCGATGTCAGTGAGATCCGGATCTTCATCGAGCGCCTCGCGGAGAAATTGGCCTTCCAGCCTGCCATCGAGGGTCGGCACGATGAGCGCATCCATCCCGGTGATGTTCAGGGCGCTGCGAATCGATGAGTGTGCCTGATCACTCACGATGACTCGGAGGCGGATCTCCGGGAGTCCTTGCTCAATGCGCTTTCGACGGGCGATATCGCGGGCAACGACGAGAGCCGAGAGGTTACCGGCAGAACCGCCGGAGACGAAGACGCCTCCCGCGGATGCCGGCATTCCAGCGATGTCTGCCATGACTCGCAGTGCCTGATTCTCGGCGATGACGGCCCCGGCTGCCTCGAGCCACGAGCAGCCCTGGAGTGACGCCGCCGAGACCACCATGTCGAACAGCAGTGAAGCCTTGGTCGGGGCGGCCGGAATGAAGGCGAAGAAGCGCGGGCTGTCGGCTGACAGGATCGTGTCAGCCATGTGTTCGACGTAGATGTCCAGCACTTCACGGGCATCACGGGGATCATCGCCGATGAGGCCCGCTACCGCCTGCTCAAGGACCGCGCGATCGCCGAGTCCGTCGACCGGGGTCTCGACGATTGCAAGGCGCTCCTCGACATACGCGAGGATCATCGCGGTCATCTTGGGATCGAACCGGTGCATCCGGTCGGCATCGGCGGGGAATCGAATCGCTTGGGTTTGCGCAGCAGTCACGCCAAGGGCCTTTCGGCTGGTCCGCGAGCCACATTCGCTCCTCGCGGGTTGGCGCGCCGACAGTCGACCTGCCAGCGGGCGCCTTGACCCCGATGCTAGGCAGTCCCTGCCGCCCAGCACAACTTGGGCGTACCTCAGGCGCGAGGGCCGGCGCTCGAACCGCTGAGCCGGCGCGTTATTTCCCTGGCACAACGCCGGGCCGCGACTGCGAGCGCAGCCCGCGCCACATCATCGGCCTGGTCCGAGCGGAACGTCAGCCCGACCGAGGCAGCAGGGCGCCCATCGTGATCATGCGACGCAACGGCCACCGAGGCCAGACCGGTGGTGATATACCCATCCTCCTCGGACCACCCCCGAACTCGCTCCTGCGCCAGCAAGGAGTTGAGCGTCCGAAGCGTCATCGGCCCGCGCCCCGTCCGGTCGATGAACGTGTCATTGCGTGGGAAGAGTGCTCTGACCTGGGCGGGGGGCAGGTCAGCCAGCAGTGCCCGACCCGATGCAGTGAGTGAGGCCGGGAGTCGCACCCCAACCTCAGCCACGATCGTCACTGGATTCGATGGCGCCTCCTTCAGCAGGTACAGCGTCTGGCTGCCATGGAGGACGCCGAGGAGGGCCACTGCTGGGGTGATGTTCGCGACCTCACCCGCGAGTCGCTGGATGGGTGCGCGGGCGAGCCGTTCCAGGGGATCGTGACGCAGGTAGGCCGCGCCAACCTCGAAGGCGGCGACTCCTAGGCCCCAGCGGCCCTCCTCGGGGAAATGTGCGACGAAGCCTGCGTCCTCCATGGCGGAT
>CAMCSO010000011.1 GCA_945877545.1 Bifidobacterium breve | reverse complement strand
AAGATCTGCGCCCTCAATGCGATCGCGGCCGTGCGCTCAGTCATTGGCGACCTCGACAAGGTCGTTCGAGTCGTGAAAGTCGTTGGCTTCGTGGCAAGCGCGCCCGAGTTCACCGGCCAGCCTGCCGTGGTGAACGGTGCGAGCAACCTCCTTGCGGAGGCCTTCGGCGATGCTGGGGTGCACGCCCGCTCTGCCGTCGGGGTGGCTGCGTTGCCGCTCGATTCCCCGGTCGAAGTGGAGATGATCGTCGAGGTCGCTGACTAGGTGAGTGGAGTGGTTCCCGAGCCGCGGCCCGCCGCGACCGTCGTTCTCCTGCGCGATCGTGCGGGCCACGTTGAGGCCTTCATGATGCATCGGGCCCTCACGATGGCGTTCGCGCCGGGCATGCACGTTTTTCCCGGTGGTCGACTTGAGCCCGCAGACCATGATGCTGGGGCGGCACTGCCGGATCCGGGCGGGCGATTCGCGCGCGACGCGCCTCGAGCGAGCACTGACGAGGCGCAGTACCGAGCCCTCGTGGCGTGCGCCCTCCGCGAACTTCACGAGGAGTCAGGCGTGGCGCTCCCGCTCACTGACCTGCACCTTGCCGATCACTGGATCACACCGGAGGTCGAAGGTAGGCGCTTCGACGCACGATTCTTCGTTGCACCGATGCCGAGGGAGCAGGATGCGGTGCTGACCGGTACGGAGGCTCAGTCGGTGGTGTGGGTTCGGCCGTCCCATGCTCTCGAGGAGCATGCAGCCGGGCGCATGCCCCTCCTTCGGCCGACCAGCCGAGTGCTCGAGTATCTCGCTCAGTTCGCTGACGCTGCAGCAGTCCTTGCGGCCGTTCAGGAGCGTCAGATCGTGCCAATGCTGCCCCGTCGGATCGTCTCCGACGACGGAACGGTGATGTGGGCGATGATCAATGGCCGTACCGGTGAACTCATCGAGGGTGACATTGAGCCACCGCGATTCTGGGAAATGACGGGGGCGCGATGACCGGACGAATCCTGCCCGCGGGTGAGGCGCGCGACTCCGAGCCCTGGGCGAGCGGGTCGAAGACGGCCGCCGCGACCCTGGTCCTCGCCCCCAATCCGTCCGCATGGACCCTTGACGGGACGAACACCTGGCTAGTGGGCAGCCCCGGATCGGGGCAGACGATCGTCATCGATCCGGGGCCCGCCGACCTCGCCCACCTCGAAAGCATCGTGGCTCAAGGGCTCGCCGTCGACTCACCGGTCACCGTGATCGTGCTCACCCACGGACATGCCGATCATTCAGCGGGCGCTCGGTTATTGGCAGATATGACAGGGGCGCAGGTACGGGCCGTCGACCCCGAACACCGGCTCGGGTCCGAGGGCCTCGTCGGAGGCGAGGTTCTCACCGCCGGATCCCTCGAAGTCCGCGTTGTCGCGACCCCCGGCCACACGAGCGACAGTGTCTGCCTGCTCATCGAATCTGAGGGGTCACTTATCACCGGCGACACCGTGCTCGGACGCGGCACGACCGTTGTCGCCTGGCCCGACGGCGAACTCGGCCCATACCTTGAGTCGTTACGGAACCTGCGCGAGCTGGCCGGTGAGAACCGAGTTCGACGCATCCTGCCGGGCCACGGACCTCTGCTGCTGAACCCAGGGCAGGTTCTCGATGGCTACCTTGAGCATCGCCGGGTGCGGCTCGACGAGGTGCGCAGTGCGGTGTCTCGCGGGATCACGGAGCCGCTCGCCATCGTTGCCGAGGTCTACGCCGCGACGCCCAAAGCGCTGTGGCCGGCCGCCGAGATGTCGGTGCAGGCGCAACTCGCGTACCTCGCTCTAGAGGGCTGACGGGGTCCATCGTCCACGTGAGCTCTGGGTAATCGGCTTATTGCTGATGGAGGTCGAATGCGTGGCTCAGGGCCGCGGCGAGTGGAGCCTCTTGTTCTGGAAGCAGAAGCCCGATTTGGCGGCCGATGTCGCAAGCCCGGAGCGTCAGGATGTTGTCAAGGGACACGACACCGTCGGCGTCGAGACCGTTTCGAGGCCCAACCGGAAGCTCGGTCGGCAGCCCTTTCGCCCGTGACGTGATCGAGGCAACCGAGACCCGAAGCATTGATCGACGCACGCCCTCACGCGTGAGGATGAGGACGGGCCGGGACTTGTCGAGATTGGCCAAGTGAATCGGACGCATGCTCTGCACATCAATCCAACGCTTCGAGGCTTCGGCTGAGATACGCGTCGAGGCCCTCGAGATCCTCATATGTGCTGCCCTCCGCCGCAAAAACAGCGACTTCCTTGATCCAGACTCGGTGCCGCAACTCTCGTAGGAGGGCTCGCTCAACGATGGCGGCCCGACTCGGCTCCTCGCCAGACTGCACCAAACTGTCGAGTTCAGCGACAAGTTCATCGGGGAGACGAACAGCAATCTGGATCGACATGATTGATCGCTAACATGTGGGATGCAAAATGCATACCACAGGACCCGTTATCTAGCCCGACGTCCGAGGCGCTCAACGTCAAGAATCATGACCTGCCGTGACTCGAGCCGAATCCACCCGCGCTGAGCGAAGTCGGCCAGAGCCTTATTCACCGTCTCGCGAGACGCGCCGACCAACTGGGCTAATTCCTCCTGGGTCATGTCATGCGTTACCAGCAGGCCCTCCGAGGTTACCTCCCCGAACTTCTCACCGAGGTCCATGAGCGCCTTGGCGACGCGGCCGGCAACGTCGGAGAAGACGAGGTCGGCCATGGCCTCGTTTGTGCGCCGAAGGCGACGGGCCAAGGCCTGAAGCAGCGCCGCCGCAACCTCGGGGCGACCAGCGAGCCAAGGGCGCAATTGCTCATTGCTCAGGGCCAGGATGACGGCATCGGTAAGGGCTGTTGCGGTCGAGGTTCGTTGTCCGGGATCGAACAGGCTCAGTTCACCGAACATCTCGCCTGGACCGAGGATGGCGAGTAGAGATTCGCGGCCGTCGTTTGAGGACTGCCCCAATTTCACCTTCCCCTCGAGGATCACGTACATCCGGTTCCCAGGCTCCCCCTCCTGAAAGATGATCTCGCCCTTGGTGACTGAACGTTCCGTGAGGGATGAGCGCAGGGCAGCCGCACCCTCGGGATCAAGCGCGAGGAATAGCGGGGCTTGCATCAGTACATCGTCCACACGATCATTCTGTCCTATTTGGTTGATGTCCGTGCAGTCGAAGTGGGTGGTGTGCCAATTAGTCTTGGCGAGTGAGTGAATCGGGCGTTTCGGTGCGGCAGGTGAGCACGGTCGTCCAAGCCCTCGAGCAGCAGTACCCCGATGCCCGCTGCGAGCTGGACTTCACCTCTCCGCTCGAACTCCTCTTGGCCACGGTGCTGAGCGCCCAGTGCACTGATGTCAAAGTGAACGAGGTCACGCCCGGTCTGTTTACGCGATACCCCACCCCCGATTCGCTGGCCTCATGCGTCCTTGCAGAGCTAGAGGAGTTGATCAGGCCGACCGGCTTCTTTCGGCAAAAGGCACTGACCCTCAAGGGAATCGGGCAAGGCCTCTGCGACCGATTCGGTGGGGAGGTTCCCGATTCGCTGGAGGACCTGGTGGCTCTCCCCGGCGTCGGGCGCAAGACGGCAAATGTCGTCCTCGGTGAGGCCTTCGGCATACCCAGCATCGCCGTCGATACCCACGTGCTGCGAGTCGCCCGGCGCCTTGGCTGGACCACGCAGACCGACCCCGTCAAGGTCGAACGGGACCTCATGTCCATCATCCCCGAGGCCCAGTGGACAAAGGTGTCGCAACTCGTCATCTGGCACGGCCGACGCAGGTGCCACGCTCGGCGGCCCGCCTGCGGTGCATGCACCCTTGCTCCCTCGTGCCCGTCGTTCGGCGAAGGCCCGACGGAACCGTCCGACGCTGCAGGGCTCGTCAGGGCCGGCGCCCGCCCATGAACTGGTCGCGCTTCGGATCGGTTCGCGAGGACGTCGTCGGCAGCCTGCCCGCGTGGCTTCTCCCGGTTGTCAACATGGCCCGGACCATCGACGTAGCCGAAATCACTACATTCTTACCGCCAGCCGGCTCTGGGCGCCACTCAGCGGTGCTCGTCCTGTTCGGCGAAGGTCCTCAGGGTCCCGACCTCCTCCTCATCGAGCGGGCCGCCGTTATGCGGGCGCATGCTGGGCAGCCAGCCCTCCCCGGTGGCGCTGTCGATCCGGGCGATATCGATGCGGTCGACGCCGCACTCCGCGAGGCGCATGAGGAAACCGCTCTCATTCGCTCCGGGGTCGTGCCCTTCGGTCAGCTTCCTGACCTCTTTCTCCCCGTCAGCGATTTCGTCGTGACGCCGGTGCTTGCCTGGTGGCGCGAGCCCTGCGAGGTGCATGCGGCGGCCCCGCTTGAGGTGGCGAGCGTTCACCGAGTCCCCATCGCCGAGTTCATCGACCCGGCGAACCGCTGTCGGGTCCGGCATCCATCCGGCTACATCGGTGTTGGATTCGAGGTGCGAGGTCTGCTCGTATGGGGCTTCACCGCGGGCATCATCTCCGCGGTCCTCAACTCGGCCGGCTGGGCGGTCGCGTGGGATCGCGAACGGTTCGTGCAACTCGCCGATCCTGAACTCGAAATCCGATGAACCCGGTCGACTGGATTCTCGTCGGGGCACTCATCGTGTTCGCGTGGGCGGGCTGGCGGCAAGGGTTCGTGGCGGGGGCCCTGTCCTTTGCCGGATTCCTAGGGGGAGCTCTGGCTGCAGCATTCCTCCTCCCCGGCATCATCGAGACCCGGGTTGAGCCGGGCCTCGTCCGGTCCCTCCTCCTCGCCGGTGGCATTCTTGTGTGCGCCGCGGGTGGCCAGGTGCTGCTGTCATACCTCGGTCGCACCCTGCGAACCGGCATCACGTGGACCCCGGCACGATTCGTCGACAGCGCCGCCGGGGCCGGGCTCAACATCCTCGCCCTTGCGATCGTCACCTGGATCATTGCGACCGCCATCGCCTTCCTCCCGCAATCATCCGTTACGAGCCAGATTCGCCAGTCCGGGGTCCTCGTCAGCCTTGACAGCCTCATCCCAGATGCTGTGCGCAACGGCTTCGGGGAGGTTCGTGATGCGGTCGGTGCAACGGCCGTTCCGAGGATTTTCTCGGGCCTCGGCGAGGTTACCGGGCCCGATGTTCAACCCCCTGATCCGAAGTCGACGGATGTCGACGCCATTGTGGTGGCTCGGGATTCCATCGTTCGCGTGACTGGCAGTGCTGGTGCCTGTCAGTCGTCGTTCAGCGGATCGGGGTTCGTTTATGCCGACCACTACGTACTCACCAATGCCCACGTCGTCGCTGGGGTCGATGCACCGACGGTCCAGGTGCGTTCAGGGGAGCCGCTGTTTTCAGCGACCGTGGTCGCCTTCGACCCAAAGCTCGACTCGGCGGTGCTCTTTGTCCCCGACCTCGCTGCTCAGGCGCTCAGGTTTGCCGATGCTCCGCCCGTCTCGGGCGAGGAAGCGGTCGTCGGCGGATTCCCGGGGGGTGGCCGTTATGTTGCCTCAGCCGTCCGGATTCGGGCAACGGTGACGGCTCGGGGCGACGACATCTACGGCGATGCCGGGGTCGCCCGCGAGGTCTACTCCTTTCGGGGCGAGGTCTCTCCGGGCAACTCCGGCGGCCCCCTCCTGGGCATGACTGGCTCGGTGCTGGGGATGGTCTTCGGCGCCGGGTTGCTGGATGACCCCACGGGTTACGCCATCACGGGTGCCCAATTGGCGAGTTCGGCGCAGGCTGGGCTTGGCCGCACCGCGCCGGTCGATACCGGTTCATGCAAGATCCGCGAGTAGCCGCCTCAGTGACTCAGTGACCATACCGGCATCGATGGGCTCGACGATTGCGGCCGAATTGAGGCCGCCAAGCGCGCGCTCCGCGATCCTGCGGGCGCCGGTCGCATTCCCCCGAGCCTCGTGGGTGAGGGCTGCGCCCCATTGCGCCAGGGCCTGCCAGAGGGCTCGCTCAGTTTGGGGCGCGCATCGCCAACGTTGCTCGAAGACCTCGTGGGCGTGGAACGGCAGGTCCTGCTCGACGTAGGCGAGGGCTTCCAGCCAGGCCAGGGATGCCGAGACGAACGAGCGGTCCGGCACGCCCGGATACGCATTGCCGGGATCGGCTGCACGCCCAAGTGGCCGGCCGTATCTGTCACGCGGCCGGGCTAGGTTCATATGTTCACGGGGTCGGTCACGAACGAGTGCGCTCGTTCAGCCACTCAATGATGAGGCCGCTCACGTCGTTCGGCGCCTCCTCCTGGGGGAAGTGGCCCGTTTGAAGGGCTGCAAATTGGTACGACCCCGCGACGTATCCACCGCTCCCCCGGCAACTAGCACTCAGCACCATTGGATCCAGGGCCCCGTGTATGTGCAGCACATCGGTGGTGATCGGCTCCGACATCGCTGACATGAACCGCAGCCCATCGGTGCGCCAGAAGGATCGAACGGCCCACCGGTGGTACTCGATCGCAGTGTGTGCTGTTGGCCAACGCATGAACGCGGAACGGTAGACCTCGCCCTCGGCGTCGATCCAGTCGGTCGATCCCGACCAGCGTCGCATGAGGTCCTCGACACGTTGACCCTCATGACGACGGAGCGACCGCTCTGGCAGAAGGGGCATCTGGAAGTCGAGCAGGTAGCTGAGTGTGGTCCACTGTCCAGCCCGCAGCAGGTTGCTGCGCATGGCCCTCGGATGGGGCATTGAGATGGGGACGATTCCTAGGACGGCATCGGGCTCGAGCACCCCCATCGCCCAGGCGCCGAAGGCCCCCCAACCGTGGCCGATGACATGAGCCGACGAGACGCCGAGACTTCGAAGCACACCGGCAGCATCTGCTGTCTGAGTCGCCGGGTCGTAGCCGTGCGGAGGGTGGTCGGAGCCGCCATAGCCGCGTAGGTCCATTGCGATTGCCCGGTAGCCCGCGTCAGCGAGCGCGGTGAGTTGGTTGCGCCAGGTCCACCAGAAGGTCGGGAACCCGTGCAGCAGCAGGCACGCAGGTCCCTCGCCGAGTTCGACCACATGGAAGCGCGCTCCATTGGCGGAGACTTGGCGATGAGTCCAGGGGCCGGGGGCCTCGATGACCCGATCAGGATCGATCAGGGGCACGGGCTACCGACCCGCTTGCTCGGCTGACGCGATGGTGTTCCGCGTCTTGGCCAGCTCGCTCAGTGCCAGCTTGGGCGCCCGAATCTGCTGCGCCTGATTGCGCGCGATGAGGCCGGAGACGACGGCGGTGATGAGGAGGAGGAGGCTTACGATTCCGAACCCCGCCCAAGTCGGCAGGCCCAGTGCAACGAAGACGTAGGCGATGGTGACGAGGAGGAAGATCCCGAACAGCGACATGCAGACGAGTGCGAGAACCGCGAAGATGCCGGCACGTGCCACGGCCGCACTCGTCGCGGTGAGCTCAGCCTGGGTCAGCGCGATCTGTGCGCGCACCAGTTTTTGGGTGTCTGACACCGTCTTGCGGACGAGGTCCGCGATGCTGGGTTCCCGTGAAGCAGCCATGGTAGGAGGCTAGCGTCTTCGCAGTCGCAAGGCGATCGCCGCGAGGGCCGCTGCGATGACAGAAGCTGCGAGGACAGCCGTTTTGGCTACCGCGACGGTATCCGGTTGCCCTGGGAAGGCGAGCTCTGTGATGAGAAGGGAAACCGTGAACCCGATGCCCGCGAGCACGCCGACCGCCGAGATATCGGCCCAGCGGATCGCCTTCGGCAGTGAGGCCCGGGTGAATCGGGCGACGAGGAACGCGGTGCAAACGATCCCAATCGGCTTGCCCACGACGAGTCCGAGGATGATCCCGATCGCCACAGGCGCGCTGAGGGCCTCGAGGATTCCGATCGAGCGCACGTCGACCCCGGCGGCGAAGAAGGCGAAGAGTGGGACGCATAGGGCGGCGCTCCACGGGTGGATCCGGTGGCCCACCCGATCGGCTGGCGGCTCGTCCTCGCCGGGGTCCGAGCGCACCCGGGTGAGGAGCCCGAGTACGACTCCGGTGACAGTGGCATGGACCCCGCTCTCGTGCATCGCGTACCAAGCGATGAGGGCGAGTGGCACATAGATCCACGCCGACCTGATCCGGCGCCGCTGGGCCAGCGCGTAGCCGGTGAAGCAAATGATTGCAAGGGTGAACCAGGCCAACTCGAAGTGCGTGGAGTAGAAGATCGCGATGACGGTGATCGCGCCGAGGTCGTCGACGACGGCGAGGGTGAGAAGGAAGGCTCGCAGGGCGATTGGCAGGCGCCGACCGATGACGGCGAGAACTGCGAGGGCGAACGCGATGTCGGTTGCCATCGGAATGCCCCAGCCCGCTAGCGCGCCGCCTGCCATCGATGCGTTCACGACGGCGAAGATCAGCGCGGGCACGAGCATGCCCCCCAGTGCCGCGGCGATTGGCACGGCAGCCCGCGACGGCTTCGAGAGGGACCCGATGACGAGCTCATGCTTGAGTTCGAGGCCTACGACAAGGAAGAAGACCGACAGCAGGCCGTCGGCCGCCCAGGCCCCAAGGGGCAACTGCAGCCCTACGCTCGCAGGCCCAACGGGCAGTGCGACGAGCGCGGCGTAGGAGTCAGCCCAGGGGGAGTTCGCCCAAACGAGGGCGAGGGTTGCCGCGATGAGGAGCAGGCCTCCACCCACAGTTTCGTCGCGAAGTTGACCGACAATCCAGCCACGCTCGCGCCGGCTGGGGCGGATGAAGGCAGGCTCACTCATGTCGCTGCGAGCCTAGCCCGTGGTTCGGCTCAGTCGTCGTCGGAATTCGCGGCAAGGCCGGCGGAGATGAGGGCCATGACAGCCGGATCCGCGAGGGTCGTGGCATCGCCGACATCGCGCTGCTCAGCGACATCGCGGAGCAGGCGCCGCATGATCTTGCCCGACCGGGTCTTTGGAAGCTCGGCGACGATGAGAATCTGCCGTGGCTTGGCGATCGGGCCGATCTCTTGGGCGACATGGTCGCGCAGTTCGCGGCCGATCGAGGAGCGCCCTGATCCGTCATCGGAGGCATTTGACCGAAGGATCACGAAGGCGACAATCCCCTGACCGGTCATGGCATCAGTCGCGCCGACAACGGCCGCCTCCGCCACCTTCGGGTGCGATACCAGCGCCGACTCGACCTCGGTGGTGGAGATACGGTGCCCTGACACGTTCATGACATCGTCGACCCGGCCGAGCAGCCAGACTGCTCCGTCGTCGTCGAGTTTCGCACCATCGCCAGCGAAATAGACCCCGGTGAAGTGCTCCCAGTAGCCCTCCACGTAGCGCTGGGGGTTGCGCCAGATCCCGCGGAGCATCGCGGGCCACGGTTCAGTGAGGACGAGGTAACCCCCGGCGCCGTGGTTGACGGGCGCCGCATGGTCATCGACGACATCGGCGCCGATACCCGGCAGGGCTCGCATTGCGGATCCGGGCTTGCAAGCGGTGACTCCGGGCAGGGGAGCGATCATGATGGCGCCTGTTTCGGTCTGCCACCATGTGTCGACGATCGGGCAGCGGTTGCCGCCGATCACCTCGCGATACCACATCCAAGCCTCGGGGTTGATGGGCTCGCCCACGGATCCGAGAAGGCGCAGGGACGAAAGGTCCTTGCCGTGCGGCAGGTGGTCGCCCCACTTCATGAAGGTGCGGATCGCTGTGGGCGCGGTGTAGAGGATGGTCACGCCGTGGCGCTCGACGATGTCCCACCAACGGTCCTGGGTTGGGGTGTCGGGCGTGCCCTCGTAGATGACCTGGGTCACGCGGTTGGACAGCGGGCCGTAGACGACGTAGGAGTGCCCGGTGACCCAGCCGATGTCTGCGGTGCACCAGTAGACGTCGGTCTCCGGCTTGAGGTCAAAAACCGCGTGGTGGGTGTACGAGACCTGAGTGAGGTATCCGCCGGTCGTGTGGAGGATCCCCTTCGGGGTTCCGGTTGTGCCGGAGGTGTAGAGAATGAAGAGCGGGTGCTCACTGTCGAACGCCTGGTAAGCGTGGGTTTCGGGCTGGCGGTCGACGATGTCGTGCCACCAGACATCGCGGCCTTCGTGCCACTCGACATCAATGCCGGTGCGCTTCACGACAAGCACGTTCGTCACTGTTGGGGTGTTCACGACGGCCTCATCAACCGCGGGCTTGAGCGGGAGGATCGCGCCTCTACGGTTCTGGCCGTCAGCGGTGATGACGAGCTTGGCCTCCGCGTCATTGATGCGGCTCTCGAGAGCGGTCGCGGCGAATCCCCCGAAGACGACGGAGTGGGGTGCGCCAATGCGGGCGCAGGCAAGCATGGCGACGACAGCCTCGGGGATAAGCGGCAGATAGATGGCGACTCGATCGCCCGTGTTGATGCCGAGTTCTATCAGAGCATTCGCGGCCTGGCAGACATCCTTCTGCAATTGCGAGTATGTGATGTCGCGACGATCACCGAGTTCGCCCTCAAAGCGAATCGCGACCTGATCCCCATAGCCGGCCTCGACATGGCGGTCGACGCAGTTGTAGGCGACGTTGAGGCGTCCACCGACGAACCACTTCGCGAATGGGGCGTCGGACCAGTCGAGCACCTCGGTGAAGGGGGTGTCCCAGGACAGGCGTCCGGCCTGTTCGGCCCAGAATCCGAGCCGGTCCTCCGCAGCGATTGCGTACGCGTCCTCCTTGACGTTCGCGTGCGCAGCGAAATCAGGGGTGGGCGGAAATTCGCGATCCTCGTGCTGGAGGCTGGAAAAGGCGTCAGTGCTCACGGTTCTCCCAAGGGCCAGATAGGTGGATCTCTGCTTGATGGTGTCGCCAAGGTACAGGGTGCATGTGACTGCCCGGCGAGGATTGGCGAACGTATAGCGTCAGCGTCATGATCGGCCCGCCCTCCCGCCGCGATCCCCTCGCCGAACTGGCCGCGGATCCGCCGACCTCAACCCTCCTTGCGGCTGCGCGCGCCGACATCGACTCGCTCCTATGGCGGCGCGATATTCGAACGCATGCTGCTGACGTGGCGACCTCGTCTGCCGAGCGAGGGGCACGTGATTCCGCCGCGATCGACGGCGCCGACCTCGCGATCGTCGACACCTCGCCCATGGGTCGGGTCCTGGATGCAGCGATGAGGCTCACCGCCGCGATCCCAGGCCAGGTCGAGGTGTTTGCCACCTCGCCGCTGCAGGCGCTTGCGCACCTTCATGCGCTCACCGCCACCGGTTTCGTCCCGGATGAGGAACTCGGACGGCCCCGCTCCGTTGAGCGGGCCGATGATCCACTCCACCTCGGCGTCTTGCCCTCGGCGGGCCTTGCGGCCGAGCGACTGTCGCTGCTTGCGCGAACGCTCACCACCCCGACCGAAGCACCCGCACTCCTTGTCGCGGCAATTGCCCACGCGGAACTCGCGGTGATACGACCGTTCACCTGGGGCTCGGGCATGGTCGCGCGGGCTGCTGTCCGGCTGGTGATCGCCGGTCGCGGGGTAGATCCGTCACTGTTCAGCATCCCGGAGCATGGGATGTTCGAGATGGGTCGGCCGGCCTACGTTCGTGCGCTGCAGGGGTATTCATCGGGGACCCGTGAGGGCGTTCTCGCCTTCATCGGGTGGCAGGCCACCGCCTGCGCCCAAGGCGCAACCGCAGTCCCCACCCCGTTTGTCCCATGAAGTGTGACGAACGCGGGAAGGGCGTTAGGCGCGTTGGGCCTTTCGGCGGGCGTACCAGGCGATCCCGAGGGCGACTGCTCCGAGCGCAACACCTGCTCCGGCTGCCGCGGCAGCCTGCTTTCCGTCGATCCCGACCCGCATCGCCACCGGCTTTCGGAAATCCATGATCGGCCAGTTACGCTCGTTGGCGATGGCGCGAAGGCTGCTGTCGGGATTGACAGCAACGGGATTGCCGACCAAGTCGAGCATTGGCAGATCGGTGTGCGAATCGGTGTAGGCGAAGGACTCGGCGAGGTCGTACCCGTGCTCTGCGGCGAGCGCTCGCATAGCGTCAGCCTTGCCCTCGCCATAGGCGTAGAACAGGATTTCACCCGTGTAGTGACCATCCTCGATGGCCACCTGGGTGCCGATCGCGATATCGGCCCCGAGTCGCTCACCGATCGGCTCGACGACGTCAGTGCCACTGGATGAAATGATGATGACGTCGCGGCCGGCGGCCTTGTGGAAGGCAATGAGTTCGACTGCCTCCTGATAAATCATCGGATCGACGATCTCATCGAGGGTCTGCGCGACGATCTGACGAACCTGACCGACGTCCCAGCCGGCCACGAGTTTTGACATGTACTCGCGCATCGATTCCATCTGCTGGTGGTCGGCGCCCGAGGCGAGGTACACGAACTGGGCGTACGCACTGCGTACGACATCGCCCCGGCCGATGAGCCCTCCCTTGTACAGCGGCTTTGCGAATGCGAAAGAACTCGACTTCGCAAGGATCGTCTTGTCGAGGTCGAAGAAGGCCGCTGATCCCATTCATGGACGGTAGCCCCTGCGCGAGCAAGGCTCAAGCTGGGGTTTATCCACAGGATCGGGATGTTCTGTCCACAACTGTGGACGGTGCCTTGCCTCGGAGGATCGCACCGAAGGATGCTGCGCTGCATGGAGCGAGGAATTGAAGGCTTTGGACGGTGCCCGGTGCTCATCACGACGGATCACGCGCTGATCGAGCAGGTGTTGCGCATGGCAGCGGCAGTTGCGGTGGAGATTGACGTTCATGCCGATCTCGAGGATGTCAGGCCCGGTTGGGCATCGGCGCCCCTCATCATGGTGGGCGCCGATCTTGCCGGGGCACTCGCAGATGACCGGCCCGCGAGACGGTCCGGTGTGGTTCTTGTGGGCGCGGCGCCCATCGATGAGGGGGGCGCGACAGGTGCGATCTGGCGCGATGCCGTGGCGCTGGGCGCCGAGCACGTGGTGCAGTTGCCTGACGGCGGTGGCTGGCTGATTCAGCGGCTCGGCGAGTCAGTCGAAGGTCCGTCGCGCAGCGGCTTCATCACTGCCGTCACCAGTGCTTCGGGCGGGTCGGGAGTCTCAACCCTCGCCGCCAGCCTCGCCTTCACCGCCCAATCCCTGAGTGGCCGGGTACTCCTCATCGACGGCGATGCCAATGGCGGAGGACTTGATCTCCTTGTCGGCGCTGAGGAGGCCTCGGGGATTCGCTGGCCCGACCTCGCCGAAGCCGCCGGACGACTCAGTGCGACCACCCTCGACTACGCGCTCCCGCATCCGGGAGGTGTGGCGCTCCTGTCACATGGCCGCGCCGGTTCCATGACCGTCCCTGTCGATGCATTCGACTCTGTCCTCGCCGCCGGCGTGCGGGGGTACGAGCAGGTCTTCATCGATGTCCCGCGCTCGACCTGGGCCGTGGCTCCCGAGATGCTCGACCGAGCTGACCGGGTGATCCTCCTCGTGCCCGGGCGAGTCCGCGGGATCGCGGCGGCCGCGGCAGCCCTCCCATGGATCCGCTCCGTCACGAAGGAACTCAGCGTTGTCGTGCGTGCGACGTCACGCGGGGTCGCTGCGCGAGAGGTGGAGCGCGTCCTGGGCCTTGCCGCCCTTCGCGTCGTGCCGGAGCAATTGCAACTCGCGACGAGGGAGGATCGAGGTGAGCCACTTCTATCGAACGACGCTTACGCAAGGGCCGTTCGCTCGGTACTCGGCGACGCTGCTCGCGAGAAGGTACCAGCAGCATGAGTCAACCCCTTGTCGACAGGGTCCGATCTAGGCTTGTTGCCGGACAGGCTGAGGCGACCCCGGGGCGGGTGGCATCGGCCCTGCGTGCGGAGGGCATCGTCCTCGGCGATGAGGCGGTGCTCTCCCTCGTTGAGAGCCTGCGCCGAGAACTCATCGGCGCAGGTCCGCTGCAGGTGCTCCTCCAACAGCCTGACATCACCGATGTCCTCGTGAACGGTCCCAATGCCGTGTGGATCGACCGTGGGCAGGGCCTCCAACGGACCGCCGTGAGCTTTGCCTCGGACGACGAGGTGCGCAGGCTCGCCCAGCGCCTCGCGTCAGCTGTTGGCCGTCGACTTGATGACGCGACCCCTTATGTCGATGCGCGACTCGTCGACGGAACCCGATTGCACGCGGTCATCGCGCCGATCGCGCCAGACGGAACCGTGATCTCGCTGCGGGTACCGCGCCGGCAGGCCTTCACCCTCCCCGAACTCATTGACGCCGGCAGCATCGACGAGTTCGGGGCTGCATGGCTTCGAGCCCTCGTGGCGGCCAGACTCGCTTTCGTCGTTTCAGGCGGAACGGGAACGGGCAAAACAACTGTGCTGTCGAGCCTGCTCGGCCTCGTTCCCCACGATGAGCGGATCGTCTTGGTCGAGGACTCGGCCGAACTCCTGCCGGATCACCCGCATGTCGTTCGGCTGCAGTCACGTCTCGCGAACATCGAGGGGGCTGGTGCCGTCACGATGCGGGAACTCGTGAGGCAATCGCTGCGGATGCGCCCGGACCGCATCGTTGTCGGCGAGGTGAGGGGCCCGGAGGTTGTTGAACTGCTCTCGGCACTCAACACCGGCCATGAGGGCGGGTGCGGCACGATCCACGCGAACTCAGCCGAGGATGTGCCGGCGCGAATCGAGGCCCTCGGACTCACGGCGGGTCTTGACCGGAGCGCAGTCCACGCATTGCTAGCCGCCGGTCTTGATGCGGTCGTCCACCTCCGACGTGAGCGGTCAGGCAGCCGTGTGGTGAGCGGAATCTACTCACTGAGCCGCGATGGCAATGGCGGAGTCCAAGCGGTTGCGGCCCTGCGCCGGCTCGGCGACACCATGGTGATCGAACCCGGGCTGCGGGCCGTCACTGAGCGGCTGGCGCAGGCGAATGTTCCCGCACCACGGATGACCGGGCATTAGGCGTCACGATGCTCGCAGCCCTTCTCGCCGCTGCTGCGGTGCTTCTGTTCATCCCTGGCTCGCCCGAACGCCGATTGCGAAGTGTCGGGGTGAAGACCGTGCCGGCCGTTGCGCCAAGGCGTCCTCGGCTACCGAAATTCGGTGCCCGTGCCCGGCTGCAGCACGCAGATGATCGTGCCCGGGTGATCGATGCGATCTCAGGGTTGGCCGCAGAGCTGCGGGCCGGTCGGCCGCAAGGTCCGGCACTGCTGAACTCCGCGGGAACGCCGCCGGTGTGGCCCAGCGCCCTCTCAGCACTTCGTCTCGACGGTGACGTCCCCGAGGCGCTGCGGGTAGATGCCGGAGTTCATTTGGTGTTGCGATCCCTGGCGGCATGCTGGGAGGTCGGGTCTGCCTCGGGCACGGGGCTCGCGGCAGCAGTCAATCGACTTGCCGAGGCAAGCCGCGCGGCGCAGGAGGTCCGAGGTGACCTTGAGGTGCAGCTTGCTGGGCCGCGTGCCACTGCACGCACCCTCGCGACGCTTCCCCTCGTCGGCCTGCTTCTCGGCATCCTGATGGGCGCTGATCCGGTGAGCTGGCTCCTCGGCAGTCCTATCGGTATGGGCTGCCTAGCTGGTGGAGTCGTCCTCACCGGGCTGGGGACCTTGTGGACGAGCCGAATCGTGGCAGCGGTGGAGCGCCAGCTGTGAGAGCGGCCATTGCGCTCCTCTGTGCCGTGGCCGTGTGGCTCATCGTGCCTAGGCCGCCGGAGCTTCGGGTGGAGCGCATCTTCGGCCGGCCAGGGTCCGGCGGCGATGCGGCACCACCGCCGTGGCTTGGCACAGCGTGCGGGGTGGTGTTCGGTGTCGGGGTCGCAGTCGTCATTGGCTCGATGGTGGGTGTGGTGGTCGGCATCGGGGCAGCATTCGCTCTGCCTCGACTCCTTGGCCGGCTTGAAGCCCGATCCACCAAAGACCGCCGTATTGCCATCGCCCGTCAGCTTCCTGACGTTGCAGACCTCCTTGCTGCCACCTTGGCGTCAGGTGCGCCGCCGGGTCAGGCGTGCAGCGCCGTTGGCGCAGCCGTTGACGAGCCGCTGTGCTCAATGCTCGCTCAGGTGAGCGCCTCGCTTCGGCTCGGAGCCTCGGCGGCAGAGGCGTGGTCAGCAGCCGATCCGCAGGGATCGCTCAGGGCGCTATCCGCTGCGTTCATCCGCTCCGAGTCTTCGGGGGCGCCGATCGCCGATGTGCTGGGGGCGACGGCCGGTGACCTTCGACGTCGACACCGGCTGGCTGTGGAGGTCGCAGCGCGTTCGGCGGGCGTTCGGGCGATCGGGCCGCTTGCCGCGTGTTTTCTTCCCGCATTCCTGCTCATCGGCGTGATGCCGGTGGTTGCATCGATGGCCGAGATGGTGCTCGGTCGCTAGCCGATTTCCACAGGGGCTCGCACGGCCCGGACGTCGTCCCCAAGGTCAGTTCATGATCTTTCGGCAGGGGGTCGCGTGGACGCACAGTAGGCACGCCAACAGGCAAGCGAGCCGACCGTCCGTCGACACGACCATCAAGTCAGATTATTAGGGGGAACACATGCGAAACATGTCCACTCGAATCACGCGCAACCTCGCTCGAATCAAGAGTGACGAGCGCGGAATGACGACCGTTGAATACGCGATGGGCACAGCGGCCATCGTCGGGCTCGGCGGTGTGCTCATCAAGTTCTTCTCCAGTGACACCTTCCGCGATGTCATCTGGGCGATCATCCGCAACTCCCTCTCCAGCTTTATTGGCTGAGATGGCTGCGTGCAGGCCCGATGGAAGGGCCCCGATTTCCTCGGGGCCCTTCCAATATGTCGGGCGTGAAACCCGGGGAAGCGTGACCCTCGAGACAGCGATCGCGATCCCCGTGCTGATTAGCGTCGGAGCCGCACTCATTTGGGCGATGGGGCTAGGTGTCACGTCGCTGGCGCTCGCGGGCCATGCTCGAGATCTCGCCAGGGCCATCGCCCGAGGGGAGTCAAGCGAAGCTGCCGTGTCTCAGATTGCCCAACGCGAGCCAACGGCCCGCGTGTTCATCCGGGAGGACGGTGAGACAGTCACGGTCTCCGTCCGCGAGGTGGTGTCAATCCCGCTGCCCCTGTTCGATGGTCTGGAATTGACCCTTGCTCATGACGCGGTCGCGCGACGCGAGGCGGGCCTTGGCGCGGGGGTGATGGATGCGATCCGCTGACCGGGGTTCGGCGACGATCCTCACAGTCGCGCTCATCTCAGTTCTCATGAGCTGTGGGGTGGTGGGCCTCGCGGTCGTGCAGGCGGCACTTGTTACCGCTCGAGTACAGATGGCTGCCGATCTTGCTGCCCTCGCGGGGGCGCAGGACACGGGCGATCCCTGCGGTGCGTCAGCATTGGTTGCCAAGGCCAACGGCGCGGTAATCACTGGCTGCCGCATTGACGGCCCGGATGTTGTCGTGGCGGTGACGATGCCTGCGCCTGCGCTCGTCGAACGGATGGCCTTGGCTGCTGGCCGGCCGTCACCCGTGGTGTCTGCCCAGGCACGTGCGGGCTACTGATGCCGGGGGCTCAGGATCCTGAGCCGGCAAGCAACTGGTCGAGGAGCCTGATCGCACCGGCCTTGTCGAGGGGCTCGTTGCCGTTGCCGCACTTGGGCGACTGGATGCACGAGGGGCACCCTCGCTCGCAGCCGCACTCGGCGATGAGGGTCCGGGTTCCGCTGAGCCAGGCGCGAATGACCCGGTAGCCGTGCTCGGCGAAGCCTGCGCCACCCGGATAGCCGTCGTAGACGAACACGGTGGCGCGGCCGGTATCGGGATGCAGGGCCGTCGATACGCCGCCGATATCCCATCGATCGCAGGTAGCGAACAAAGGGAGCAGCCCGATGGAGGCGTGCTCAGCGGCATGGGCGGCACCCGGTACGTCGATGTCGTCGAGGGCTGCCGAGTTGATCTGCCCGGGGCTCACCGACCACCACACCGCCGTGGTGCTGAGCTCGCGCTCGGGGAGGTCGAGGGCCTGCTCGCCGAGAAATTCCCCGGTGAGCACCCGCCGGCGCTGGAATGAGACCACCTGTGAGGTCACGTCAACGGATCCGAAGCAAACCTCGCCGTCGCCCCACTGCTGCGACTCCCGAACCTCAGTGATGCGGATATCGCTCACCTCGCTGGCATCGGTCGTGTAGTCAACCTCCTGCTCAACCACGGTTGCGACAGCCTCCGAGAGATCGAGTGAGGTGACGAGATGGGTGACGCCCTGATGGGTGTAGACGGCCCCCGGATGCAGGTTTCCGTGGGAGGCCGTGCTGTCGAGGGAGCCGAGGATCCTGCCGGTGCCCTCCTCGACGATACGAACGGGGGGCCCGCCGGTTCCGCGCAGGTCTGCGAGGTCGCTCGCTCGGTCCCGGCTCGTCCAGAACCAGCCGTTCGGGCGCTTGCGCAGGAGTCCGGATGCGGCGAGTTCGTCGAGGCGGGCTATGACGCTTGGCCCGAACCAGCGGATGGCGTCGTCGGCTGTGAGCGGGAACTCTGAGGCGGCCGCGCAGAGGTGCGGGGCGAGGACGTAGCGGTTCTCCGGGTCAAACACCACTGACTCGACCGGCTGACCGAACACCAATTCGGGGTGCTGGGCGATGTAGGTGTCGAGGGGGTCATCGCGAGCCACGAACAGGGCGAGGGCGGGCTCGCCGCTGCGGCCGGCGCGGCCAACCTGCTGCCAAAGCGAGGCCCGGGTGCCTGGCCAGCCAGCGGTGATGACGGCGTCGAGGCCAGAGATGTCAATACCGAGTTCCAGCGCGTTCGTCGCAGCCATCGCGCAGATGGAGCCATCGCGGAGCCGGCCTTCAAGCGCCCGCCGCTCCTCCGGAAGGTATCCGGCCCGATATGACGCGACGGTGCGGGCCAGTGCCGGGTCGATCTCGTCGAGCAGGTCGCGGGTCATCATCGCGACGGCTTCAGCGCCACGGCGGCTTCGAATGAATGCGAGGCTCTGCAGGCCCTCGACCACGAGGTCGGCGAGAAGATCGGCTGTCTCTGCGGTTGCCGAGCGTCGGGTCGGCGGCGCGTCGTCCGCGGCGGAACGACTCTCGCTGCCCCCGACTCGCTCGACGATGGCTGGTTGCCACAGTCCGATCACCTTGCGGGCGCGTGGCGAGGTGTCGTCGGTCACGGCCTCGACGGCGCCTCCGACCAAGCGGGCGATGGATACGTCGGGGTTTGCGACCGTTGCTGAAGCGGCGATGACGACTGGGGATGAGCTGTAGCGCTCGCAGGTTCGACGGAGTCGTCGGATGACCGCAGCCACATGGGCGCCGAAAACGCCACGGTAGTTATGGCATTCGTCGATGACGATGTAGTCAAGGCGTCGCAGGAAGGGGGCCCAGGTTGAGTGCTGGGGGAGCATCGACCGGTGGATGAGATCTGGGTTGGTGAGGATGTAGTTGGCGTGAGCGCGCGCCCATGTTCGCTCGTCGGCTGATGCATCGCCATCCACTGTTGCCGCCCGAAGCCACGGAAGGCCGAGTTCGCCTAGTGACCGCAGTTGATCGTGGGCGAGCGCCTTCGTGGGGGCGAGGTACAACGTGGTGGAGCCGCGGCCATTCGGCGCGCCCAAGCCGCGATGGATCGCTGAAAGTGCTGGAATTGCGAAGGCTAGGCTTTTTCCGGATGCGGTTCCGGTGGCGATGACGACGTCGCGGCCTGCGTGAGCGAACTCAGCCGCGCGAACCTGGTGCGCCCACGGCAGATTGATGCCCTGCCCAGCCCAGGCATCAAGGAGATCAGGGGGGACCCAGTCCGGCCATTCGGCGGTGGTGGCCTCGCGCGCCGGAATTGTGGTGGTGTGTCGCAACCGCTCGGGTCGCCCGGCCGTGAGCCGACCAAGGACCTCCTCGGGGCTCGGCTGCACGAATCTCGTCATCACACCCCAACCTACGCGACAGGTGTGTCAGAGTCTGTGGATGGAGTTCGCCGTCTTTGTCTCCTTCGAGGGGGACCTGCAGATCGTTACCTCGCAGGGGGATCTCGATGTCCATGCGGCGCCGCAGATGTTGGCGCTGCTCTTGCCGTTGATGCAGCCGGGCAGTCGAACCATCATCGAGATGTCCGGTACTCAGTTCATGGATTCGAGCGGTCTGGCCTCGATCATCGAGGCGGCAGCGCGCGCCCGCGACGTCGATGGATACCTCTGCATAGCGGCCCCGAGCGTCCGTGTGGAAAGGGTGTTGCAGATCACTGGCGTGGACACCCTCATTGACGTCTTCGATTCCCTAGAGTCGGCCAAACTTGGCCGGTGACCCAACCGCCCGCGTACTTATACCTGAGGTGCGTAGACTCCGCAGGTTGATCCAACCCATGATCCCGGCGGTTCACACGCCGGTAAGGCAGGAGACCCATGATCGAGTTGTCCGGAGGCAACCTCACGACAGTCGTCGTCGTTGCCGTCATCGCGCTTGCCGCTTTGGGGGTCGCGGCCGTGCTGGTCCGCGAAGTCCTCGCAGCCAGTGAAGGCACACCCAAAATGAAGGAGATCGCCGGAGCGATCCAGGAGGGCGCGTCCGCGTACCTCACGCGTCAGTTCAAGACCCTCGCAATCTTCGCAGCGATCGTCTTCTTCATCCTGTTCCTCCTTCCCGCGGAGACGAACTCTGAGCGCATCGGTCGCAGCATCTTCTTCCTCGTGGGTGCCGTGTTCTCCGGCGTCACCGGCTATATGGGCATGTGGCTTGCCGTACGTGGCAACGTGCGCGTGGCCGCTGCAGCGAAGGAGTCCGGTGAGCAAAAGGCGATGAAGATCGCGTTCCGCACCGGTGGCGTGGCGGGCATGTTCACGGTGGGCCTGGGCCTCTTTGGCGCGGCACTCGTGGTCCTCGTCTACAAGGGCGAGGCGCCCAAGGTGCTTGAGGGCTTCGGCTTCGGCGCAGCGCTCCTCGCGATGTTCATGCGAGTCGGCGGTGGCATCTTCACGAAGGCGGCCGACGTCGGCGCGGACCTCGTGGGCAAGGTGGAGCAGGGCATTCCTGAGGACGACCCCCGAAACGCCGCGACCATCGCTGACAATGTCGGCGACAACGTAGGCGACTGCGCCGGAATGGCAGCGGACCTCTTCGAGTCCTACGCCGTGACCCTCGTGGCCGCGCTCATCCTGGGCAAGGCGGCATTCGGCGAGCTCGGCCTCGTCCTGCCGCTCATCATCCCGGCCATTGGTGTCATAACTGCGGTTATCGGCATCTTCGCGGTCTCGCCGCGCAAGAGCGATCGCTCGGGCATGTCCGCCATCAACCGCGGGTTCTTCATATCGGCGGTCATCAGCGCGATCCTCGTCGTCGTCGCGGTCTTCGCTTGGGTCCCAGACTCCTGGGAGCAGATCGAGTCCATCGGAGGCATCGCTGCCACCCTCACGGCCGACTCGCTCAGCCCGCGGGTCTACGTCATCGGTGCCGTCTTCATCGGCATCATTCTGGCGGCGGTCATCCAGCAGCTCACGGCGTACTTCACTGAGACAAACCGCCGCCCGGTCGACGATGTCTCGAAGAGCTCGCTGACCGGCGCGGCAACCGTCATCCTCGCCGGCATCTCGCTTGGACTGGAGTCGGCGGTCTACTCGGCGCTGCTCATCGCGGCGGCTGTATACGGAGCGTTCCTGCTCGGTGGCGGCGTCGTGCTGCTGTCCCTGTTCGCGATCGCACTGGCCGGTACCGGCCTGCTCACGACCGTCGGCGTCATCGTCTCGATGGACACCTTCGGTCCTGTCTCCGACAACGCGCAGGGCATCGCTGAGATGTCGGGCGACATCGACGGTGAGGGCGCTGCGGTTCTCACGCGTCTCGACGCTGTCGGTAACTCCACCAAGGCCATCACCAAGGGCATCGCGATCGCTACGGCCGTGCTTGCGGCGACCGCGCTGTTCGGGGCCTTCCGCGATGCGGTCCTTGGCGCTGCTGCCTCGGCAGGAATCGACATCACGGGAGGAGTCGAAGCGCTAGGCAGCCAGATCCAGTACCTCGGCATCCTCGATGTGGCCTCGCCGAGCAACCTCGTTGGCCTGATCATCGGCGCGGCCGTCGTGTTCCTCTTCTCGGGCCTGGCCATCAACGCGGTGTCCCGCGCTGCCGGCTCTGTGATCTTCGAGGTGCGTCGCCAGTTCCGCGAGCACCCCGGGATCATGGACTACACCGAGAAGCCGGAGTACTCCAAGGTCGTCGACATCGTCACGAAGGACTCGCTGCGCGAGCTCATCACGCCGGGCCTGCTCGCCGTGCTGACACCCATCGCCGTCGGCTTCGGCCTAGGCATCGGGGCGCTGGGGGCCTACCTGGCCGGCACGATTGCTACCGGTGTTCTGATGGCGGTGTTCCTGTCCAACTCCGGTGGGGCTTGGGACAACGCGAAGAAGTTCGTCGAGGACGGTAATTTCGGCGGCAAGGGCTCGTCGGCGCACGAGGCGACCGTCATCGGCGATACGGTCGGCGATCCGTTTAAGGACACCGCTGGCCCGGCCATTAACCCGCTGATCAAGGTCATGAATCTGGTCGCGCTGCTGATCGCCCCCGCCGTGGTGGCGCTGAGCATCGGCGCCGGGGCCAATACCGGGCTGCGCTGGACGATTGCGATCGTGGCGGTGGCGATCATCGTCACGTCGGTCGTCATCTCGAAGCGACGTCCGATCGCCGTCGGTGACCCTGAGGTAGCCAAGGTCTGAGCTCGACCTCTCTGGCGAAGGACCCGGCTCCGGGAGGAGCCGGGTCCTTCGCGATACACCCGGCCGAATTTCCCGATCGCGCGGGGTTCACCGGGGGTCGTGGCGACTTGACAGGGGGGTGTGGCCTACCGTCAGACTCCGCGACAGGCTCGTCAACGAGTGGCGCGATCGCCCGGGAAGGAACGTTTCGTGAGTAACGCCAAGACGCTGGTGATCGTCGAGTCACCGGCCAAGGCCAAGAAGATCGCCGGCTACCTCGGCCCTGACTACACGGTCATGGCCTCGGTGGGGCATATCCGCGACCTCGCCTCGAAGGCGTCAGAGCTTCCTGAGGAGGATCGAAAGAAGCCGTGGGCGAAGCTCGCGGTCAACGTCGACGAGTCCTTTCAGCCCTACTACGTCATTCACCCCTCCAAGGTCGCGACCATTCGCGATCTGAAGAAGGCCCTGAAGGATGCCGACGAACTTCTCCTCGCAACTGACGAGGACCGCGAGGGAGAGGCGATTTCCTGGCACCTGCTTGAGGTCTTGCGACCCAAGGTTCCGGTGCACCGGATGGTGTTCAACGAGATCACGCCGGAGGCGATCCGCGAGGCTGTCGCGAACCCCCGTGACCTTGATATGCAGCTTGTTGATGCCCAGGAGACCCGCCGCATCGTCGATCGGCTCTATGGCTACCCGGTCTCCGAGGTGCTGTGGAAGAAGATCGGTCGGGAGGCCCGCTCGGCCGGCCGCGTCCAGTCGGTGGCGGTGCGACTGGTTGTCGACCGGGAGCGGGAGCGCATCGCCTTCCGATCTGCCGGGTACTGGGACATCGATGGCGTGTTCGAGCCGGAGTCCTTCGATGCCCGGCTCACCGGGGTCGATGGCCAGCGGGTGGTGCGCGGCAACGACTTCGATCAGTCGGGCACGCTCACCGCGAAGAACACGGTGCTCCTCGACGAGGGCCGCGCCCGCGGCCTCGCCGGAGCTCTGGCAGGGCGCGACTTCACCGTCCGCTCGGTTGTGCAGAAGCCCAGCCAGCGTCAGCCGAAGGCACCCTTCATGACCTCGTCGCTCCAGCAGGAGGCCTCAAACCGGTTGCGGTGGGGCTCGCAGCGCACGATGCGCGTGGCGCAGGGGCTCTACGAGAACGGCTACATCACTTATATGCGAACCGACTCCACGAACCTGTCGGAGCAGGCGATCAACGCGGCGCGCTCGCAGGCGGCGGCCCTGTACGGCCCCGAGTACGTCTCGGAGTTCCCTCGCCGGTACGACAAGAAGGTGAAGAACGCGCAGGAGGCCCATGAGGCAATCCGGCCCGCGGGCGATGCCTTCCGCACGCCGGGTGAGGTCTCGCGTGAGCTCAATGCCGACGAGTTCGCCCTCTACGACCTCATCTGGAAGCGCACGGTCGCCTCTCAGATGGTCAATGCCCAGGTCGCGACGACGACCGTCAAGCTCGGTGCGACCGGCACTGACGGCACCGACGCCGAGTTCACGGCGTCCGGAACCGTCACCGTGTTCCCGGGCTTCTACGCGGCCCTCAAGGACATCACCGAGGAGTCGGACGACGCAGATCGCGAGCGCGAGCTGCCGAACCTGCGGGAGGGGCAGACCGTCAAGGCTGCGTCGCTCACCCCCGAGGGTCACAGCACCAACCCGCCCGCCCGCTTCACGGAGGCGAAGCTGGTCGGCCGGCTCGAGGAGCTCGGCATCGGCAGGCCCTCGACCTACGCGTCGATCATGTCGACCATCGTCGATCGTGGCTACGTCTGGAAGAAGGGGTCGGCGCTTGTGCCGAGCTTCACTGCCTTCTCCGTGGTCCGCCTGCTCGAAGAGCACTTCAGCTCACTTATCGACTACACCTTCACCGCGAGCATGGAGGAGGTCCTCGACCTCATCGCTTCGGGTGAGAGCGACCGGGTGGGGCAGCTCGCTGCCTTCTGGCGCGGGGGTGAGAGCGTCGCTGGTCCGTTCCCTGGGATCAAGGCGCTCACCGAGAACCTCGAGGCGATTGACGCACGACAGATCGCCACCACCCCGATCGCAGGATCGGATGCCTTCCTTCGGGTCGGACGTTACGGCGCCTACGTCGAGCGCGGCGAGGAGCGGGCGAACGTGCCCGTGGGCCTCGCACCCGACGAACTGACTGCGGAGAAGGCGGAGGCGCTTCTTGCGGAGCCCTCGGGTGACCGGGATCTCGGGGTCGATCCTGAGTCTGGCCTACAGGTGCTTGCGAAGACCGGGCGATACGGCCCGTATGTCACCGAGGTACTGCCCGAGGGTGCGCCGAAGTCGGCAAAGCCCCGCACCGGCAGCCTGCTCAGCGACTTGACCCTTGACACTGTGACCCTCGACGACGCGTTACGCCTGCTCAACCTGCCGAGGGTGGTTGGAACTGATCCAAACACTGATGAGGTCATCACCTCGCAGAACGGCCGCTACGGCCCGTATCTCATGCGTGGCAAGGACTCGAGGTCACTTGCGAGCGAATCCGAGATCTTCTCGGTCACCCTCGAGCAGTCGCTCGCGCTGTATGCGCAGCCAAAGGTGCGTCGCGGACGAGGCCAGGCGGCGCCGCCACTGCGAGAGGTGGGCAACGACCCGACCACCGGCAATGCGATGGTGATCCGCGAGGGTCGGTTCGGGGCGTACGTCACTGATGGTGAGACGAACGCCTCGCTTCGCACGGCTGACGACCCCGCCACGATTAGCGTCGAGCGGGCAAGCGACCTGTTGTCCGAGCGGAGGGCGAAGGACGCTTCCGAGGGTAAGAGCCCGGCGAAGAAGAGTGCCCGCAAGGCAGTCAAGCGTGCGCCGGCGACCACGACCCGAACGATTACGGCGAAGAGTTCTGCAGCCAAGCGAGCGGCCAAGAAAACAGTCCCAATGAAGAAGACAACCGTGAAGAAGGCAACGGCGAGGAAGACGACCGCGAGGAAGACGACCGTCAAGAAGGCCACCACCAAGAGGACAGCCGTGAAGAAGGCGGCGGCCAAGAAGGCGGCGCCGTCGCCCGTGGCCGCCGGATCCTTCTAGCCGTGACGGCTAGTGCAGCCGGAGCGTTCATCGCCCTCGAGGGCGGCGAAGGTGCGGGCAAGTCGACCCAGGGGGGCCTGCTCGCCACGCACCTGCGCGGCAGTGGTCGACAGGTGGTCTGGACGAGGGAGCCGGGCGGCACACCGGCATCGGAGGCGATCCGCGCGATCGTCCTGAGTCCGGAATTCGAGGGTCTTGAGCCCCGCGCCGAGGCCCTGTTGTTCGCCGCGGCACGCGGCGAACACGCTGCCCGGGTCATCCGGCCCGCGATCGAGCGCGGGGCGGTGGTCATATGCGATCGCTATATCGACTCGTCCGTCGCGTATCAAGGGTACGGTCGCTCGCTGGGATCTGGGGCCGTGCGGGATCTGAGCCTGTGGGCAACCGGGGGCTTGCTGCCGGACCTCACGATCCTGCTCGATGTTGACCCGGTCATCGGGCTGGCGCGACTGAGCAACCCAGATCGCCTCGAGGCAGAGCCACTCGACTATCACCGGGCTGTGCGAGCGGGGTTCCTCCAGCTCGCTGCGGATGATCCGTCGCGGTATTTGACGCTCGATGCGTCCTGCGACGTCGACGACATCGCGCGCGCCATCGCTGACCGAGTGGACGCGGCCCTGTCCTCGAGGGAGGCTGGATGAGCGGGATCTGGCAGGCGCTCGTCGGGCAGGACGATGTCGTGGCCGACCTGCAGCGCGCTGTAGCCGATGCCGAGTCCCGAACCCGCGGTGAGCCTGGGCCCGCGATGACCCACGCCTGGCTCTTCACCGGACCGCCCGGCTCCGGCAGGTCGACCGCTGCGACCTGCTTTGCCGCCGCTCTCGTATGTCCGGAGGGTGGGTGCGGGGTGTGCCAGGTGTGTCGCACGGCGCCGCTCGGCGGTCACCCGGATGTCGAGATCGTGCGGCCGCAGGGCGTCAATTACGGCGTTGATGAGGCGCGTGCTCTAGTGAAGACCGCCGGATTTTCGCCCGCAAACTCGTTCTGGCATGTCGTGGTGGTTGAGGACGCTGACCGACTCACCGACGAGGCGGTGAACGTGTTGCTGAAGTCGATCGAGGAGCCACCGCCCCATACGGTCTGGATCCTGTGCGCGCCGAGTGTCGAGGATGTGCTGCCAACGATCGTGTCGCGGACACGTCACGTTGCGCTGCGTACCCCGTCCGCGCGTGATGTCGCCGACCTCCTCGTCGAGCGATACGGCGTCGATCGAGCTATTGCAGCTTTTGCAGCACGGGCATCGCAGGGTCACATCGGCCGCGCCCGGGCACTCGCGACCGACGAACACGCACGAATTCGTAGGCAGGACGTGCTTCGAATGCCATTGCAACTGCACGATATTCCTTCCTGTTTCATGAATGCAGCAAACCTGATATCAGCTGCGACAGAGGATGCCAAGGCCATCACTGACCCCCTCGACCTGTTCGAGGAAGAGCAACTGGCGAGCGCCTACGGCGCGGGGGCCGACGTAAGGATCAAGGGGCAGCTCAAGCGGTCAATGGACGCTGCGATCAAGGATCTCGCCAAGCGTCAGAAGACCCGCAGCACCAGGACCGTACGGGATCAAATCGATCGAGCGCTCGTCGACCTCATGGGGCTGTACCGCGATGTGCTGTTCATTCAGTTCGATTCTGGGGTCCCGCTCATCAACGAGGAGATGCGCCCTCAGCTTTCCCAGCTTGCTCGGCAGGGGGGTGCGAACGACACTGGACGGCGACTGCGGGCGATCAGTTATGCCCGGGCTCAGGTGCAGGCGAACGTCACTCCGCTGCTTGCGATGGAGTCACTCATGGTCGAGCTCAAGGATCCGTGGATCCGCAGCGCCACTGCTTGACGTGCCGCTCAGGGCCGACGTATCGTGCGGGGACCGCCGCTCGCGGGTCGAATTTCACGGGCGCAACGTCCTCAAGAGCTGGGAGTAAACCAATGCGGTGGTCCGTGACACGGACCGGCGGGGGTGCTTCGCGACGTCGGCGATTGCTCCTCACCGGGGCGATGGCCCTGGTGCTGGCGGGCTGCGGTGTCCCGTCGTCGGTCGAGGTGATGCCGATTCCCGTGCCGAGTATGACCGCGGACTTGGCTCCGAGCCTGGAAGTCTTCTACGGCCAGCAGGTGACGTGGCGAAACTGCGGTGACGCCGAATGCGCGACCGTGAAGGTTCCGATGGATTACGCGAATCCTGATGGCAGGACCATTGACCTTGCCGTGACGAGGGTCCGGTCGACCGGCACCGCGATTGGCTCGCTGTTCGTGAACCCGGGTGGTCCAGGGGGCAGTGCCGTCGACTACGCGAAGGCGGCCTCGCAAATCGTGAGCCCGTCGGTCCTTGATGCCTACGACATCGTTGGCGTCGACCCGCGCGGGGTCGCGAAGAGCGATCCGATGCGATGCCTGACGGATGACAAGATCGACGAACTCGTCGAGGTTGATGCGACTCCGGATTCTGCCTCGGAAGAGGCTCGAGTTGTCTCCATCTCAGAACTGGTTGGTCGCACCTGCGGAGAGACGGCCGATCCGGTTATCGGGTTCATGGGGACGGTGAATGCTGCCCGCGACCTCGACATCGTTCGGGCGTTGGTCGGTGACTCCTCATTTAACTATCTCGGCAAGTCTTACGGCACCTACCTCGGTGCGGTTTATGCAGAACTCTTTCCCGGCAGGGTCGGGCGCATGGTGCTCGATGGGGTGCTCCCTGCTGACTTGGGCCTTGCTGAAGTCACCCGCGGGCAGGCCAGCGGATTCGAGGAGGCGTTTGCTGACTTCGCCAGAGACTGCAGTGAGCAGGAGGATTGCCCCTTTCAGGGCACCCCGGATGAGGTCGCTCAGCAGATTCGCGACGCCCTCACCGCCCTCGACGCTGACCCGATCGAGGTAGGCGAACGATCCTTGAACGAGGGGCTGGCGACGTATGCCGTCCTCACCTATCTCTACTTTCCGGCAAATGACTACCCGCAGCTGAGGGCCGCCCTCGCTGCGCTAGTCAACGATCGTGACGGCACGCAGTTGCTCAACCTGCTTGATGGGCGAATCAATCGCGGCCCAGATGGTCGATATCTCGACAACTCGACCGATGCTTTTTACGCAGTGACGTGTGCTGACCGCAAGTCAGAGGTCTCGCTGGAACAGGTGCGGGCTTTGGCCAAGGAGCTGAGTGTCGAGTCCCCCACCTTCGGAGCGGCGCTCGCTTGGGGCTTGCTCATATGCAATGACTGGCCGGTTTCGCAGGACCCCCCTATCACGAGGGTGAAGGCGAGTGGTTCGGCGCCGATCCTCGTAGTCTCGACGACCCATGATCCGGCGACTCCATATGCGTGGGGTGAGCGTCTTGCCGGCCAACTCGATAACGCGGTGCTGCTCTCCTGGGACGGCTACAACCACACCGCTTATCTTGAAGGATCGGCCTGCGTGACGGACGCGGTCGATGCGTATCTCCTTGCAGGGACGCTGCCGAAGGCTGGACTGGTCTGTGAGTAAAAGTTTTGCGTTCAACTACATGTGGTAGGTTCCTAGCAACTGAACAACGTTCAGTTACACCTATCCTTGGAGATGCAATGACGTCGGTATCGACGCCCCCTGAAGTAGCCGTCGCCGATCCACGTCGATGGAAGGCCCTCGTCGTTATCGCCATTGCCCAGTTGATGGTGGTGCTTGACGCGTCTATCGTGAACATCGCGCTCCCGTCGATCCAGATCGACCTTGGCTTCAGCGACGCAGACCGCCAGTGGGTCGTCACCGCCTACACCCTCGCCTTCGGCGGCCTACTCCTCCTCGGCGGGCGCATCGCGGATTATGCGGGGCGCAAGCGGGTGTTCATCATCGGGCTCGCCGGGTTCGCGTTCGCCTCGTTCCTCGGTGGCATCTCCACAAGCGCCGCCCAACTCCTGTCGGCGCGCGGATTACAGGGACTGTTCGCAGCCCTGCTCGCACCTGCAGCACTGAGCCTCATCTCGGTCACCTTCACCGACTCCAAGGAGCGGGCCAAGGCCTTCGGCGTCTATGGCGCTCTCTCCGGCGGCGGCGCGGCGATCGGCCTCGTCCTCGGCGGGATTCTCACCGAATATGCCTCCTGGCACTGGACCCTCCTGGTCAATGTGCCGATCGCGATCATCGCGGTGCTCCTCGCCATCCCCTACGTTCGTGAGTCCCGCGCCACCGGCAACACGAAGTACGACATCCCAGGTGCTGTCACGTCAACCCTCGGTCTGGTGTCGCTCGTCTACGGCATCACCCTCGCGACGACTGACGGTTGGAACGGAACATCGACCATGGCGTTCATGGGAATCGGCATCGCCCTGCTCGCGGTCTTCATGCTCATTGAGAGCAAGTCGAGCCACCCGTTGCTCCCGATCCGCATCCTCGCGAACCGCAACCGCGGCGGTGCCTACCTTGCGTCGTTCTTCGTCGGTGTGGGCCTTTTCGCCATGTTCCTCTTCCTCACCTTTTTCTTCCAAGGGGTGCTCGGCTACTCGCCGCTGAAGTCGGGCCTGCTCTTCCTGCCCTTCTCTGCCGGTGTCATTGTGAGCGCGGGAATCGCAAGCCAACTGCTCCCGCGCTTCGGTTCGCGTTGGGTCACGTTTGGTGGCTTCTGTCTCGCGGTGACGGGCATGGCCTCGCTCGTGTTCCTCACTCCGTCGAGCCAGTACGCGTCGAATATCCTGCCCTCACTCATCGTGCTGAGCCTCGGTATGGGTCTCATCTTCGTGCCCCTCTCGGCAACGGCCCTGTTCGGTGCAGGCGATCACGATGCGGGTGTTGCCTCGGCAGTGCTCAACACGAGCCAGCAGATTGGCGGATCAATCGGCGTCGCGTTCCTCAACACAATCGCGGCCTCCACAACGGCTGCCTACGTCGTGGCGAACAACCTCCAAGGCCCGGACGCCGATGCACTCGTCGCCGGCTTCTCGCGCGGTTTCGCTTGGGGCGCCGGGATTCTTGCGCTTGCCGCGATCATCTGGGTGAGCCTCGTACGGATGAGCAAGCAGGACATGTCGGCGGGCGACGCCGAGCCCGCCCTCGTTCACTGACGTCTGTTGTAGGTGAGCGGGGATCATGAATCGTCGCTCACCGAAGGTTCAACGACTCGTCAGAGGTTGAGCAGGGGTCGGATCTCGTCGGTGCTCGTGACGACGTGTCCGGCCCCTGCCGCCTCGAGTTCGCCGTCGTCCGAGTAGCCCCAGAGCACACCGATCGAACTGAAACCGTGGTGGTGGGCGCCGAGGACGTCCTCTTTACGGTCACCGATCATCATTGCCGTGATTGATGTCGGATCGACCCCGAGCCCGCTGATGGCATAGGCGATCACGCTCGGCTTGTCCTGTCGCAGCAGGTCGAGCTCAGATCCACTCACGAAGTCGAAGTGCTCGATGAGCCCGGCCCGAGTAAGCACCCGGACAGCGGACTCGATCGGCTTCGCGGTCGCGAGGGCGAGCCTCATGTCGCTTGCGCCGATGTCGGCGATGAGCGAGGCCATGCCCGGGAAGACGTCGAATTCATACTCCCCGCCACCGAAGTACTCGCCTCGATAGGCGGTCACGAAGGCGGCAACCTCTTCATGGGACTTCGAGTAGACCTCCTTGAGCGTGTAGTGCAGGGGAGGCCCAAGGAAGGCCCGAAGCTGCTCA
This sequence comes from Bifidobacterium breve, assembly GCA_945877545.1. Lineage (GTDB taxonomy): Bacteria > Actinomycetota > Actinomycetes > S36-B12 > S36-B12 > WLND01. The sequence goes on along the minus strand of CAMCSO010000011.1, from coordinate 74 downwards.
TCGGACATGTCGGGCAGGCCGATGAGCGGGAGAGCGAGGCGAAGACACCGATAGATGCCCGGGATCGAGTCGGT
>CAMCSO010000010.1 GCA_945877545.1 Bifidobacterium breve | reverse complement strand
ATGTCTTCAATTGACACCGTGTTCGGATTGACAGGCGCCTCGGGGACTTCGACCCGTCTGCAGGTGCCCGGGCAACCCGAGATCCTGATCGACATTATGGAATTAAGCGGTGCCGAGGGCGGGACATCGGTTCAACCTCTCGGGTCGATCGGATCAACGCACATGGCGTTCACCGTCGAGGATTTGGAGTCCGTTGTCGCTGAATTGAGGGCAAAGGGGGTCGTATTCGTTTCCGATCCGGTCACCTTCCACCTCACCGATGGCTCCGCGACGGTGTGCTTTATGCGCGACCCGGACGGCAATTACGTTGAACTCGAGGAAGTGCACGGCGGGGGCCACTGAGTCATGTCACGGCTGCGCTGGGGACTACTCAGTACTGCGCGCATCAACGAGCGCTTCATTGATGCCGTCCGTCGCTCGGACCGGTCCGAACTGGTAGCAGTCGCGTCTAGGGATGTGCAACGAGCAAAGGCGTACGCCGATCGCTACGACATTTCCTCCTCCTACGGCACCTACGAGGAGTTGGCCAACGCCGCAGATGTGGATGCGGTGTACATCTCGCTGCCAAATCATCTGCATGCCGAATGGGCGGTGCGGCTATGCGAGGCCGGCAAGCACGTCTTCTGCGAGAAGCCGCTCGCACTGAGCCCAGCGAATGTGGACCAGATGGCCCACGCAGCTCACGAGGCAGGAGTGGTCCTTCAGGAAGCCTCAGCTACGCGGTTTCATCGGCAGACATCAGACATCGCTGAGATCGTCTCCTCTGGCCGGTTGGGCAGAATTATGTTCTGTCACGGGACCTTCGAATTCACCCTGCCGGCAGCAGCAGACATCCGCCTCAATACCGACATGGGCGGTGGCGCGTTGTGGGACGTCGGCTGCTACCCGGTTGCATTCTTTCAAGCTGTCCTTCGAGAGAATCCGGTCTTTGCCTATGCGCGTGCGGTCAACGGCCCCACGGGCATCGACCTTGCGTTCAGTGGCTTTCTTGGATACGAGTCCGGCACTGCTGTGCAATTCACGGCGAGCATGGCAACCCCGACGGCCCGTTCGGCTCGAATTGTGGGTGAGCGCGGCAGTCTCGAACTTGACCAGCCTTGGCTTACGAGCGTTGGCGCGCAAACTACGGTGCGACAGCAGTTGATGCCATCGGCCGCCGGGGCGGGAACCTTTGGTGACGATCCGGACCAACTCGAGGTAGCCACGTGGGACTACGGACCCAGTGATGTCTACCTCGATGAAGTGCGGGGGTTCGAAGAACTCGTTCTTGCTGGCTCACAGTCGCCGTACCCGTTGTCGGACAGTCGGATGAATGTTCAGGTGATCATGGCTTTGCATGAGTCAGCACGTACGGGGCAAGAGGTCCCTATCGACCCCTCTTCGATTACAAATGAATAGCGCTGACGCACGAAGGACCCGGGCAGATGCAAACCAAGGAGAATCATGAGGGAGAACCACTTCGACCACTCGGGTTTGCCGAAGGATCGCGTCGGCTATGGAGTCATCGGCGCTGGCTGGATGGGGCATGTTCATGCGCGTGCAGCGGTTCGGCTTGCCCATCACTACGGGGATCTGCCCCTGCGACCAGTACTGATGGCGGTGGCCGACACCTTGCCTGAGCACCGGGATGCCTTCGTAACTCAACTCGGACCAGTGAGGGCATACGAGGACTGGCGGTCGATCGTTGAGGATCCAGAAATCGGCATCGTCAGTGTGACTGTCCCGAATGCATTTCACGCGGAAATCGGTGAGGCGGTGGCCCGAGCGGGAAAGCACCTTTGGATTGAAAAACCGGTTGGGCTTGGTGCCGCCGATTGCCAGCGGGTAGTGACGGCAGTACGCGCAGCCGGTGTACAGGCCGCTGTGGGTTTCAACTACCGCAACTTCCCAATGGTTGAGCGGGCTCGCGAACTCATCGACTCAGGGGCAATCGGCAGCCCAACCCATGCGAGTTTTCGCACCCTTTCGGACTACGCAGCCGATCCCGGCGGGACCCTGTCGTGGCGCTACACCTACGCCCAAGGCGGCCACGGGATTCTCGCCGACCTTGGTTCCCACGGATTCGACCTGATTCGCATGCTTCTTGGTGACATCGATGAACTTGTGGCGGACACCTCTACCTTCATCGAGCGAAGGCCGATTGCCAAGCCCGGCTCGAGCCACTTCGCCACGGTGGATGTGCTGGACGTGGGCATTGACTTTGGTGAAGTCGAGAACGAAGACCATTTCTGTGCGATGGTCCGCATGACCAACGGAGCACTGGTCACCTATGAGGCTGGTCGCACAGCGGTCGGGGACCAGTGCAACTACGGATTCCAGATTTACGGCACGCAGGGTTCACTGAGCTGGGACTTTCGGCGCTCGGATGAGTTATCCATTTGTGTCGGCGACGGTTATCAGGGCCGTCCGACACAGGTTGCCTACGGAGGCCCGGGGGACGGTGAGTACGAACGATTCCAGCCTGGGGCAGGCCTCGCAATCGGCTACGACGACTCAAAGGTCATCGAGTTGGCTCGCTTGCTGCAGTCAATTACGCTTGACAAACCGATTGGGGCCACGGTTGAGGATGCACTCTGGGCGGCACGCGCCAACGAAGCGGTGGTGGCTTCGGCAGCTGCCCGGAGCTGGGAGAGTGTGAGATGACTGAAATAGCGCTACTTCCGGCTGGACTCGGAGAGGTGCCGAGTCCGATCCCCGTCGTCATTTACGACGAAGACATCGACGTGGACGACCTACAGCGAGCCACGGTTTTCGTGCCGATCTACATGGGTCCCGAGTCGAATCTCGCACTCATGGATCGAATGCCGCTGTTGCACACGTGCCAAATGCTGACAGCAGGATTTGATAACGCATTGCCGCACTTGCCCAGCGGCGCGAGGCTTTACAACGCCGCGGGAGTGCATGATGCCAGCACAGCGGAATTGGCCGTTGGCCTGATCATTGCGAACCTGCGTGGTATCGATGAGGCGGCTCGCGATATGAGGTTGGGGATGTGGCGACATCGGTCACTTCCCGCACTCGCGGACAAGCAGGTCCTGATCATCGGTGCCGGAGGTGTCGGTGAGGCGATACGACGACGACTCGAGCCATTCGAGGCAGAAATAATCATGGTGGGCCGCACCGCACGGGTGGGGGTGAGGGCGCGCAGCGAACTACCGGCTCTTCTTCCCCATGCGGATGTAATTATCTTGGCGGTCCCCTTGGATGAGGCGACAGCCGGCATGGTCGATACGAAGTTCCTCGGCCGCATGAAGGACGGTGCCTTACTCGTCAATGTGGCACGCGGTCGGGTCGTGCGCTCAGATGATTTACTTGCAGAACTCGCCTCGGGGCGGCTTAGGGCCAGCCTAGATGTCACTGATCCCGAACCCCTTCCTCCTGACCACCCACTATGGACAGTTCCTGGTCTGCTCGTCACCCCGCACCTGGGGGGGAACTCATCTGCATTTCTGCCACGCGCTCGCCGGCTTGTCGCAAGTCAACTCGACCGGCTTGGCCGAGGTGAGCCGCTGGTCAATCAGGTGTCATGAGGAGGCCCCTTTCAGGTGGCCCCGGGAATGGCTCGAAGGGCTAACCGAGGCGTGCCCCTGTGGCAAAGGTCACGTTCAGATGACAGCGGCCCGCAGTGCGGCTATGGTGTTGTCCATGGCAAAGAGGCTAGTCGTAATTTTGCGCGCGGGCTGACACACGTCGACCGGCGCGCCGCCCTCCGTTACCCAGCCGGGTCGGAGGGTTTTTCATTGCCGAGGTCATGTGGCAGCAGCTGAGATAACCATCACCGACACGAGAGATTGGCGACAACAGGATGGGCGAGCAGATAACCGGGGCGCAGAGCCTGGTCTATGCGCTGGAGACGGCAGGGGTCACCGACGTGTTCGGTATCCCAGGCGGGGCGATCCTGCCCCTCTATGATCCCCTTATGGACTCGCCGTCCATTCGCCACATTCTGGTACGTCACGAACAGGGTGCGGGTCATGCGGCCGAGGGCTACGCCTACGTGAGCGGCAAGGTCGGCGTATGCATGGCGACGAGCGGGCCAGGGGCCACCAACCTCGTCACGCCACTTGCCGATGCGAACATGGACTCGGTCCCGATGGTCGCGATCACCGGGCAGGTGCCAAGCCCGTCGATCGGGACCGATGCCTTCCAGGAGGCCGACATCCGCGGCATCACGATGCCGATCACGAAGCACAGTTTCCTCGTGACGAACCCGGACGACATCCCCCGCGCGATCGCCGAGGCCTTCCACCTGGCGTCAACGGGTCGCCCGGGCCCTGTCCTCGTCGATGTGTCAAAGGACGCCCTTCAGGGGAGCACCACCTTCGAATGGCCGTTGAGTCTGGACCTGCCTGGGTATCACCCCGTCACCCGGCCGCACGCGAAGCAGATTCGCGAGGCGGCCCGAATGATCATCGACGCGAAGTCGCCCGTGCTGTATGTCGGCGGCGGCGTCATGCGTGCCCGGGCGTCGCAGGCGCTGATGCGCCTTGCGGAGCTCACCGGAATACCTGTCGTCACGACCCTGATGGCGCGAGGTGCCTTCCCTGATTCCCACCCGCTGCACCTTGGTATGCCCGGCATGCACGGCACGGTGGCGGCAGTGGGAGCGCTGCAGAAGTCTGATCTCCTCATCACCCTCGGTGCGCGGTTCGATGACCGCGTCACTGGAAGGCTCTCGACCTTTGCCCCCGACGCCGCGATCATTCATGCAGATATCGACCCTGCTGAGATCGGGAAGAACCGTGACGCAGACGTCCCGATCGTCGGAGACCTTGCTGAGATCATTCCGGATCTCGTCACGGCCATCGAGGCCGAATATGCCGCTGGTCGCCGCGGAGACTACGAGGCTTGGTGGTCGGTCGTGGGACGGTGGCGCGAGACGTACCCGCTCGGCTACGACCTGCCCGACGACGGATCGCTTTCCCCGCAGTACGTCATCGAGCGTCTCGGCATAATCTCTGGCCCTGAGTCCATCTACGCTGCGGGCGTCGGCCAGCACCAGATGTGGGCGGCCCAATTCGTGAAGTACGAGCGCCCTGACAGTTGGATCAACTCAGGTGGCCTCGGCACCATGGGCTTTGCAGTGCCCGCCGCGATGGGGGCCAAGGTCGGGGCGCCGGATCGCACCGTATGGGCGGTCGATGGTGATGGCTGCTTCCAAATGACGAACCAGGAACTCGTCACGTGCGCGATCAATGACATCCCGATCAAGGTTGCGCTCATCAACAACAGCAGCCTCGGCATGGTCCGTCAGTGGCAGACCCTGTTTTACAACGAGCGCTACTCGAACACCGACCTGCATTCTCATCGCATCCCGGATTTCGTGAAGCTTGCCGATGCCTATGGCTGCCACGGTTTGCGCTGCGAGTCTCCCGAGGAGGTTGATGCGACGATCGAAAAAGCCATGGGCATGAATGACGCCCCGGTCGTTATCGACTTCGTCGTGCATCGCGATGCGATGGTGTGGCCGATGGTGGCGGCCGGCACGAGCAACGATGACATCTTGGTCGCCCGATCGATGGCTCCGCAGTGGGGAAGTGACGACTGATGTCCAGGCATACGCTCTCAGTTCTCGTTCAAGACCAGCCGGGTGTACTCGCTCGGGTTGCTGGCCTGTTCTCGCGGCGCGGCTTCAATATCGAGTCGCTGGCCGTTGGCCCGACCGAGATCCCTTCGGTCTCCCGGATGACGATCGTCGTCAATGTTGAGGGACTAGTACTCGAGCAGGTCACGAAGCAGTTAAACAAGCTCATCAACGTTCTTAAGATTGTCGAACTCGATGAGGCGACGTCTGTTCAGCGGGAAATCATGCTGGTGAAGGTGAAGGCCGATGCCGAAACCCGGTCGCACATCTTGGAGACCGTGCAACTCTTTCGAGCCAAGGTCGTCGACGTGGCGAACGATGCTGTGACGATCGAAGCGACTGGCAAGCACGAAAAACTCGAAGCACTTCTTCGTGTCCTTGAGCCCTACGGCATCAAGGAACTCGTGAAGTCAGGGCTGGTGGCGATGGGTAGGGGTCCGCGCTCGATCACTGACCGATCGGTCCGGTCGCTCGACCGAACCGGCTGACGGGTACCCTTCTTCTCACCAACGATTCGTGCTGCACATCACACAACCGGATAAAAGGAGCTCCTCCCATGGCTGAATTGTTCTACGACGACAACGCCGATCTGTCGATCATCCAGAATCGCGTCGTGGCGATCATGGGCTTCGGCAGCCAAGGCCACGCGCATGCGATGTCACTGCGCGACTCGGGCGTCGATGTGCGGGTCGGCCTGCGCGAGGGCTCTAAGAGCACGGCGAAGGCCGAGGAGGCAGGACTGAGGGTCGTTGATCCGGCCACAGCTGCAGCAGAGGCGGATCTCATCATGATCCTCGCCCCTGATCCGGTGCAGAAGAAGCTGTACCTCGAGGCCATCGAGCCGAACCTGCAACCTGGTGATGCGCTGTTCTTCGCCCATGGATTCAACATCAGGTTCGGCTTTATCAGCCCGCCCGATTTCGTCGATGTCGCCATGGTGGCCCCCAAGGGCCCGGGGCACCTTGTTCGCCGTGAGTACGTGGCCGGACGCGGCGTTCCCGCCATCGTCGCCGTCGAGCAGGACGCCACCGGTCAGGCATGGCCACTGGCACTTTCGTACGCAAAAGCGATTGGCAGCCTGCGGGCAGGCGGCATCAAGACGACGTTCACCGAGGAGTGCGAGACCGATCTGTTCGGCGAGCAGGCGGTGCTGTGCGGCGGGGCGAGCCAACTGGTTATGTACGGTTTCGAGACTCTGGTTGAGGCGGGCTATCAGCCGGAGGTCGCCTACTTCGAGTGCCTCCACGAACTCAAGCTCATCGTTGACCTCATGTATGAGGGCGGCATCGCCAAGCAGCGTTGGAGCGTCTCCGACACCGCTGAGTACGGTGACTACGTCTCCGGCCCGCGGGTCATCGACCCGAGTGTCAAGGAGAACATGAAGGCAGTGCTCGCCGATATTCAAAACGGGGCCTTCGCGAATCGGTTCATGGCTGATCAGGAGGCTGGTGGCCCGGAGTTCATCGCGCTGCGAGCCAAGGGCGAGGCACACCCCATCGAAGCGGTTGGACGCGAACTGCGTGGGCTCATGAGCTGGGTCGACAACAAGGGCGACGACTACGTCGAGGGCACAGCAGCCCGCTAGCGGGCTGGTCAGTGGCAGGAAGCCCGCTAGCGGGCTGGTGACGTTCATCGCACTCTACGGTCTGGGGAACGATGAATCGTGGGGCGCCCGAGCCACCGGTAGGCTCTGTGAATGACCAAGCGCCGTGTCCTCATCGCAGAAGAGCTCTCCCCAGCGACCGTTGAGGCCCTCGGCCCCGACTTCGAGGTTATCGAATGTGATGGGGCGGATCGGGCGGCGCTACTTTCGGCCATCACTGACGTCGATGCGATCCTCGTGCGGTCAGCTACCCTCCTTGATGCTGAGGCTATCGCTGCTGCGAAGTGCCTCAAGGTCATCGCTCGCGCCGGAGTCGGGCTTGATAACGTCGATGTGAAGGCGGCGACGCAAGCGGGGGTGATGGTTGTGAACGCCCCGACTTCAAACATCGTTTCGGCTGCTGAGCTCGCGATCGCCCTTCTCCTCGCCTGCGCGCGCAACGTGGTGCCGGCGAGCGAGGCCCTGCACCGCGGCGAATGGAAGCGATCCAAGTACACCGGCGTCGAGGTATCCGACAAGGTTATCGGCATCGTTGGTCTCGGCCGCATTGGCATTCTCGTCGCCCAGCGGCTCAGTGCCTTCGGGGTCCAATTGATCGCCTACGACCCTTACGTCCAGCCGGCCCGGGCGTCCCAGCTCGGGGTCCGAATGGTCACCCTTGACGATCTGCTCGTCGAAAGTGACTTCATTACCGTCCACCTCCCCAAGACGCCGGAAACGGTCGGACTCATTGGCGATGCCGAACTTCGTAAGGTCAAGCCGACCGTCCGCATTATCAACGCGGCGCGCGGCGGCATCGTGGATGAAACCGCTCTCTACGAGGCGCTCGTCGAGGGTCGGGTGGCCGGGGCAGGCCTTGATGTTTATGCCAAGGAGCCATGCACCGACTCGCCGCTGTTCACCCTAGAGAATGTTGTGGCACTTCCGCACCTCGGGGCGTCCACCGACGAGGCCCAGGAGAAGGCGGGCATCTCGGTGGCTCGTTCTGTTCGACTCGCGCTCGCGGGCGAACTTGTGCCTGACGCCGTCAATGTGCAGGGCGGGCAGATTGCCGACGCAATCAAGCCGTTGCTCCCGTTGGCTGAGCAGATCGGATCCATTGCCTGCGCGCTAGCAAGCGCGGCTGTAGAACGGGTCGATGTTGAGGTCCTTGGCGAGATCGTCGACCATGATGTCCGAGTTCTGGAGCTCTCCGCTCTGAAGGGAGTATTCCAAAAGCTCGTCCACGATCCGGTCTCGTTCGTGAACGCCCCGGTGCTCGCCGAGCAGCGTGGTGTCGAGGTGGCGATGACAACCGACCGCATGAGCTCGGACCACAGATCTGTTGTTCGCGTCATTCTGACCCTCACCGATGGGCAGAAGGTGAGCGTGGCCGGCACCGTGACCGGCGCGCGCCACACGTCGAAGGTAATTGATGTGGATGGCTTCGACGTCGATGTACCAGTGAGCGATCACATGGCTTTTTTCCGGTATCACGATAAGCCAGGCGTCGTGGCGGTGGTGGGTGGAGTTCTCGGTGATGCCGACATCAACATCGCTGGCATGCAGGTTGCCCGTGACGACTCAGGCCACGCGCTCATCGTGCTCACTGTTGACTCGCCGATCCCGGCTGGCGCGATCGCCACGATCACCGAGCGCATCGCCGCGCATTCCGGGCGCGCCGTCGACTTGATCTAGTCGTCTTGCTCGGGCCGTGGCGCACCGAGGGTTCCTAGGACACGAGTGCTGCCGAATGGCAGTCAATCGTGCTCCTCGGCGAGCGGGTGTCCGTCGGTTCGGCGCTAGCCTCGAAGGCCCCGGTTTACGGCGCTGATGATTCCCTTGAGTGACGAGGTGGTGATCGAAGAATCGATGCCGACCCCCCACAGCACCCGGCCGTCGACCGTGCACTCGAGATACGAGGCAGCCGTTGCGTCGCCGCCAGCGCTCATCGCATGCTCCGCGTAGTCGAGCACCCGTACGTCGATCCCGTGGCGGCTCAAGGCATCGCAGAACGCTGCGATGGGTCCGTTGCCCGATCCATCGAGCGTGACATCGACGCCCTCGTCGCTGATGACGGCTTGGACGGATGTGTCGCCGTCGACCGCCGACTCGTGCTTTACGGATTTGAGCGAGAACCGGCCCCATGGTGCCTTGGGATCGGGAAGGTACTCACCTGAGAATACCGACCACATCTCGCCGGGACCGACCTCACCTCCCTCGTCAACGGTGACGGACTGGATTACCTGGGAGAACTCGATCTGGAGCCGGCGCGGCAGTTCGAGCTTATGCTCGGTCCGCATGATGTACGCCACGCCGCCCTTCCCCGACTGCGAGTTCACCCGGATCACGGCCTCGTAGGTGCGGCCGACGTCCTTGGGGTCGATCGGCAGGTAGGGCACGGCCCAGTGGAAGTCGTCGACTCCGACGCCTGCAGACACTGCATCGGACTCCATGATGGTCAGTCCCTTATTGATGGCGTCCTGGTGCGAGCCGGAGAACGCCGTATAAACGAGGTCGCCTCCATAGGGATGCCGTTCGTGCACCGGGATCTGATTGCAGTATTCAACGGTGCGCCGCACGTCGTCGATGTCGCTGAAGTCGATCTGTGGGTCGACGCCCTGGCTGTACAGGTTCATTCCGAGGGTGACGAGGCAGACGTTGCCAGTGCGCTCGCCGTTGCCAAACAGGCAGCCCTCAATGCGATCAGCGCCAGCCATGTAGCCGAGCTCGGCTGCGGCGACCGCGGTGCCTCGGTCATTGTGCGGATGCAGCGAGATGACGAGGGAGTCGCGGCGCGCGATGTTACGGGTCATCCACTCGATCGAGTCGGCGTAGACATTCGGGGTTGCCATCTCAACTGTTGCAGGGAGGTTGATGATGACCTTTCGGTCTGGCGTCGGCTGCCAGACGTCGGTCACCGCATCGCAGACCTCGACCGCGAAGTCGAGCTCGGTCCCGGTGTAGGACTCTGGTGAGTACTCGAAGAAGACGTCAGTCTCGTCGGCGATCTGATCGGCGAACTTGGCGCAGAGCCTGGCTCCGTGGACGGCGATGTCGACGATGCCGGCGCGATCGAGGCCGAACACAACGCGCCGCTGCAAGGTCGAGGTCGAGTTGTAGAGGTGGACGATGGCCTGTTTGGAGCCTCGAATGGACTCAAAGGTGCGCTCGATAAGGTGCTCGCGCGACTGGGTGAGCACCTGAATGACGACATCGTCGGGGATGAGACTGTCGTCGATCAGCAGGCGGACGAAGTCGAAGTCGAGCTGAGAGGCCGATGGGAAACCCACCTCGATTTCCTTGTAGCCCATGGAGACGAGCAGGTTGAACATGCGCAGTTTGCGCTGGGGGGTCATCGGGTCAATGAGTGCTTGATTGCCGTCGCGAAGATCAACTGCGCACCAGCGGGGAGCCTTCGTGATGACGGCGCTTGGCCAGGTGCGATCGGGGATCTCGATCGGAGTGAAGGGGGAGTAGCGATGGAACCGCATGCCAGACGGCTGCTGAGCCGTTCGGGATTCGTACGTGGCGTTGCGATCGAATGTGCTGGACATTGGTGCTCCTCGGATTCTCGTCTGGGTGGTAGCCGTCTGTGGCTGTTACCGGCGAAGATGGCTGGTACCGGCGAACGACGAAACCCGCGACGAGGAGGCCGGTGGTTTAGGCCTCGCCGCGGCAGCGAAGGAGGAGGTCGCGCTTCATGATGCACTGACTGTAGCAGGTGTCGCGAGGGTGGATCTGTGCTGGGAACCTCTGGTAGATATGTCGCATGACCGCATCTTCTGCACTCGAAGTCCTGGGCTCGGCGAAGTACATCTCCCTCACGACCTACCGCAAGGACGGCACGGCCGTCGCAACGCCCGTCTGGCTCGTCCGCAGCGGCGTTGCCCTGATCGTCATCACCGATCCCAACTCGGGCAAGGCCAAGCGCTTGCGCACCAACCCGGAGGTCCTTGTCTCCCCATGCGATATGCGCGGTCGAGTGAAGCCGGGCGCCGTGTCCGCCTCCGGCCTCGCTCGCATTCAGAACTCGGAGGAAACTGCGGCGAGCATGGACGCCATCATCCGCAAGTACGGCCTCATGGGGCGCATCCTCACCCGGATGAGCCAGAGGAAGGCGCGCAAGGCTGGGACCGGTGAGGCGGGGCATCTGGGGCTCGCCATAACCCTCAGTGGCGCGAAATCTTGAGCGCCGACCGAGGGGCGCGCTACGGCTTGAGTGCTCGCATCGCGGCTGCGGCGGTTGCACTGCTCATGGGCGGCGTCATTGCATTCCAGGCAGCAATTGCCCTCGGCGCTCCCTGGGGTGGCTACACCCAAGGCGGAGGGACCTCAGGGCAACTGCCAGTCGGCGGACGTGTCATTGCTGTGGTGTCCATCGTGATCCTCGCCCTGCTCGCGGCCGGGCTGCTCGCACGGGTCGGCTGGGGACCATTGGCCCGGGCACCGCGACGCCTCGTGAGCGTGGTTTCCTGGGCTGCTGTCGGCTACACGCTGGTCGCTGTGCTGCTGAACCTGGCAACCCCGTCTGAGAATGAGCGGATGCTATGGGCTCCCGTGAGCGTGGCACTCGCAGCCGGCTCACTCGTGACGGTCATCGGGACGCGTCGCCGCCGGATGTGCAGTAACTGATCGGGCCGATGAAACCGTCTCGGCTCAAGCGTGGCTGATCCGGGGAGGTGATCCCATGTGGCGGCAACTACTCTTCTGTCCATGTCACGCACACTGAATCTTGCACTCATCCCGGGCGACGGCATCGGGACGGAGGTCGTGGTCGAGGCCATGAAGGTCCTCATCGCGATCGCGCCGCTGGCTGACGTCACCGTGGAGACGACCGAATATGACCTCGGCGCGCGGCGTTACAACGCAACGGGAGAACTCCTGCCCGATGCGGTGGTTGAGGAGTTGCGCGGCTACGACGCGATCCTGCTCGGTGCTATTGGTGACCCGTCGGTGGCTCCCGGGATTCTCGAGCGGGGAGTTCTGCTCCCGCTCCGATTCGTCATGGACCACCACGTGAACCTGCGCCCCGTGAAGTTGTACCCGGGAGTGACCGGCCCACTCGCCGGTAAGGGCCCAGCGGACATTGACTTTGTCGTGTGTCGGGAGGGAACCGAAGGCCCGTACGTCGGGTCCGGTGGCGTCCTTCGCAAGGGAACCGTCCATGAGGTCGCAACGGAGGAGAGCATCAACACGGCATTCGGCGTTGAGCGGATTGTGCGCGACGCGTTCGAGAGGGCAGGCCGGCGGCGGGGCAAGGTCACGCTCGTGCACAAGACGAATGTGCTCGTCCACGCCGGGTCCCTGTGGCAGCGGACCTTCGATCACGTCGCGAAGGAATATCCCGACATCACCACCGACTACTGCCATGTGGATGCCGCGTCGATGTTCTTCCTGACGAATCCTGAACGTTTCGATGTCGTCGTCACAGACAATCTTTTCGGCGACATCCTCACCGACATCGGAGCCGCAATCGGTGGCGGCATCGGTCTTGCCGCGAGTGGCAATATCGACCCGAGCCGTGCGAATCCGAGCATGTTCGAGCCTGTGCATGGGTCGGCGCCGGACATCGCCGGACAGGGCAAGGCCGATCCGACCGCGACCGTCATGTCGCTTGCGATGCTCCTCGACCACGTCGGCCTTGCCGATGCATCGGGATGGGTCGAGACCGCAGTGGCCGCCGACCTAGCGACCCGGGGCAGTGCGGTTCGGTCGACGAGCGAGATTGGTGATGCACTTTCTTCCGGCGCTGTCGCAGCGTCGGGTCTAGGCTGATCCCAGGGGCACTTGGGGAACCTTTCGATGAGGAGTCGAGCATGAGCGCGGTGGCTGAACGGGGCACGGCTGAACATGGTACGGCTGAACACGGCACGGCACTGTGGCCAATCGCGATCACCGAGAGCGCGTCGCCTGTCACGCCCGTGCGTCGGGCTGAAATCCTTGCCGATCCTGGATTCGGGCGCTACTTCACCGACCACATGGTCACCGCGCAGTGGACTGCGGAGCATGGATGGCACGATGCCGCGCTCGTCCCATACGGCCCCATCAGCCTTGACCCTGCGACGAGTGTTCTCCACTACGGCCAGGAGATCTTCGAAGGACTGAAGGCCTATCGGCACGGTGACGGGTCAGTCAAGACCTTCCGTCCAATGCGCAATGCGGCCCGTTTCGCATCATCGGCTCGGCGCCTTGCGATGGCCGAACTCCCGGAGGAATTGTTCCTCGGCTCGATCGAGGCGCTCGTTCGTCAGGATGCTGCGTGGGTCTCCGGCGAGAAAGAGCGAGCCCTCTACTTGCGCCCGTTCATGATCTCCACCGAGATTGGTCTGGGTGTGCGGCCCGCGAATTCCTACCAGTACCTCCTCATCGCCTCACCGGCAGGCGCGTATTTCCCCAACGGGATCAAGCCAGTATCGGTGTGGCTCTCCGATGACTATGTGCGGGCGGCACCGGGCGGAACCGGTGAGGCCAAATGCGGTGGAAACTATGCTGCGTCGCTCGTCGCGCAGGCAGAAGCGGCCCAGCACGGCTGCGATCAGGTGGTGTGGCTCGACGCGGTCGAACGGGCCTGGATCGAGGAAATGGGCGGCATGAACCTCTACTTCGTGCTGGGGTCCGGCGACTCTGCGCGCCTCGTTACGCCCAGGCTCACCGGATCGCTGCTCCCGGGTATCACCAGGGACTCGCTCCTCACCGTGGCAATGGACCACGGCATCCGCGCCGACGAGGAGCCGATCAGTGTCGGCGATTGGCGTGACGGATGCGCGAGCGGCGAGATCACTGAGGTGTTTGCCTGCGGCACGGCCGCAGTCATCACCCCGGTGGGCCACGTGAAGTCCCGGCAGAGCGGCGCTTGGTCGATTTCTGGCGGGATGACCGGGCCGGTGACAACGCTGCTTCGTCAGGCACTCCTCGACGTTCAAACGGGCGCTGCGCCTGATCCCCACAACTGGATGCACACCATCTGCTAGGTTGCAGGTGTGCTGAGCATCACCGTCATTATTGCCTAGCGCGTCGACCATCGGTCGACGCGCAGCCCTTCGCATCCGCGGAGGGTTTTTTCATGTGCAGAGCACCGCACGAAAGGCGCATCATGACTCGACCAGATGGATTCCACGTGTTTGACACGACCCTGCGCGATGGTGCTCAGCGCGAGGGCATCTCGTTCTCGGTCCATGACAAACTTGCCGTGGCCCGACTCCTTGACGAGTACGGGGTCGGCTTCATCGAGGGTGGCTGGCCGGGTGCGATGCCCAAGGACACTGAGTTTTTCGCGAGGGCGCAGTCCGAACTGACCCTGCGCAACGCCCAACTCGTGGCATTCGGTGCCACACGTAAGGCGGGCGTGAAGGTGGAGGAAGACCTGCAGGTGCGTGCGCTGCTCGACTCCTTGGCGCCGGTGGTGACGCTCGTTGCGAAGTCCGATGTCAGGCATGTCATTGAGGCGCTCAAGACCACGCTGGAAGAGAACGTCGCGATGGTGAGTGACACGGTGCAGTTCATCGTTGGGGAAGGCCGGCGCGTCTTCGTCGACATGGAGCACTTCTTCGACGGATATAAGCACGATCCCGACTATGGGGTCCGACTGCTTATTGCAGCGTTCGAGGCGGGTGCCAGTGTCGGGGTCCTCTGCGATACCAACGGCGGCATGCTTCCGAGCGGTATCCATGCGACGGTCAACGATGTCCGTGAGCGCTCCGGCGTCCGGATCGGGATCCACTGCCAAAACGACACGGGCTGCGCGGTCGCGAACACGATCTCGGCGGTTGAGGCCGGCGCCACCCATGTCCAATGCACCGCCAATGGATATGGCGAGCGCACCGGCAACGCCGACCTATTCCCGGTCGTTGCGAATCTCGAACTCAAACTCGGTATCGAGTGTCTGCCGGAGGGCAATCTTCGGGAGACAGTTCGGATATCGCATGCGATCGCCGAGATCACGAACATCGCACCCGATACTCACCAGGCATATGCGGGGATCTCGTCATTCGCGCACAAGGCAGGTCTCCATGCGAGCGCCCTGAAGGTGAATGCCGAACTGTACAACCACATTGATCCGACACTCGTTGGAGGAAACCAGCGGGTCCTCATCACCGAGATGGCTGGTCGAGCCTCCGTTGAACTGAAGGGCCGCGAGCTTGGCTACGACCTCTCCGAGGATCCGGGACTCCTCACCAGGGTCGTCGAGCAGGTCAAGGAGCTTGAGTCCAAAGGGTGGACCTTTGAGGCGGCTGATGCGTCGTTCGAACTTCTGCTTCGCGGGGAGGACGGCCTTGCCAAGGCGTTCGAGGTGGAGTCCTGGCGCACCATCGTCGAGCAGTTGCCCGACGGCGCGGTGAAAAGTGAGGCGACGGTCAAGGTCTTTGCCGGCGGCGAGCGCATCATTTCGACGGCGGAGGGGAACGGGCCCGTGAATGCATTGGACAAAGCCTTGCGCGCCGCGGTCATGCAGATCCACCCGGAGCTCGAGGCCCTGCGGCTCGTCGACTACAAGGTGCGAATCCTCGAGGGCGCGACGGGAACGGGAGCGGTCACGCGCGTCCTCGTCGGCACGACTGACGGCACGAGCGAATGGTCGACCGTGGGCGTCCATGAGAATGTCATTGCGGCGTCGTGGCGAGCACTCGAGGATGCCGTCCTGTTCGGGCTGCTGAGGAATGCGCGGACGTCCGAGGGGTCCTCTTCGAGTCGATAGGCTCCTCGCGTGCGTATCTGCCGCGTTTCCGTCGATGGCGACCTGTTCTTTGGCCTCATCGAAGGGTTGTCGGACACGGGGGAGATCGGCGAAGGCACGCTCGTCGCGCTGCTTGATGGCCACCCGTTCGGCGTACTAGCCCCGGAGGGACGCATCATGAAGGCATCGGATGTGCGCTTCATTGCCCCGGTGCTGCCGAGCAAGATCATCGCCGTCGGGCGCAACTACGCGGCTCATGCGAAGGAAATGGGGAACGAGGTGCCCGTGTCCCCGATGATCTTCCTTAAGCCGAGCACCTCGATCATCGGTCCGGGGGAGCCGATCCTGCTGCCATGGCAGTCCGAGCAGGTGGAGCACGAGGCCGAGCTCGCGGTTGTGGTCGGCAGGCTCTGCAGCGACGTGCCGGTCGACCGGGTGCCCGAAGTCGTCCTGGGCTACACGTGCGCAAATGATGTGACCGCCCGCGACCTCCAAAAGTCCGATGGTCAGTGGGGCCGGGCTAAGGGATTCGACTCGTTCTGCCCGCTCGGGCCCTGGATTGTGACGGACCTCGAGACCGATGCGGCGTCGATTTCATGTCACGTGAACAGCGAGGTCAGGCAACGTGGCTCGACCGGTGACATGGTGTTCGACGTCGCCGAACTGGTGTCGTGGATAAGTTCAGTGATGACCCTGTTGCCGGGGGATGTCATCTTGACCGGCACCCCGGCTGGGGTGGGCCCGATTCGAGCTGGAGATGAGGTATCCGTGACGATCGCAGGTGTGGGGACGTTGACGAATCCGGTGATTGACCGTGGCTGAGGCAACCGGCGCAAACGAACGGGTTCGCGTCCGATTCTGTCCGTCGCCCACCGGAAATCCGCACGTCGGGATGATTCGCACCGCGCTCTTCAACTGGGCATTCGCGCGTCACATGCAGGGAACCTTCGTCTTCCGCATTGAGGACACCGATTCGGCCCGCGACAGTGAGGAGTCCTACGACGCACTCCTCGAAGCACTGCGCTGGTTGGGCCTTACCTGGGACGAGGGCCCCGAGGTTGGTGGTCCCCACGGGCCATACCGCCAATCCCAACGGCTCGATATTTATGCGGACGTTGCTGCGCGGCTGCGTGATGCGGGCTATGCCTACCCGTGCTACTGCTCCCAGTCCGAGCTCGAGGAACGACGCGACCTCGCCAAGGCGGAGGGCCGAACGCCGGGATACGACGGACAGTGCCGGGATCTCAACGATACCCAGGCTGCTGCCTATATCGCCGAGGGCCGCGATTTCGTTCTGCGTTTCAAGATGCCGGACCGGGACTTCACCTGGGATGACCTCGTCCGTGGCGAGATCACCTTCGGGAAGGAGCACGTGCCCGACTACGTGCTCGTGCGTGGGAATGGTGAGCCGCTCTACACGCTCGTAAACCCGGTAGACGACGCGCTCATGCGGATCACGCACGTGCTGCGTGGCGAGGACCTGCTCTCTTCGACGCCGCGGCAGATCGCCCTCTACGAGGCACTTGCGGCCATTGGGGTGAGCGATGGTACGACGCCTCGATTCGGCCACCTGCCCTACGTCATGGGGGAGGGCAACCGAAAGCTCTCGAAGCGCGATCCCGAGTCGGCGCTCCAGATGTACCGCGATCAGGGCTACCTGCCCGAGGCGTTGCTCAATTATCTTGCCCTCCTTGGCTGGTCGATGGGCGACGACCAGGAGTTCTTCGGCAAGGAGCAGATGGCCGAGCACTTCACGTTGAACCGGGTGAATCCGAATCCGGCGCGCTTCGACCTGAAGAAGTGCACGGCCATCAACGGCGACTGGATTCGCGCCCTAGCCGATGATGACCTGATCGACCGAATCGTGCCCTTCCTCGTCGAAGCGAACGTCATCGACTACCCGCCGACCGCCGACCAGCAGGCTGTCCTGCGGGCGGCTGTGCCGCTTGTTCAGGAGCGGATGGAAACCCTGAGCCAGTCGGTTGGAATGCTCGCGTTTCTTTTGGTGCCAAGCGAGCGTTTCGAGTTGGACGCCACTGATGCCGAGACCCTGCTCTCACCTGAGTCCACGGTGGTGATCGATGCCGCGGTAGCTGCGCTCGATGGTCTTGATGCGTGGACGAGTGCTGCCATCGAGGAGGCGCTTCGCGCAGCGCTCATCGATGGCCTCGCGCTGAAGCCCAAGGTGGCGTTCGGCCCTGTGCGCGTAGCCGTGACCGGGCGCCGGGTGTCGCCCCCACTGTTTGAGTCGATAGAGATCCTCGGCAAGGAGGTCACAATCGCCAGACTTGGAGCGGCTCGCCGGACGATCTAGGTGTCCCCTATACTTCACTGGCGCCGAGTCATCGGAGTGAATCAGGAACGTGAGATCGAGCCAAGCATGTGATTGTTGCATGTGAGTTTTGGGGTATGGGGTAATTGGCAGCCCTGCTGATTCTGGTTCAGTAAGTCTAGGTTCGAGTCCTGGTACCCCAGCGACATGCGTGACCGCCAGCGGTCACGCAGTCATGTGCGAGGAGCAGTTCGCTCGCACATGTACGGCCCCGTTGTGTAGTGGCCTAGCACGCCGCCCTCTCAAGGCGGTAGCGCGGGTTCGAATCCCGTCGGGGCTACGCAGGAAGGGACCTCCCACAATGTGGGGGGTCCCTTCTCATTTCTCGGGCTCTTGGCAGCGGGCGTGCGACGGCTTACGCGAGCGAGGTGGCGGCCGCCATGAGGTGACGTCGCTGGGCAAGTGACGGTGTTGCAAGGCGTTGGATCGGGCCGGAGATGCTGACGGCTGCGATGACGCCACCGTCGTTGCCGAACACCGGTGCAGAGATCGACGCGACCCCCGCCTCGCGCTGGCCGATGCTCTGCGCCCAACCTCGCCCACGAACATCCGAGAGAGTGGCTGCGGTGTAGACGGCGCCGCGGAGCACTGCTGATCGTTCGGATGACGGCAACCAGGCTGCAAGCACCTGTGCCGCAGACCCGGCCTTCATGGTGAGGACGGCACCGACGGGCACGGTGTCGCGCAAGCCGCTGGGGGGCTCGGCCGAGGCCACGCACATGCGGTCATCGTTTGCCCGCCGGTAGACCTGAGCGCTTTCACCGGTCTCGTCACGAAGGCGAAGGACTGCCTGCTGGGCGAGGGCGAGCCATGGGTCCGCGCCAGTTGACCAGCGGGCGAACGTGGGACCGAGGATGAACCTACCGTCGTCATCACGGTCGAGGAGCCCGTGATGCTCGAGGGCGACAGCGAGTCGGTGGGCGGTCGGGCGGGGGAGTCCGGTAGTCGAGACGAGCTCAGCGAGGGAGCATGGCGCCCCGCTCACGGCGGAAAGTACGGACACCGTCTTGTCGACGACTCCAACGCCGCTAGACTTGTCCACGTACTGATACTGGTGTCTCACGATGTGAGACGCAACTTTTCGTTGACGTACGGTGTCGAACGTAAAGTGCTGCGCGGGTGTTGCTCGAGCGGCCACGAGTTGAGGAGTGAACATGGGCCGAACGCTGGCTGAGAAGGTTTGGGAATCCCATGTGGTGCGCCGATTCGAGGGCGAGCCAGACCTCCTGTACATCGACCTGCACCTCGTGCACGAGGTCACCTCGCCTCAGGCGTTCGATGGGCTTCGGTTGTCGGGCCGGGTCGTCCGTCGCACTGACCTCACCCTCGCAACAGAGGACCACAACATCCCGACCATCAACATCGATCAGCCGATCGCTGACCCGATCTCGCGGGCCCAGGTAGAAGCCCTGCGCACCAATTGCGCCGAGTTTGGGGTTCCGCTTTACTCGCTCGGCAACATCGAGCAGGGGATCGTTCACGTCGTGGGCCCCCAACTCGGCCTGACCCAGCCCGGCATGACCGTCGTGTGCGGTGACTCGCACACATCGACGCACGGTGCATTCGGGGCACTTGCATTCGGTATCGGTACGAGCGAGGTCGAGCATGTGCTCGCGACCCAGACGTTGCCACTGAAGCCCTTCAAGACCATGGCAATCACCGTGGAGGGCGACCTCCCTGCGGGTGTCACGGCCAAGGACGTCATCCTCGCCGTGATCGCGAAGATCGGCACAGGCGGCGGGCAGGGGTATGTGCTCGAGTACCGCGGCTCCGCGATCGAGGCACTCTCGATCGAGGGACGCATGACGATCTGCAACATGTCGATCGAGGCTGGTGCCCGCGCCGGCATGATTGCTCCGGACGACACCACCTTTGAGTACCTCAAGGGTCGAGATCACGCCCCGAAGGACGCCGAGTGGGACGCCGCCGTCGAATACTGGCGCACGTTGCGAACTGACGACGATGCAACCTTCGACGCAGAGGTCATTCTTGATGCATCCGCACTGAGTCCCTTCGTCACCTGGGGTACCAACCCGGGCCAGGGACTCCCGCTCTCCGGATCCGTGCCATCCCCTGCGGACGCAGCGGATGAGGGCGAGCGAGCTGCTATCGCGCACGCACTGGAGTACATGGGGCTCACACCCGGCATGCCATTGCGCGACATCGCGGTCGACACCGTGTTCGTCGGCTCGTGCACGAACGGTCGGATCGAGGATTTGCGGGCGGTTGCCGAGGTACTCAAAGGCCGCACGGTCGCGTCCTCGGTTCGCATGCTGGTCGTGCCCGGCTCCGTGCGAGTCAGGCATCAGGCTCAGGCTGAGGGCCTAGATGAGATCTTCATCGCAGCTGGGGCCGAATGGCGTGAAGCCGGATGCTCGATGTGCCTGGCGATGAATCCAGACAAACTTGCACCCGGGGAGCGCAGTGCCTCGACGTCCAACCGAAATTTCGAGGGCAGACAAGGCCCTGGAGGACGCACCCACCTCGTCTCGCCTGCTGTCGCCGCGGCCACCGCGGTGACCGGCCACCTCGCCGCGCCGTCCGATCTCGTATCCATCGCCTGAACCGGGAGTCATCATGGAATCATTCGTCCGTCATACCGGTACGGCACTGCCGCTGCGCCGGAGCAATGTCGATACCGACCAGATCATCCCGGCCGAGTATCTCAAGCGCATTACGCGCCACGGGTTCGAAGATGGCCTCTTCGCGGCCTGGCGCAAGGATCCGGGCTTCGTTCTGAACCAGCCGCATCACGCCGACGTGAGCATTCTTGTTGCGGGTCCGGATTTCGGCACCGGATCCTCCCGGGAGCATGCCGTTTGGGCGCTGCAGAACTACGGATTCAAGGTCGTGCTGTCCTCGCGCTTCGCGGACATCTTCCGAGGTAACTCTGGCAAGGGCGGCTTGCTGACGGCCCACGTCGACCAGTCGGTCATCGAGGCATTGTGGACCGCGATCGAGGCGAACCCTGACCTTGAGGTCACGGTCGATCTCGAGGAGCGTGAGGTGAGGGCGGACTCGATCGTCGCCCCAATCGATGTTGACGATTATGTGCGCTGGAGGCTCATGGAGGGTCTGGACGACATTGGCATCACGCTTGCTCACGTTGATGCGATTTCCACCTTTGAGACCCAGCGTTCTTCGTTTATGCCCACCACCGCGTAGTACCGAAACGTACTAAAGTCGTTCCGCAGTAAGGGCTGATGGGATGGCTCACTGGGGGGCTTTGGTGCGTCAACGCGCGTGAATCCAAGGTTCGCACTATGTTATCGACGTCGACAAGGAGTCGACCTCGTACCCTTCGGAGGGCTCTGTCGTGAACAAGGCTGAACTTATTGATGTCGTGGCTGCTCGCCTCGGGCATAGCAAGCGCGACGTAACCGATATCGTCGAGGCGTTCATCGAGGAGACGAAGAAGGCCGTCATCAAGGGTGAAAAGGTCACGATGAGCGGCTTTGGCGTGTTCGAACGTCAGGCTCGCAGGGCCCGCCTCGGGCGCAATCCGCGCACCGGTGAGTCGGTAAAGATCAAGGCAACGAAGCTTCCGAAGTTTCGCCCCGGCACGGAGTTCAAGGCGGTCGTGTCAGGTGCGAAGAAGCTCGTTCCAAAGGCGCCGGCAGGACCGGCCGCGAAGAAGGCGGCTCCCGCGAAGAAGGTCGCTGCTGTGAAGAAGGTCGCTGCTGTGAAGAAGGCGGCTCCCGCGAAGAAGGCTCCTGCCAAGAAGGCCACTTCGCGCTAGTTTCAGCCATCAACGTGGCCTGAACGTCTCCATGAGGGGATCCCCGATTGATGTCGGGGATCCCCTCATTCGTTGGTGGACGTGCGATAACGTCCGCAGATGCGCGAGCCCCTCATTCGTTACCCAATCGTCCAGCATGCCTACGTTGTTCGGGATCTGGATGAGTCGATTCGCCACTGGATTGAGTTGGTTGGGGCGGGGCCGTTTTTCGTGAGCCGAAACCACGTGGGCCGCGAACTCACCTACCGCGGGACGCCCAGCCAGACGCTGGTGCACTACGCGTTCGGGCAGTCCGGCGACACGCAGGTTCAGCTCATTGCCCAGGACGATCCCGGGCCATCGATTTACCGTGACATGTATCCGGTAGGCGAGGCAGGCCTCCATCACATCGCGTGTCTCGTGCCCGCCGTGGACATGCCCAGGGAGGTGGCGCGCTTTGAGGCGGCTGGCTTCGCGGTCGCGAGTTCGCTCATCTCATACGTGCCGGTCGCCTATTTCGACTGCCGTGAGGACCTCGGCTACTTTGTTGAACTTCATGGACTCAATGACGAGGTTGCGGAAATATTCGACACCTTCCGAATGGCCCACGAGCAGTGGGACGGCGTCACTGACCCGGTCCGTGCGCGGTCGAAATCATCGTCAAGGTAGCGAGGTCCGAGGAGTGAGGGGAGGAACGAGAGTGCTGCTTCAGAAATATGTTCCCCCTGCTGAGAGGCCCACATGTCGGATCACTCTGTGAGCGAGTCGACTCCGGTCCCTGTTCAACCCCGAGTCGCGATCGTCACGGGCGCAGCAACCGGAATTGGCCGGGCTTCGGCTGAGATATTTGCCGACCGGGGTTATGCAGTGGTGGCCGTCGACATCTCGACAGAGGCGCTCGCCTGGACCCGCGACCGCGAGGGCATTCGACTGCTTGTGGGCGATGTGAGCGACGATGCGGTGGCAGCCGAAATGGTGGCGATGGCACTTGAGACATTCGGCAGGCTCGATACCGTCGTGCTCAATGCCGGTATCGCTCGCCGAATTGGTTGGCAGGATGAGGACGCGATGGCGCTGTTCGATCGCATCATGGCCGTGAATGTGCGAGGAGTGGTATCGGGAATCCGGCACGCGGCCCCCGCCATGGCCGACCGTGGAGGCGGCGCGATCGTTGCAACAGCATCAACTTCAGGCGTTGGTGGAGACCCGGAGCGCTGGGCCTACAACGCGTCGAAGGCCGCGGTCATCAATCTCGTCAAGGCTGCCGCGATCGACTTTGGGGCTCGGGGAGTCCGAGTGAACGCGGTAGCCCCGGGGCCGACCCTCACACCGATCCTTCAGGGCGGCGCCGTCACTCAGGAGCATCTCGAGGCACTTCGTCGTCCGATCCCGTTGCAGCGACTGGCACGTCCGCAGGAGCAGGCTGAGGTCATCTGGTTCCTTGGAACCGCCGCCTCGAGTTTCGTGACCGGGACCACGGTGATGTGCGACGGTGGGATCACCGCGAACGCCGGAATCTTTCTGCCCCCAAGCGCGGCCCTGTTAGATATTCACCATTGATCGCGCAGCCGGTGGGCGATGAAGCATGTGGTGACCATGAGCACATCGATATATGAAGGATTGAGTGGGGAATGAGCGAATCTGACGCTGACGCGTTCGTCACTGGATGGCTAGGGGCTAGTCTCACGGCCGCGCTGGCAGCCCGCGAGGCAATCCGCGAGGTGGCCTATCGCTATGCGCGAGGTGTTGACCGACTCGATGCCGACGTCATGCGTTCGGCCTACTGGCCTGACGCGACTGATGAACACGGACGGTTCAGCGGGAATGGATGGGAGTTCGTCGATCGAGTCATGTCAACGCATGGTCGGTGGCGCGCGACGATGCACTGCAACATGAACCACAGTATTGAATTCGATGTGGGAGGGATGACTGCGCGAGGGGAGATCTCGAATCTCACGTACCTGATCCCCGATGACGATGGCCCGTGGTCGTTGTGGCTGGGCCGGTATCTTGACCGGTACGAGCGTCGTGGCGACGAATGGCGAATCATCCACCGGGTGTGCGTCCACGAGGGTACGACGACCCTGCCGAGCGCACCAATGCCGATGGACCCCTCAGTCTTCAGACAGGGATCAGTCGACCGCCCGAGCGACGGCCGGCCGCTCGGCACCTGATCTCGCGGCCGCAAGGCCAGCGGCCCGTCCAAACACGATGATGGGCCCGAGGGTGCCACCTGCACCTCCGTAGGCGAGGGCGGTGGGAGCGGCGGCAGCGTTACCGACGGCGAAGAGGCCGGGGATCGCGACTCCCACGGTGTCGAGGACCCGTCCGTCGACGTCAGTCCGTGGGCCGCCGCTTGTGCCGAGGGTGCCGGAGTAGACCGGGACGGCGAAGAACGGTGGCTCATCGAGGCGACCAAGGGTCGAGGCAACCTCACCGCGATGCCGGCCATCGCCGCTCCAACGGTCGTAGGCACTTCTTCCCCGCCCGAAGTCGGCATCATCGCCTGCATCGACGAACGAGTTCCAGCGAGCCACCGTGCCGCTGAGACCATCAGCGTCGATGCCGAGGGCGCCGGCCAACTCGGGGATTGTCGTGGCCCGGGTGATCCATGGCGCGATCGGCGTGCCAGCGGGAGTGCCGAATGAGCCGAAGTCTCGAGCGTTTCGACCGTCGAAGATGAGCCAGCAGGGCAGGTTGCGGTAGCCGAATTCAACCGGGTCAAGGGTGTGGAATGCGCCGCCGAGGGCGTTGTAGTTGGCTGCCTCGTTGGCAAACCGGAGTCCTGCGCTGTTCACCATGATCGATCCGGGGAGGGTGCGCTCGCGGTTGAGAAGGGTCGCGCGTGGCCGTCCGAATGCCTCGTCGTCAGGGACTGACACGGTCGGCGCCCACCAGGCGTGTGGCATGTTCGCGAGAGAAGCGCCAGCACGAAGCGCCATCAGGAGGCCGTCACCCTCATTTGACGGCACCGATGCTGGCGCAGTCATGGGTCCGCGCAGGAAGGCGCTCACGAGTTGCGGATTCCACTCGAAGCCGCCGGTGGCGATGATCACCCCGCGCCTCGCCCGCGCAAGATGTACCTGCTGCGGACCTTCAGCCGCGCCGATGGCGAGCCGTACCCCGCACACACGGCCATCCTCGATGATCAGGTCGGTGGCCCGAGCCTCGAGGATGGGTTCGACGCCTGCACGCAGGAGTGCGGCGAGCAGCGGCCCGACGAGCGCTGCACCACAGCCGCGAATATCGTGCTGTTCGCGATGGGCGAGCGTCTCGTCATCGAGAAACCCGGTGCCGCCCCCCAACGTGGTGTCGGTGATGCGCAGGCGGGCACTGCGACGGCTCTTGGCGACCTTGGCAGCCCACGGACCGAGGCGCTCATAGCTGAACAGGCCCGGATCGAGGGAGCGGCCGCCGCTGGGTCGTCCGCCCGGATGCTCTGGGTGATAGTCGGGATATCCGGGGATGAGGGTGAACTCGAGGTCAGTCACCGACTCGAGCCACTCGACACTCTCCCGAGCACCCCCGATGAAGGCCTCGGCGAGGGCTGGATTCATCTGGCCGAGCGACAACGAGTGCAGGTACGCAAGCGCCGCCTCGCGCGTATCGGGCGTGCCAGCCTCGTCCATGTGGTGGTTCATTGGAACCCAGCAGACGCCACCGGAGATTGCCGTAGAGCCACCGATGAGTTCGGCCTTCTCAAATAGTGCGACGGTCGCGCCAGACTCATGTGCGGCTAGGGCTGCAACGAGCCCGGCTGCCCCGGAGCCGAGCACGACGACATCAACCTCGCTGGTGGGAAACTGCAACGGGTCCATGGGAGAAACTTAGTCGTCGACGGAGCGTGGGAGCCGCCGGTCAGGGTAGGTCGATCCTGACGGGGATGAGATCGTCAAGGGTGACGGCGAGTCGCTGGCCGACCCGAAGGAGCCGGAACACGGAGGCCTCGACGACCGATCGGGGCACCGTCAGGCAGAAGCCCTCATCGCTCACGACGATGACGTCGCCGCCTAGAGAGGTCGATCGAACGGTTGCTGGGATCATCGGGCTGGGCCGTTGAGCAGGACCGCCCTCGTCGCGGCGCCGACCCCCATTCGCCTGGCATCCCACAGGTCAACCTGCGTGTCGACATCGCGTCGAGCGCGTGCGAGGAGGCGGCGGGTGTCGTCACTGACATCGAGACCGAGGTCGACGTAGCCGAGTTGAGCGTGTCGGGCTCGTGACCGCTCACCGAACGCCGGGGTGCAGGTGGCTGCCGTGCGGTCGAGGAGCATGGTTGTGCCGATGCCTAGCGCGTCGCTTACGAATGCGCGGTCATGTACCTCGGCCAGGGCGAGCACTAGGTCGATGGCCGAAGGGATGAGGCAGGGGAGATCGCCGGCGATAATGGCGACTGCGGTGTCGCGCGGCAGACTCGCGGCGCCGAGGGCAGCGGCCGGATTGAGGCCCACATGCGGTGCCTCTGGCAGCCAGCTAGCGGACGAGGCGTCAACGAGGCTCTGGATCCGTTCGTCATCGGTGACGACGAGAACTCGGGCGATGCCAGCGGCGCCTTCCAATGCGGTGAGGACGTCCTGGAGGAACGCTAGGGCGAGCTCTGGACGAGTCGGGTCAGCGTCGGGCAGGAGCCGACTTTTGGCGTCCGGAAGCGACTTCACTGGAACCACCGCCGTCCACTCCATGGTGCCCATCCAATCAAACCGGGATCTCACTCGTGGCCCTGCCGTGATCCTTCGGGCGCTAGATTGTGGAAATGACCCGGACGAGGCGTGCTTGGAGGTTGGGCTGGGGGTTTCGAGTCGCAGTATTTCTGCTGTGGCTGCCCATGCAATTGCTCACCAAGCGCGACTGGCGGGGGATTGAGCATCTGGAAACCGACTCTGGCGGGATCATCGTCGCCCCGAACCACACGTCGTGGTTTGACCCCCTCGTCGTCGCGCACATGCTGTGGAGCGTGGACCGTCCCCCGAGGTTCCTCGCCAAGGAGTCGGTGTTCCGGGTCCCGATCATGGGACCGATCATCACGAGTGCCGGCCAGGTGCGGGTTTATCGCGAGACAGCCGAGGCGGTGGACGCGGTCCGTGATGCCGTCACTGCGGTTGAGCGTGGCGAATGCATCGTCGTCTACCCTGAGGGCACGATCACTCGAGATCCGGACCTTTGGCCCATGCAGGGCAAAACGGGCGCTACTCGAATCGCACTCGCAACAGGTAGGCCGTTGCTGCCGCTCGCCCAATGGGGAGCTCACGAGGTCATGGCGCCCTATCGAAAGCACCTTCGACTCTTCCCGCGGAAAACGATGCACGTGCGGATCGGGGGCCCCATCGATCTCACTGATCTCGCTGATCGGCCGCTCGATGCAGATACATTGCACATCGCGACTAATCGACTCATGGATGCCATGACCGACCTCCTCGCCGACATACGTCACGAGAGCCCGCCGAAGGAGCGAATGGTGTTCGAGCGGAACGGGTCCTCATGAGCCGGGTGGCGATCATGGGCAGTGGATCATGGGGGACGGCGTTCTCGATGGTCCTCGCCGATGCCGGAAGTCAGGTGACCATTTGGACCCGCGACGAAGAGGTTGCGAATCAGGTAAACGGCCTCCATCGCAATGAGGCGTATCACCCTGGCATCGATCTGCCCAAGTCCGTCGCTGCCACGTCCGAACCGGCGCGGGCCCTTGATGGCGCCGACCTCGTGGTCCTAGCGGTCCCCGCACAGGTGCTCCGCGAGAACCTCGGCAGGTGGGCCGCGAAAATCCCGAGCAACTCGGTGATCGTCAGCCTCATCAAGGGAATCGAACTCGAGACTATGAAGCGCATGAGTGAGGTCATCGCGGAGGTGACGGGGGCGGCGAGCCATCGCGTGGCCTGCGTCTCTGGCCCCAATCTCGCTCGGGAGATCGCTGAGCACCAGCCCACCGCGACGACAATTGCGTGCGACCTTGAGGCGAGTGCGAGATTGCTTGCCGATGCCTGTACGACCGACTACTTTCGCCCCTACTGGACAACCGACGTCGTGGGGACCGAGATCGGGGGTGCGGTGAAGAACGTGATTGCACTGGCCAACGGGATGGCGGTTGGAATGGGCCTTGGGGAGAACTCCCAAGCCTCGCTCATCACCCGCGGACTCGCCGAGATCGCGAGATTGGGCGTCGCCCTCGGAGCAGACCCGCTCACCTTTCAGGGACTTGCCGGTGTCGGTGATCTCGTCGCAACCTGCCAGTCGCCGCTGTCGCGTAATCGCACCTTCGGTCTGAACCTCGGCCGCGGGTTGACGGTCGAGGAGGCCATTGCAGCGACAAAGCAGACATGCGAGGGATACAAGAGTTGCCAGCCCATCTTGGCCTTAGCCCGGGAGCACGGGGTCGACATGCCGATCACCGAGCAGGTGGTTCAAGTCCTGCACCACGGTCGCTCCCCGAGGTCGCTGGCGGCAGCGTTCATGGCGCGCGACATTAAACGCGAGATGGTTGCGGCCACCGACTGATCGGGATCGCCCGCATAGATGCACTCCGCATAGGTGCACTCAACGATCGCGCAAGGATGCGCTGAGAGCGTCGCTCAGATCTGTCCAGAGATCGTCCGCGTGTTCAATGCCGAATGAAAGCCGAATGAGGTTCTCCGGCACCGTCGTGCTCTCCAGATCCCACCTGCGTCGGCGCTCGAGCAGTGACTCGACTCCGCCAAGGCTCGTCGCATAGGTCCAGATGACCGTGCTGCGGCATACCGTGTCGGCAGCATCGGGTCCACCGACCACCTCGACCGCGGCGATAGTCCCGAATTCGGGGTACCGCACCCGAGTCACGGCCGGGTGGGAGTGAAGCCGGTCGACGATGGTTCGAGCGCTGGCTTGGGCCTGCTCGACCCGCAGGGCCAGGGTGCGAATCCCGCGCAGCGCGAGGTAGCAGTCGAAGGCGCTCGTCGATCCGCCGAGCAGGACTCTCCTGAGCCGAATGCGCTCCGCTAACTCCAGGTCGCGGGCAACGAGGGCACCCATGAGGAGGTCCGAATGGCCGCTGAGGGCCTTCGTGACGCTATGCAGGACGATGTCCGCGCCATCGAGCAGCGGACGCTGGAGCATCGGGGTGGCGAAGGTGTTGTCGACGAGGGCGAGTGCGCCGGCAGCGTGAGCAGCCTCGATGCACGCCGGCAGGTCGGCGACCTCGAGCAGTGGGTTCGTCGGCGATTCCAGCCACAGCAGGTGCGCATCTTCACAGGCATCGGTGACGGCGGCAGTGCTGTCGACGTCCACGATGCGAAGCCTGATGCGTCCGATCGAGTCGAGTTCCCGGAGGCGAACCGCGACGCCGGTGTAGGCCGCGCTCGGAGCGACGACGATCGCCCCGAGCGGGATGAGGTCCATCGCTGCCCCGGCAGCGGCCATTCCGGAAGAGAAGACGGTGGCGGTCCCACCCTCGAGACCGCCGATAACCTCCTCGAGCGCACGTGCGCTCGGGGAGTCCTCTCGGGCGTATTCCATCGGCCCGCCGGCGATGAACGATGATGCCGGGACGATAGGTGTATTGAGCGGTGCATCCGGGCTGCGAGCTGGTCTCCCGGCCGTGACGACGAAGGTCTCAGCACGCAATGGTGAACTCGTAGGCTCGATCACTGCTAGAACATACCTACCCGCCCCGGGCCTTGCATACTGACACCTCACTGGGCCCGGTACGGTCAGCATGTGCAGAGGGTCCGAGTCGCCGTCGTGTTCGGGGGTCGCAGCAGCGAGCACGGCATCTCCTGCGTCAGTGCCGGAAGCATTCTGCGCGCACTCGACCCGCAGTTCTTTGATCCCATGGCTATCGGGATCACCCGCGACGGAGGGTGGTTCCTGCAGGACGTCAATCCCGATGACCTTCGCATCGTCGATGGCGCTGTACCCGAGGTCAAGGCCAACGACCGGCCGGTGGTCTTGAGCGCCGACCCGACGGTCCGATCGCCAGAGCTCGGCGACATTGACGTCGTTTTCCCGGTTCTGCATGGGCCGTGGGGCGAGGACGGCACGATTCAGGGCCTCCTGGAGATGTCCGGAATCCCCTACGTCGGGTCTGGCGTCATGGCTTCGGCCGTTGCAATGGACAAGGCCACGATGAAGGCACTCTTCGCGTCTGCCGGACTCGAAGTCGGCCCATATGCGGTGATCACTGATCGTCAATGGCGGTCCGACCGCGTGGTCGCCCTGGGCCGGGCGAGCGCGGTCGGGTTTCCGGCGTTCGTGAAGCCGGCGCGGGCCGGGTCATCGCAGGGCATCTCCAAGGTGCACTCCATTGAGGCCCTCGAATCGGCGATCGAGACCGCTCGCGCGCACGATCCTCGGGTAATCGTGGAAGCGAGCGTTGAGGGCGCCCGGGAGATCGAGTGCGGGGTGATCCAGGACGATTCTGGGGTGCCGCGCGCGAGTTGCTGTGCAGAGATCATCATCGGTGGAGGTCACGAGTTCTACGACTTCGATGCCAAGTACCTCGATGACTCGACGACCCTGGTCGTCCCAGCGGACCTTGAGGATGCGCTCGAAAATGAGGTGCATCGACAGGCCTGCCTCGCATTCGAGGCGCTCGGCTGCGAAGGATTGGCAAGGGTGGACTTCTTCACTGATCCGACGGGTGCGGTGATCATCAACGAGGTGAATACCATGCCGGGTTTCACGCCAATCTCGATGTTCCCGCGGATGTGGGGTGCGTCGGGGCTCGCCTACGCGGATCTGGTGTCACATCTGGTGCGCGATGCCCAGCGTCGAGGAACCGGGCTACGTTGAGACGGACCGCCAAAGATTCGGGTCGTCAGAGATTCAGGACCGGGCAGGTGAGCGTTCGGGTGATGCCGGGCACCGCCTGGATGGCCGCAATGATCAGGCGGCCGAGTTCATCCATGGTGCTTGCCTCGGCCCGGACAATCACGTCGTAGGGGCCTGTGACATCCTCGGCGGCGGTCACTCCGCTGATCCCTCGGATGGCGCGGACCACCGTCGGAGCCATTCCCACCTCTGTCTGGATGAGCACATACGCCTGGACGACCATGCTGGGAGACTAGCGACTCGCGAGGGTCTGTATGCAAGGAAAGGAGAGCCTTGAGCGAGCAGACGATCGGTGGTACCGGCGAATTCGACCTCATCGCTCGAATCACTGAGGTCCTGCCCCGAACCGCTGAGGTCCTCATCGGCCCGGGCGATGACACCGCGCTCGTGGCGACGCATTCTGGGAGTGTCCTCGCGACCATCGACGTACTGGTCGAGGGAGTGCACTTTCGCAGGGACTGGTCGAGTGCCACGGATGTGGGCCGAAAGGCTGCCGCAGCGAGTCTCGCTGATATCGCTGCGATGGGCGGCGTGGCGACGGCGCTCCTCGTGGGCTTCGCAGCCCCTGGCGACCTCCCCGTAACCTGGGCCCTTGAGTGCACCGCCGGGCTCACTGCGGAGGCTGCCAGGGTCGGTGCATGTGTTGTCGGAGGCGATGTTGCGGCGTCATCGGTCATCACGTTGGCTGTGACGGCACTCGGCGATCTCCAGGGGAGAAGTCCGGTTCTTCGCTCCGGGGCACAGGCGGGCCACGTCCTCGCGGTCGCAGGCCGACTCGGCTGGTCCGCCGCTGGGCTGGCGGTGCTGTCCGGTGGGTTCCGCTCGCCCGCAGTACTCATCGATGCGCACCGGGTCCCTGACCCGCCCTACTCGGCCGGACCCATGGCTGCGCACGCCGGCGCCACCGCGATGATCGACGTGAGCGATGGACTCATCGCAGACGCCCGGCATCTTGCCGAGGCCTCGGGGGTCGATGTCGTCATCGATACCGACACCTGGAACATCCCTGGGTCGATGGCCGCTGCAGCGTCAGCCCTGGGCGTCGATCCACGGGAATGGATGCTCACCGGGGGGGAGGATCATGCGCTGCTCGCAACGTTCCCTGCAGGTGTGGTGGTGCCGGTGGGATTCCGCATCATCGGGTCTGTGATGGCCTCGGACGAACCGGGGGTCATCGTCGATGGCGTTCGGAGGCGCGGACTAGGTGGGCACGTCCACTTTACGGTGGAACGATAATCACGGTGGAAGGATCGGAGTGACCTTTGATGGACGGGACCTGCCGAACAAGCGCCGCAGACTATTGCGCAGCCTCGAGTCATGGGGTCCGAACGCTGCTCGGATTGCCTCGTAGGCCGGCCGCGGGAGAACGGACCCCACGCGGCGGATCGCTGCGGGTACGACGACTAGGATGCGATCGCCTCGAACCCAACTCAGGCGGTGTTGGTCATCCCAGTCTCCCGGCCCAATCGCCAGCCAACGGGAATCCCCGGAATGATCGCGGGTCGAGAGCATGAGCACCGCGAAGCGACCCCGATCGGCGAGACCGATGACGACGACTGGACGATCCTTGCCGATGTGCGGTGCATCCTCGTAGGCGACCCATGTCCAGACAATCTCGCCGGGATCAGGAGTGCCGTTTTGCCGGGGGCGGTACTCCCAGCGGACCGGGCCCGAGTAGTCACGCGCTCCCCCCTGAGGAGGTGCCGCTTTCCCGGGGGCGTTTGTCATGCCCGAAGGTCCGGCGATTACCTACTGGGGAGGACTCGTCGCGGTCGACTAGTTGCGGACGACCTTGCCGGCCTTGAGGCATGAGGCGCACACGTTCTGGCGCTTTGGGGTCTTTCCGACGAGCGTGCGAACTCGCTGGATGTTCGGGTTCCAACGTCGCTTCGTTCGACGGTGTGAGTGAGAGATGCTGTGCCCGAAGCTTGGGCCCTTGCCGCAGACATCGCAGTTGGCAGCCACGGTGCACTCCTTCATGTGTGATGCCACATTGGCATCGATCGTGCCGGCTGGGCCGGTTGGCCGGGCCGAAGACTCGTGAACGGTCGAACCTCGTGAACTGGGGAACTCAAGATTCGGTGGATCCTCGAAACATTATGCTGCCGTGAGGCATGCAGCGGCCAAGACTAGCCGAGGCGGGCGCCGGTGCCCAAATCTGGGGTGTGGTCGAGCGAGGTTGTGGAAGGGTAGGGACCGGTGAACGCAGTGAACATCGGCAAGCCGGCGGCCTTGGTCAATCCTGCATTCGTGCGTGACTGGGCCCATGCGGCCTTGGCAGGGCTGGGGGAGGCGAGGGCCGAGATTGATGCCATGAACGTGTTCCCTGTTCCTGATGGCGATACCGGCACAAATGTCTACCTCACCTTGGAAGCCGGCTGTGCAGGAATCGACGAGGCCATGGCCCTGGATTCCTCGATGCCATCCGCAGTCATGGGGCTCGCCCGTGGGACGCTCCTCGGGGCTCGCGGCAACTCTGGAGTCATCCTGTCGCAAATCCTTCGCGGGGCAGCTGAGGTTCTCGCTGCTATCCCCTCCGAGCGTGATATTCGCGGGACGGATATTGCTGCGATGCTTGAGCGCGGAACAGAACTTGCGTATCTCGCGGTCGCGAAGCCGGTTGAGGGGACCATCCTCACCGTCGTCCGAGCGGCTGCGAATGCGGCTCGGACGGCAAGTACCCACTCATCCGCGGTCTCTCCGGCGCAGGCCGCAGGGGCTGCGAGTGATGGAGCGGCGCAGGCCCTTGAGGAGACGCCCTCGCTCCTTGAGTCGTTGCGGATCGCAGGGGTCGTTGACGCTGGCGGGCGAGCGCTCGTTGTCGTGCTCGACGCCCTCGTCGACGTTCTCTCGGGGGCAAGGCGCACTCCTTCGACTACCCCGAGGGTGCAGGATGTTCAGGTGTCAGCCGTTGGGCTGCAGTTCGCGGGGGCCCAGCTCACGTGGCCACGGTTCACCGGGCCGCAGTATGAGGTGATGTACCTGCTCGACGCCGATGAGGCCTCGGTCGAAAGGCTTCGGGTCTTCCTCGCCTCGATCGGCGACAGCCTCGTCGTGAGCGGTGCCGACCCCCTTTGGAATGTCCACGTTCACGTTGACGATCCCGGTGCCGCGGTGGAGGCGGGGATGGAAGCCGGTCGCCCCCATGGCATCCGCATTACGGCCCTCGACAAGCAGGTCCTCGGAGGCGAACGGCAGCCACGCGCCCTGGTCGCGGTGACCCATGGCCCCGGTACGGCCGCCCTGCTTCGCGAGGCCGGGGCCTTTACGGTGGCGGCACTGCCGAATACTCGGCCCTCGACGGCAGAACTCCTCGCGGCGATCCTTGCGTCGGGTGCTGATGACGTCATCATCTTGCCGAGTGATGGCGATACGTGCGCCGTTGCTGGTGTCGCGGCGGCCGAGGCACGGGCTGGGGGTGTTCGAGT
>CAMCSO010000009.1 GCA_945877545.1 Bifidobacterium breve | reverse complement strand
GCCGTTCGCGTTCAGTCGAACGACGCCTCCGGCGGCGGCACCGTTCCAGGTGGTGAAGTCGCCGCCGATGACGATCTTCTGGTCTGCCTGCACCGCCACCGACCATACGGACCCATTCGCGCCCGCGCCGGTGTTCGTGGTGAAGGCCGTGTCATGGGTGCCATCCGTGTTAAGTCGAACCAGCCTCTCGACGGTAGCGCCGTTCCAAGTGGCGAAGAATCCGCCGATGACGAGTTTCTGGTCTGCCTGCACCGCAATGGACCACACGGAACCGCTGGCGCCGGTGCCGGTGTTCGTGGTGAACGCCGTGTCAAGGCTGCCATCCGTGTTCAGTCGAACGACCCGTCCGGCGGTGGTGCCGTTCCAGTCGGTGAAGTTGCCGCCGATGACGGACTTCTGGTCTGCCTGCACTGCAATTGATCGCATGTCACTGTTCGCGCCGGTGCCGTTGGCTGTGGTGAATGCTGCGTCCAAACTGCCGTCGTCGGCCGCGTACGCCGGTGGTTTCAGGAGCAGTGTGACGACAAGTGCGACGACCAGTGCAGCGGATACCCTCCGCCATGAACCCATGCGTCCCGGCCGGCGCCGGAACAGCACACTCGCGGTGACGAGGTGACGTTGGAACCAGTGCAGCACTCGGTCGACTGCCTCTGGTAGCGAGGCTGAATCGAACGCATGGCCCGCCAAGGGCCTCGATTGGGCAGCCAACGTTGATGGTTCCTCACTGGGAATTGATCCCATTCGACGTTCGAAGGTGCCCAGCATAATTTCAGTCAAGGCGGACGCGCCACCGTGAAAACACGGTGATTTCAATCGGAGCAGCGCGCTGGGTCGGCTCGAACGCGAGATCCGCACCGATTTCGCCACCGACCCTGAAGTTCTTCAAAGACCTCGCGCTCCACCGACTCATCAAGGCTCACGATGACGTCGTCCAAACCTCCCTGCCACAGTTCAGCGACCTGAGTCGATCGGGAGGGTCACGGTCATTCGAGACCCGCCCTCCTGCCCCGCTTCAAGGGCCCAGGATCCGCCGCGGGCCCTGATTCGATGGGTACCCAGACCCTCCCGCATGTCGTTCGGCGGTCCGACGCCATCGTCTCTCGCGGTGATGACAAGCAACGTGCCCGTCTCATGGTCGACATCAATTCGCAGGTTGACTGAGCCTGCCATTCCATGACGGCTGGCATTCGTAATCGCCTCCCCGAGGATCTCAAAGACCCACACAGCACATTCGGGATCGGCTCCAAGGACCTCTGCGGCCCTCGGAGACCTTCCCCAGGTGATGTCGAGAAGTCCAAGCCACTGAGCTTGCATGGCCTGCATTCGCGTGTCGATGCTCGCGGGAGGGGGCTCCTGCGCAAAAACCGACTGCACATCACCCACGGCCCGCTCGAGAAGTATGGTCACGCGCTCAAGGAGTTGTCGCTGATCGGGGTTACCACCTGCCCTCACCTGCTCCATGTGGACGTGCAGGGCAAGCGAAACGGCAGTCAGTCGACTTTGGACGGAACCATGGAGCACGAGTGACACCTGATCGCGCATTCGTTCACCAGCACGTTCCAACTCCGCAGCCAACGCCTCCCCCACGCGAATACGAGAGGCTAGCGCCGCTGCGTCATTCCGTGAGCGTCTATCAACCTCGAGTGCCATGGCGATCAATGCCAAGCACGCCAACCCAATACACACCACCACGGCCAATTGAGGGTTTGTGCCTTCCCACGTGCAGGCAAGGATCGGCGTACGGGCGCTCCACACGAATCCAGCGCCGATCGCCGGATACATCACGAGGTTGACGAATCCTGCACCCCTAGGTGAGTCAGCCGAAACCGAGCGCCAAATTAAGTATCCGATGGATCCGATGATCACGCCGCTCGCCAAAACCAGCACATCACGCGGGAGGCATGAGGGCACGATCTGGGCCCACAGGATGATCACTATGAAGGCTGCTGATGGAAGGATCCGAATCCTGGCCGTTATGAGGAGATCTAGGAGCCCCCGAAGAGTAAAGCCGATTCTTGATTCGGGCGCCGGCATTGGATCCAACCACTGCGGGGCAATGGTCGACACCTCCCTGCTGAGGGAACGGATGATCGTCTCGGAGTAAAACGCGACACGCCCCTGCAGCGGCTCTAAGTCGCTATGGGAAGCCCGATTGAGTTCCTCTGTCTCCTCTGCAAGTTGCTCGAGGGCGGGGATCACCATTTCGTCGAGTGCATCTGCAAGGAGTAGGCGCTGGTCTTCAGCGAAACGTTGCGACGCAGCCCCGAGCCGCATGACTCGCTCATTTGCAAGGCTAAGGCGCACGATGGCAGCCTGCCGCTCAGCGACACCAGCACCAATCATCGTGGCAACACCGAACAATGCGATCGTGCTTCCCGTCGTCCACAGCAGTCGGACACCAAGTCCAAGGCCTCCTCCCCCGATGAGCAGATTGACGCCCAACTCCATGATGACGGTGAGAAGTGCTCCGCACCCGACCCAGACGATGAGCACCTGACCTGGATTCATTGACCGGAACCGGCCCCACGTCGAGCGCTGCCGCGCCACGATCATGAGCAGGAGCAGCACCGAAAGTTCTGCGATCACAGCGAGCAGGACGATTAACGCCTCGCTGTCCGGGTGAAGGGCGGAGTTACGGATGACAATTCCACTGATTTGCACGGGAGCGGCCACCAGCCACATCAGCGGCGACGTAGACCAGCGACTCCTCAGCGAATGAAGCAAGGAGTAGTCGACCACCGCCTTCTTCACCGCAACCTCCAGCCACCCCCCTCGGCAGAGCCTATGGCCGCACGGCCCTCTCTCCGCGAGACTTTTCACGAATGTTGGTCATCGTTATCGCTCGACCATCGACGACCGGGCAAGTCCACGATGAGCTCAGCCCCACCGGCCGCTCGACCCCGCAGTACCCAGATGCCGTGGCGTGCTGTCACCGATCTTGCACCCGTTCCGCCCAGCGCCTCATCAGGCCCGGGCCCGACTCCATTGTCCTTCACCCGAATGCCGAGCCACCCGGCCTCCACCCACGTAGTGCTCACCTGAATGGTGATCGCTGTCGCCCCACCGTGTCTGCTCGAGTTTCTCACCGCATGATCGATAACCTCCTTCGCCCATCGGAGCAGGATGACGTCATCGTCCAGCAGCACCTGCGCCTCAGACTCGATGTCCCATCCGAGGGTGAGGAGCCCAGCCCAGCGAATTCGAAGTTGACTGAGCGCTTCGTCAAGTTGAAGCGGCTGCACCGGCTCGGTGACGATCTCGGCTATGTCTCGGTCTGCGAGGCGCAGCAGTGCTGTCACTTGCTCCACGAGTAGTTCCGTGCTCGGGTGCCCGCCCCGACCGAGGTCGTCAACATGGGACTGGAGGGCGATCGACACGGCGGCGAGTCGTCCCTGAAGAACCCCGTTCAGAACATGCGAAACTTGATCACGGAGAGTGCAACCGGTCTCGTTCAGGGCTGCGACTGCGGCGTGGAATGCAACGTTTGTGTCACGAACCTCGTCCTTCATGAGCTTCAACTGACGATCCGCCTCGACGGACACGCCGGCGAACACTAGGGCCCCTGCCAGGGTGCACGCAGAGGTGATGAAGAGCTCAGTCGACCCAGTCCAGGCACAGCCGGCAATCTCAAGACGGGTCGCCCCCCAGAAGACCAGGAGCAGCGACCCGAGCGTGGCCGCGCCCACTGCGAGACGGGCACCCGGCGGATCCCCTGACGTGTACCGGCGCACGGCAGCTCCGGCCAGCACGATGAGGATCATGCTGATCGTCATGATGAACGAGATGGTCAGGCACCCGCGAACTCGCTCCACGAAGGCGAAGAGGACCACGATGACGCAACCGAGGAGGGCTGGAACCGACGAACCGAGGAGGATGCTCATCCGACCCCCGTCGGTCCGGCGGCCCCGGGCGATCCGGCTCAGCCGATTCGCCCGCCGAACCTGGACCGCACTGTCGATGCCATCATCGACGCGCCGGGCGATTGACTCCGATGTGATGATGACCTGCAGCCGCAACTGCTCGAGCTCCCCCTGAAGAGGACGGTAGCTGAGCGCATCGACACGCTCCCCGAGCTCGCGAAAGACGGGCAGGACTTCCTCGTCAAGCGCGGCGCGCAGCAGTCGCAGCTGATCGTCCGCGAAGGCCCCGGACTCCTGGTTTCGAAGGACGAGCACATCGCGGTGTGCGCGGAGTCTGTCAACCTCGTCCCGGTGACCGCGCAGCACTCCGATCGTGAAGGAGACGAGCGAGT
The DNA here is from genome assembly GCA_945877545.1 of Bifidobacterium breve. GTDB lineage: Bacteria > Actinomycetota > Actinomycetes > S36-B12 > S36-B12 > WLND01. The sequence goes on along the minus strand of CAMCSO010000009.1, from coordinate 31,822 downwards.
AAATGGCGATCGTCGTGATGCCCATGAGGGACACCACGACGAATCCGCGGGGACCAGGGAAGAGTTGGATCCGCGCGAGAAACAGCGCGGTCACGGCGCCGGCCGCTCCCCCTGCGACGAACCAGATGAAGACGACCGCGATCAGGCTGCGATCCCGCACGCCTGCCCGCAAGCCGCCGAAGCGCCGCGCAGCAAGGAGGACGGCCAGTGCCACGATCTGACCGAGCGCGCTGACGGCGAGCAATTGAGTGTTGTCCCAGTCGAAATTCTCCTCGAGACGGGAATACTGGACGGCGATGATGAACGGCATCGACACGAGCCAGAGCAGCGGCGAGATCGACCATTGACCGATGATCGCGTCTCGGGCCGACCATCGCTCCGGCACCGTTCGCCGGGCCCAGATCGCCTCGAAATTCACCACCCCGGCATCGTTCCACGTTCGCCGCGAATGTCACGGGATCGTCCGGTGACCCATCGGTTTTTGCACCGCTCCGAAGTCGACCCAACGCGTCGTAGGCGGGTAACGTGATGTCTGGATTCAATCTGCCGGTCGGCGCCGTGAGCGAGTTCGCGCGCGAAGGTGCCGTCCGCGTCAGATGGGCATTTACCCCCGAGCAGGTGGCCCTCGTCGAGCGTGGAGTCGAGCGGAACCTCGCAGATCCGAACCCGCTCTCCCTCGTTACCAGCGACCCGTGCGACCCCGGCACATTCGTCGAGGACTTCCGCAACTGGACTCGCATCGACGACTACGTGCAGTTCACCCGAGAATCATCCACGGCGTCGATCGCCCAGCAACTCATGCCCACCACGACGGTGCGCCTCCGCCACGATCACATGCTGACCAGCACCGTCCACACGCGGCAGCGCACGCTGTGGCACCAGTGCCTGCTTCGGACCGTGGATCATGCCCCGGACCTTCAAGGGCAACCAGGCGAAGTGGCTTCCCGAGGGGACCCTCAGTAAACTGGCCGAGGTTGAGGCCGATCGCGAATGAAGCGACGCTCGATCATCCACTGTTTCGACTGCTCATCGGCCAGTCGTCATGCACCGGGTACTCGCGCACAAGAACGTAGCCAGTGTCGTAGGTGGAGAGGATGAACACGCTCACAGCCTTGCGTGCGAGACAACCGGTGATTCCGGGCATGACACCGATCCATTGCGAAATCGAGAGGTCCAGCAACATCCAGACACCTCCACCCTGGCTCGATCACCGCCCCCGCAGGCTCGTCAGATGCGACCGCCTCGGCCATGAAACCCCAGCCTGCAGGCACTCAGTGACTCGGCGAGCACCCATATGCCGAACATCTCGGTGTTCAGTCGCGCGCAGCGAACCGGGCCCGAAGCGCCTCGCGACGCTCCTCGAAGCGATCCACCGCAACATCCATATCGGCGAGAATCGCAGAGAGTTCGTCGCGCGCCGCCTCCCCCTGTGGCCCGAAGTCATTGCGTTCGAAAATTTGCCACTTTCGGAGGACCGGCATGATGACCTCATCGCGATGCTGCTTCAGGTCGTAGATTCCGGCGACCGCGATCTCGACCGCCTTTCGACCGAAACCCTCGATTCCGTGCCCCGGCATGGCGAAATCGCGCACATTATCTGTCACTGACCGCATCGCAAGGTCCGGCGCGAGGTCGAGTGCCGCGGCGTAGGTGTTGCGGTAGAAGATCATGTGCAGGTTCTCATCGAGAGCGATCCGGGCGAGCAGTTGCTCCGCAATCGGATCCTGGGTGGCGGTGCCGGTATTGCGGTGTGACACACGGGTCGCGAGCTCCTGAAATGATACGTAGGCAAGCCCGCCGAGCAGGCCCGGGTGGATCGCCGAGAACCCAGCCTCCATTTGGATCATCCGGGCGCGCTCAAGTTCAATCGGGTCGACGGACCGCGTCACAAGCAGGTAGTCGCGGATCGCCGTGCCATGCCGACCCTCCTCAGCGGTCCAACGCCCCACCCAGGTACCCCAGGCCCCGTCGCGACCCATGTGAGTGGCGATCTCGTAGTGGTAGCTCGGCAGGTTGTCCTCGGTGAGAAGGTTGATGATGAGGCTGGTGCGAGCCGCCTCACTGAATCGACGCTCTTGCGGTGTCCACTCGCGGCCACCGAGTGGGCCGTCGAAGTTCTCGGCCTCGTCCCACGGAATGTACTCGTGGGGAAACCATTCCTTGGCAGTCGACAGGTGCCGATTGAGCTCACGTTCGACGACAGGTTCGAGATCGATGAGCAGTCGCTGGGCGGTTAGGTCGTCAGCCAAAACGGTCATGGCACCACTCTAATGAACTCTACGGTCACCACGCCTCTTCACGCTCATCCGGCGACTGCGTGCACCCCAAAGTCCGGCCTCGGAGCCGACTCGTACGACGATGATGCGCCGCACGAGTCGACCCGGCATACGGTTGTTGTTACTTCGGTGCCTTCTCCTGGCCACGGAGTTTGCGTACTCCCGCGCGAACCGCCCCGCCAAGGACCATGCCAAGCAGGAAGACCACGAGGATCAGCGCCCACAGCCACACGTCGAAGCTATAGCCGATAACCCTGATGGTGACGTCAGTGGTGTTCTGCGCCATGAAGACCACAGCGATGATGAGAATGATGATGGCAATGATCCCACGCGCGGAGATTCGCTTGCTCTCGGTCGCCGCTTTGCCGAATTCACTCATGATCAACCCTTCCTTGGACAGCCGCCTGCCCTCAAGTCAAGTGCCCCCGACGAGGGCAACACACGGCAGACTATGGCAGCACACCGCAATATGCGAGACCCATGCGCACGAGTCGTCCCTGCCCACCCGACAGCTCCCCTTGGAACTCAAGCGTCGATGCCTCCTTCGGGGTCACCCAGACGAGATCAAGGGCGTCCTGCGAGGGGGCGCAGTCCCCCGCGATCGCCACGATGAAAGCCAACGACACGGCATGCTGCCTCGGGTCGACGAAACCCGTCACCGAGGGGTCAGGAAAGTACTCGACCACGGTAAATGGCTGGGGCGACGGCGGGACCTGCGGGAGGGCCATGGCCCCTAGGTCCTTCTCAAGGTGGCGGAGCAGGGCATCGCGCACGCGCTCGCCATGCAGGATCCGTCCGGAGACCACGGCCCGGCTGATTGTTCCGTCGGGCATCGCACGAAGAAGCAGGCCCACCTGAGTAACGGCCCCCTGGGCATCAGTGCGGACCGGGATCGCATCGACGTACACAATTGGCACTCGCTCGCGTGCAGTTGCCAACTCCTGCGAACTCAACCAGGAGGACATGGTCTCAGTGTCGTAGCTCATGGCAGCATGGTCCCATGAGCCACGACACCCCGGTAACGAGCATGAACCTCATGCCTGACGGAACCCCGTACCCGATCTCGAAGCCTGAAGCCGAATGGCGGGCAGAACTGACCCCGCTCGAATATCACGTCCTGCGCGAGGCCGGCACCGAGCGACCGTTCGTCGGCGAGTACACCGACACCAAGACCGAGGGCGTCTACAGCTGTCGGGCATGTGGCGAGGAGTTGTTTCGCAGCGACACCAAGTTTGACTCGCACTGCGGCTGGCCGAGTTTCTTCTCCCCACTCGCTCAGGATCGGATCGTCACCATCGAGGACCGGTCGCTCGGATCCGTGCGTACCGAGGTTCGGTGCGCCGCTTGCGGTGGCCATCTGGGTCACGTGTTCCAGGGTGAGGGATACGGCACGCCCACCGACCTGCGCTACTGCATCAACTCCGTCTCAGTTCGCCTCAGCGCCGGCGCTGACGAGGAACACCCCGAGCATGGTGACGGCGACTCCCACATACTGAATCGGTCGTAACCGCTCCTTGAGAACTATGGCGGCGAGAATCGCAGTCATGACCGGGTAGAGCGATCCCAGAACAGCCGTCGTCGAAAGCAGGCCGAGGGTCGTCGCGACTCCAAATGTCACGTTGGCTGCGGCGTCCAAGAGACCGACGAACGCGAGCACCGGCCAGTCTCGGGGAGTGATGCCGCCCTTCGAGCGGAATACGAGGACCGCCACGATGATGAGCACCATCGACGTAGCGCGCATGCCCGTCATCGTCATAAGGGGGCTCGTCTTGCTCCCTTCAGCAATGGTGATGAACATGACACCGAAGAACACCAGGGCCACGACCGCATAACCAAGGGGCTTGGCAGATTCAGCTCCGCTGAGTTCCGGACCCGACGCGAGCAGAACACCGACGATTGCCGCGAGGATTCCCAGACCCTGCAGGCTCGACGGAGTCTCCCCGTTGATGAGCCCGAAGGCCACCGGGATAACAACTGCTAGGGCGACCAGCGGCGACACAATGCCCATGGGACCGATGGCGAGAGCCTGATAGAACGCGAACATTCCGATCACGCCGGCCACCGAACCCGCAATGGCCCAAGGCCAGTAGGCCGGCGCCGTGCCCCAGCCGCCGGTGACGGTCGCCGCCACGACGAGACCGAGGAATCCGAAGACTTGCGAGCCGAGGTACACAGCGAGCGCAGGGCGCCGGCGGCTCGTCATGCCGCCGACGAAGTCGCCCGCGCCCCACATGATCGACGACGCCAGTGCCAAGAGTGCGCCCATGTGACGTGACTGTAGGTGAGTTCGCCCTGCGCTCGCGCCTCCAGGTCCGCTTCCATGTCCGCTTCCATATCCGCTTCCATATCCGCTCACCCGGACTCGGCGCGCCGATCTCCCTGCTGCACCCAACAACGCGTAGCCTGCAACGGTGAGGTCAGTAACAGCGAGTGCCGAGGCGTTCGCGCAGGCGTCGGCCCGCGTACGGGAGGCCCGCATCCGCCCGGAATTTCGGGTTGACGAGGCCCCGGCACCCCAGCGCCTTGCTCCCTTCGCCCTAGCCCTGACCGTTGAATCAGCTATTGATGATCGTGACCCGGTCTCGGGTCGCTTCGTCCTCCTCCATGACCCCGATGGTGTCGACGAGTGGGACGGGGACTTCCGAGCGGTCGTCTTCGCGAGGGCCTCACTTGAGCCGGACCTCGTCTCAGACCCGATGCTCCACGACGTCGGATGGACGTGGCTCATAGAGGCGTTAGCAGAGACGGGCGCCCACGCATCGCAACTCGGAGGCACCGTCACCGCAACGGCCGGTCAGTCCTTCGGATCGCTCAGTGATCGGCCGCGCGATGGCTTCGTCGAGATCCGGGCATCGTGGACCCCATGCTCTGTTGACGATGCTCCCGTGCACGAATCCATGGAGCGCCACGTCGAAGCATGGATCGAACTCTTGCGGCATGCGACCGGGCTCATGCCCATGGCGCCCGGCGCGCAGCATGTCCAGCAGTCTCAGATCCACCCAGCGCCCGTCCACTCCTGAGGATGCGCCCCTCCAGACGAAGGATGACGTGACGATCCCTGCGGAAGTATTGCCCGAGACCACGCCCCTAGAACCGCGTGACGGCGTCCCCCAAGTGATCACCACCCTCGAAGACCTTGAAGGCTACGCATCGAAGCTCGCCGCCGGGGTCGGTCCGCTCGCGCTCGATGCCGAGCGCGCATCGGGCTTCCGGTACAGCCAGCGTGCGTATCTCGTACAACTTCGCCGCGAAGGCGCTGGCACGGCACTCATCGATCCGATCGACCTTCCCGATCTCTCCGTCATCCAGTCGGCGACCGAGGGGGTGGAATGGATCCTCCATGCAGCGACCCAGGACCTCGCCTGCCTCGCCGAGATCGGGCTTCGTCCGGCCGTCCTGTTCGATACTGAGCTTGCTGGCCGACTGCTCGGCAGGGAGAAGGTGGGCCTGGCCGCCCTCGTATCAGCCGAGCTCGGTGAGGTACTCGAGAAGGGCCACGGATCCGCCGACTGGTCCCTTCGCCCGTTGACACCAAGTCAGCTTCGGTACGCAGCCCTAGACGTCGAGCTGCTCGTGGAGCTGCGTCACCGCATGCACGCCGAGCTCGAGGCCGCGGGCAAACTCGAATGGGCGCATGAGGAGTTCGCGGCACTCATTCACTTCACTCCCAAGGAGAGGGGTGACGACGCGTGGCGGCGCACGTCAGGGATCCACCGGCTGCGCAAGGCGCGAGCCCTCGGAGTCGTGCGATCACTGTGGTTCGCTCGCGATGAGGTCGCGCGACGCAGCGACATTGCCCAAGGGCGGATCCTCCCCGATGCGGCGATCGTTGCCGCGGCAACCGCATTGCCCATCTCCAAAGAGGCACTCGGTGCGCTGAAGGAGTTCAGCGGTCGAGGTCAGCAGCGCAGGCTGCCCGGCTGGTGGAGCGCGGTGTCCACCGCAATGGCCCTGCCGGATGCTGATCTGCCGGACATCAGCCCGCCGCCTACCGGACCGCCCCCACCGCGCAACTGGCCTGAGCGCAATCCGGAGGCGTTCGCACGCCTCGAGTCAGCGAAGGCGGCGCTCGGGGTCATCCTCGATCGCATCGACATGCCCGCCGAGAACCTCCTCACCCCCGACCTCGTGCGGCGATTGTGCTGGGAGCCGCCTGAGCCGGTCACTGCCGCATCGATAGGGGAATTCCTCAGCGCCGGCGGGGCACGGGAGTGGCAGATCGGGCTCACCGCCTCGGCACTAGCAGCCGCGGTGGTAGTGGCGCCGTAGCCACCCTTGTTACTGACCGGTAATATGACGTCACCGAGTTGGCAACCCAAGGGGATAGTCATGGCAGAGGCACGCGATGTTGTGTTCGTTGATGGGGTTCGTACCCCATTCGGCAAGGCCGGAGGGGTCTACCGCGAGACGCGCGCCGATGACCTCGTCGTCAAGGCCATGCGCGAACTACTCCGCCGCAATCCAAATGTTCCTCCGTCACGCATTGACGAGGTCGCCGTTGCCGCCACAACGCAGACCGGCGATCAAGGCATGACCATCGGGCGCTCTGCTGCACTGCTCGCCGGCCTCCCCAGTTCAGTGCCGGGGTACGCAATCGACCGCATGTGCGCCGGTGCCATGACCGCCGTCACGACCGTCTCGACGGCCATCATGGCCGGGCAGATTGATCTGGCCCTCGCGGGCGGTGTCGAGAACATGTCCCGCCACCCAATGGGCGAGGGCGTCGACCCCAATCCCCGATTCCTTGCCGAGAGGCTCGTCGACCCCGAGGCACTGCTGATGGGCAAGACCGCCGAGAACCTGCACGATCGCTTCCCGTTGATCACCAAGGATCGCGCCGATGCTTACGCCGTCGGATCCCAGTCAAAGACGGCCAAGGCCTATGCCGAGGGTCGCATCCAGGTCGATCTCGTCCCCGTGGCTGTGAGCGATGGCGAGCAGGGTTGGGGCCTGGTCACTGTCGACGAGGTGCCCCGTGCCGACACCACCCTCGCCGGCCTCGCCGGCCTCAAGACGCCATTTCGCCCGCATGGCCGGGTGACCGCCGGCAATAGCTCCGGCCTCACCGATGGTGCAACCGCCGCGCTGCTCGCCGGGGCCGATGTCGCCGCCGAACTCGGTCTGACCGCGAAGATGCGCATGGTCGGGTTCGCCTTCGCTGGCGTCGAGCCCGAGGTAATGGGGGTTGGACCAGTGCCGAGTACCGAAAAGGCCCTGCGCCGCGCCGGGCTTTCCATCACGGAAATCGACTTGTTCGAGATCAACGAGGCCTTCGCCGTGCAGGTCCTCGCCTTCCTCGACCACTTCGGTATCGACGATGAGGATCCTCGGGTGAACCCGATGGGCGGCGCGATCGCCGTCGGGCATCCCCTCGCCTCGAGTGGCATTCGGCTTATGAACCACCTCGCTCGAGACTTCGAGCACGACCCATCGGCCCGCTACGGCATCACAACGATGTGCATCGGGCTGGGCATGGGCGGGACCGTCATCTGGGAGAACCTCAACCACGGGAGTGCAGCATGACCGAGACCATGACCGAAGGCGCCCTTCCCGGTGAGGTCGTCACCCACGCGCGGGTGAGGCTCATCGACCTGCCCCTCAGCGCCGGCACCATGGCGCTCATCACCTTGGACAATGACCGCGATCACACGAGGCCCTCGACCTTCGGCCCTGCTGGCCTGGCATCCCTCGACGCCGCACTCGACCAGATCATCGCAATGCCCGGCATCATCGCGGTGGGCGTCACTGGCAAGCCCTTCATCTTCGCCGTCGGCGCCGACCTATCGGGCATCTCGCACGTGCGGGCCCGTGAGCAGGCAATTGAGATCGCGCAGCTCGGCCACAAGGTGTTCCGCCGATTCGGCGAGCTCGATGTCCCAACCTTCGCCTTCGTGAACGGCGCGGCCATCGGCGGCGGGTTCGAACTGCCCCTCCACTGCACCTACCGCACGGTGTCGAGCGGCGCCGCTGCCCTGTCGCTGCCCGAGGTCTTCCTCGGCCTTGTCCCCGGCTGGGGAGGCGCCTGGCTCCTGCCGAACCTCATCGGGCCTGCCGATGCCATGCAGGTCATCCTCACGAACGCTATGACCATGAATCGTCAGCTAAAGCCCGCCGAGGGCCGCAAACTCGGCATTTTCGATGCCATGTTCGAGCCGGCTGATTTCCTCGAACAATCTCTTCACTGGGCCGCGCGCGTTCTCACCGGCGAGATCATTATCACTCGCAAGGATCCCGACCGCGGCCTCTGGGACACCGTCATCGGATTCGCGCGATCAACACTCGATGCCCGAACCCACGGGGCATTCAAGTCCCCCTACGCGGCCCTTGATCTCATTGCAGCGGCCAAGACCTCGACCCGCGACGAGGGTTTTGCCGCCGAGGACGAGGCACTCGCCGACCTCGTCATGGGTGACGAACTCCGCGCCTCCCTCTATGCCTTTGATCTCGTTCAAAAGCGGGCGAAATCGCCGGTCGGCGCGCCTGATCGTTCGCTCGCTCGCCCCGTCACCAAGGTCGGGGTCGTTGGCGCCGGACTCATGGCCAGCCAGCTCGCGCTCCTGTTAGCCAAGCGACTTCAGGTCCCCGTCGTCATGACCGACCTCGATCAGAACAGGATCGACAAGGGCCTCGAGTTCGTCCGAGGGGAGCTTATGCAGCAGGTCGACAAGGGCCGGATGAAGCCCGACATGGCCAACCGGCTCGGCGCGCTTATCAGCGGCAGCACCTCGAAGGACGGGTTCGCCGATGCGAGTTTCGTGATTGAGGCCGTCTTCGAGAACATGGCCGTCAAGCAGCAGGTGTTCGCCGAACTTGAGGCCATCGTCACCGACACCTGCGTCATCGCCTCGAACACCTCCTCGCTTTCCCTCACCGAGATGTCGAGCGCGATGTCGCATCCGGAGCGGGTGGTCGGGTTCCACTTCTTCAATCCCGTGGCAGTCATGCCGCTGCTCGAGATCATCCCGTCGGCGAGCACCGATGACGCCACGCTCGCCACCGCCTTCGCGGTCGGCCGAACACTGAAGAAGTCCACGGTCCTGGTGCAGGACACTCCCGGCTTCGTGGTCAACCGGCTCCTCAACCTCGTCATGGCTGAGGTCTTCCGCGCAGTCGACGAGGGCACCGATCTGGCCGTCGCCGACCGCGCCCTTCGGCCACTCGGCATGCCGATGTCGCCCTTCACACTCATGCAGCTCGTCGGACCTGCGGTCGCCTTCCATGTCATGGAGGTGCTCAACGACGCATTTCCGGATCGCTACCCGCTCTCCGACAACCTGCGCCGCATCGTCGAGGCCGGCAAGCCGGGCATCTTTCTGCCCGGGGGCAAGGACAATCCGAAGCTCGATCCCGAGGTCATCGCACTCCTTGCGCAGGGCGATGCGGCGCTCGATGAGGCACAGGTGCTTGAGCGAGTTGCCGATGCGCTCGCCCGAGAAGCACGCATCATGCTCGACGATGGCGTCGTAACCGAGCCCCAAGACCTTGACCTGTGCATGATCCTGGGGGCTGGGATGCCGTTCGCTCTCGGTGGACTCACCCCGTACCTCGATCGCAGCGGGGCGTCAGTGCGGGCCACCAGAAAGCGATTTCTAGAGCCGGGCATTGCATCACTGCCCGAGTAGCACTACTCCTGCGACTCGACGATCAGGACCGTCGCGGTGAGCGTGATGACTGCGGGCAGGGCCGACTCCGGAACGGGATTGCCAAGGTCTGCTGGTGGCGGAGGCGGCGCATCGGAGGTCACGGTCACATCGATTGCTGATCCGGCCTCACCGATGACGTAATAACTGCTGTACATAGTGCCTGTCGGGGTTACCGCCTCAAGGATCCCAGTCCGCGCTGGGCTGAAGGTGAGCCTGTCAGCTGGCGTGAGTCGCTCAATAGTGAGGATGCTGCACCGAGGTACGCTCACTTGCCTGCCGGCGAGCCAGGAGCGGTGATCGAGGACTTCCTCCGGCACACCCGCGCCGAAGCCCGGGAATGCCTGGCATGCGCCGACTCCGGCTGCTTGCCGTGAGGCATCGGGGGCCGATGAAGAACACCCCTGCAGGCAGGCACATCCAACAAGGAGTAGCGCGACAGACGTAGCCATCAGAGTCTGGTTCTTGAACTTCGTCATGCTCTCGACCTCCACCTTGACAATTGCCTCATACGCCAATCACTCGGGCCTGGGCACTCAAGCCCAGACCCGAGCAGCGACAGATCAGGGGGCGACGATCTGGATAATGACAGTCTTGCCCGGCGCGGGGCGTTCCTGGGTGACAAGGACAGCCGTCCCTTTCGAGCCCGGCGCACCAATGGCATAGGTCGACACTGTCTCGATCGAAGTCGGGCCAAGTGGCTTGAAGAGTTTCGGATCCGGGAGAGCGGAGCCGGCGAGTCGCTCGGCTGCCGCACCTATCGTGATGTTCACGATGGCGCACTGCTCAACGAGCACCTTCGCATCGGCGGCCTCAAGTTCAATGGTGTACTCCGGTGCCGTGCCATAGTCCGGGAACGCCGGGCAATCGGCCACCGGGACCGGGGCTCCGGATGCCTGCCTCGATGCATCATTGGACGATCCGCATCCAGCCAGTGCCGCAGCGGCCACCAACGTCACCGCTACTGCCCCAGCAAGTTTGGTTCTACTCATGAAGGTCTCCTCGGTTCTCACTGCCCAACCGCCTGGTCGGGACAATCCACAGGCTACGTCCGGTGGATGTGGGCGAGGGCCGATTTTGCCCCCCCTATTCAGGGGAGCATCCCCTCATTCCTCGCGAGGGTGTTGAGTTCCACCTTGGTGCGCGATGCGATACCAGCGGCCGTGTATTTCGTCCGAACCCGGTCGATGTAGTGCTTCGCCGTGTTCGGACTGACATCCATTCGTCGGGCGACCATGTCGAGGGTGAGTCCGGAGGCGTACAGGGTCAATGCTCGTCTCTCCTGACCAGACAGGTCAACGCTGCCAGATCCCTGGAGCAGCACACCTGCCATATCAGCCGGAAACCAGGTACCGCCCCTGAGTACTTCCTTGATCGCTGTCGTAAGAAAGGTCGCACTCGACCTCTTCGTCACAAACGCACTCACGTCGACCGCCAGAGCGGCCTTGATCACCTCGGGCCGGCCGAGGGCACTCACGACAACCACGGGGATCCCATGCAATGTGAACGAGCTCACGAGTTCTGCAACCGTTGCGCCATCGCCAAGGTCTAGGTCGACGATGGCACAGTCGCAGTGCGCCGTGCGCGTTGCATTCACCGCTTCCTTGAGCGAGCCGCCCGAGTAGATGATCGTGCACCCAGGGAAATCAACCCGTAACCGCTGGCCGATTGCTTCAAGGACCAGTTCATGGTCATCGAGGACCAAGAACGCTCGTCCCGCGATCTTCACCATGGACGTTCCTCCATTTCAGCAGCAAGTGAGCGTCAGGAGAACCGATCGGCTTTGGGTCTTGCTTGGTTCTCCCTTGGTCGAACTCAACGCGGTGAAGGTGTCCCCCGCTTGAGTTAGCGTCATCATCAACATCACGTCAAGGGACCAGGGTGAGTGGATACTCAAAGGTCATCTTCAGTTCCCCTTGGCAGTTGATTCGGGCCTGCATGGGTGCTCCATTGTAGGCAAATTGCCACGTGTCCTGCAGTGAGCAGTCATACCTTTTGCTGTCCGCGAGTTGAATGTATTGTCGATCAACCTGATCGACCACGTCAACGCGGTAGCTAAAGGACGTGATCTTCGTGTCCCCACTGGAGAGGTTCAGCGGGAAGGCCCTTGGCTGCTCGGCTGCTTGCACTGGAGGCATTGGGTTTGGTATCAGCGTGAACTCTCGGGTTTGCCCTGGTTGCAGTTCGGCGTCATCCCACCGGCTTGGGTCCTCGCCGCACAGCCAATCACCTGCCGCGAAAGAACCCTGCGGAACATGGAAGGTGATCGGAACGTTCAGGTTGTTTCTCACCTGCACCGCAATCTGCGTTGCTTCGGCGCCTTGTTGACACGAACCTGCGGCTAACCTCGACGGGGTGCTGCACCCGGCCAATATCACGCCGATCAACGCTAACGCCGCCACCAAAGACGAGGCAGATTGGCGGTCAACGAACATCCCAGCGATCACTCAACTTCTGGGCAAGGGCGCGAACAGCCTCGCGTTGCTCCCTGGTAAAACCCTTGGGCGTCGTGGTCGATGTGCCTGAGGTGACGAGAATGGCGTTCGTTGACTGGCTGAACACGCTGAATCGAACGATGGTCCCTTGCCGGCGCCCCGCAGCCCCCGAGTAGACATCTCGATGGTTGATCCAAAGGTCCGGATAGGCGGTGACTCCCGGAAAGTAGCCGGTCGTGACCGTTGAGGTCACTGCGCCGACATCGGGTTGCGATTTCTTCTCCGTCCGATTGCATGCCTTCGCTGCCGAACGCAGATTGATCCAAGCTTTTTGAGCATCGGCTTCTGAGGGATAGACATAGGCAAGCTCACTCAACCCCGACGTTCCTGAACTACTCGTGGGAATGACGACTTCACTCACCGTGGCCGGACCTGCAACTTGTACCTGCCAAGATCCGAGGGCAGTGTCGCACAGTTCGAGCCCACGAGCGGGCACAGTGAAACTCACCGGGTCAACTCCCGGGGGTACCGTACCAACGACTGAAGGGACATCGTCCAGCGTCAGCATTTGGCCGACGCCACTATCGGCGGCGTGGGCAGCCGGCGCTGGCAAAGCAAAGACGAGAACCAAGGCAAATGGTGCAACGGTAGAGATGCGCATGCTGAGAGACTAGCCAGCCAGCGCGGGGCTACCGAGCAAATTACCCCCTCTATTCAGGGGGCGCTGGCCGGCACGTCCGACAGGTGAGCATGACGCGCCGCAGCCTCGACAATCGACCGGGAGATCTCCTGGGCCGTGAGGCCAATCTCGGCAAGGACCTGCGCTCGCTTCGCGTGATCGAGGAACTCCACTGGAACCCCTAGGTTGCGGACTGGTACGTCGACGTCGTGGTCACGCAGGAGTTGACTCACTGCCGAACCAACTCCCCCCTGCCTGACACCGTCCTCGAGGACGACAACGAGACGGGCAGCCGACGCCAACTCGATGAGGTCAACGGGTAGCGGCTTGACCCATCGCGGGTCGACGACGATAACCCCGATCCCCTGCGCCGTGAGTCGATCGGCAACCTCAATCGCGATTGGCGCAAACGCCCCGACACTCACGATGATGACGTCACCATGACCCGACTCGGCTATGACATCAAGTAGGCCCAACGTCCGCAACGCTGGAATCTCGGGCCCGAGGGCACCCTTCGAGAAGCGGACGACTGTTGGGGCATCCTCAACGCCAACCGCCTCACGCAACTCTGCCCGCAGGGTGATTTCGTCGCGTGGGGCGGCCATTCGCAAGCCTGGGACCACCTGAAGCATTGACAGGTCCCACATGCCGTTGTGGCTGGCACCGTCATCGCCGGTTACGCCAGCGCGGTCCAGGACGAACGTCACGCCAGCCCGATGAAGTGCGCAATCCATGAGCACCTGATCGAAGGCCCGGTTCAGGAAGGTCGCATAGAGGGCTACCACCGGATGCATGCCTCCGAAGGCGAGGCCTGCCGCGCTTGTCACCGCGTGTTGTTCAGCGATGCCGACATCGTAGGTGCGCGAGGGAAATGCTGCTGCAAATCGGTCGAGGCCTGTGGGGCCGAGCATCGCGGCAGTGATCGCTACAACATCACTACGCTCATGCCCAATGCGCACAATTTCATCGGCGAACGCGCTTGTCCAAGTGGGTCCGCCCTCGGTGAGCGGCTTGCCGGTATCCGGGTCGATGATGGGGACGCCGTGGAACCGATCTGCCTCGTCCTCCTCCGCAGGAGCGTAACCACGACCTTTCTCGGTGATGACGTGCACGATGACGGGACCGTTGAACTCCTTGGCCCGACCGAGGGCGTGCTCGAGTTCGGCGATGTCATGGCCATTGACCGGGCCGACGTACTTCAGCCCGAGGTCCTCGAACATCCCCTGCGGGGCGACGATGTCCTTCAGCCCCTTCTTCATGCCATGCAACGTGCCATAGATCGGCTCGCCCACGACCGGGGTGCGCTTGAGAACCTGCTTGCCCCACGACATAAACCGCTCGTAACTGCCGGTCGTCCGCAGGGTCGACAGATGATGTGCCAAGCCGCCAATAGTCGGCGAGTAGGAACGCGCATTGTCGTTCACAACGATCACCACCTGCCGGTCTGATCCGGCGATGTTGTTGAGCGCCTCCCATGCCATCCCGCCGGTGAGGCCACCATCGCCGATAACGGCCACCACATGGTGGGCTCCGAGGAGTCCGCGCTGCTCCCAGGCTTTCGCTATGCCATCGGCGTAGGACAGCGAGGTTGATGCGTGCGAGTTTTCTACGACGTCGTGGACACTCTCGGCGCGACTCGGATACCCGGAGAGGCCGCCCTTCTGACGAAGATGGTCAAAGTCGTCGATGCGTCCGGTGAGCATCTTGTGGACATAGGCCTGATGCCCGGTGTCCCACACCAGGACATCGCTCGGAGATTTGAAGACGCGGTGGAGCGCAATCGTCAGTTCGACGACGCCGAGATTCGGGCCGAGATGCCCGCCGGTGGCCGAGACCTTCTCAACGAGGAATGCGCGGATCTCCCCGGCCAGCACAGACAGTTGCTCGACCGGCAACGCACGAACATCCTGGGGATCACGGATCCCACGCAGCAGACTCACTTCCGCATTCTACGGGTCAGCGGCTCACCCGGCCCCTTTGCCGGGTCAACCAACACGCATTGCCCCGAGCACGAGCCGCACCTCGCGCTGTGCCTGCAGCAGTCGCGCGCCCTCTGCCTCAAAGGCCCGCTGCGCGCGTTCGAGTTGGTCCGCCGGCAGCGCTGGGCCCAGTTGGGTTCGAGCCTGCCCGTAGGCCCGTCGTGCAGCCTCGAGGCATCCGTCAAGATGATGCTCGATGTAGGTGGCTAGCGCTAATGGCAACTGCCGTAAATCCGAGGTCCGCAGGTCAGCGGGCCCCTGGTCCAGAAGCCACCCGACAACCCGCTCATTGAATTCCGGTGTTCCGCCGGGCGGCAGGCCTCGCGGCCAACCCGGTGGAACGAAACGGGTCACGAGTCGAGAAGTGACCGAAGTACGAACTGGAGGATCCCGCCGTGCCGGTAGTAGTCGGCCTCCCCCGGGGTGTCGATGCGCACCGGCGCACTGAAAGCGATGGTTCGGCCGCCTTCTGCGACCGCCTCGACCTCGACTGTAGCCGGGGTCACCCCGTCATTGAGGGCGGTGATCCCGCGGACAGTAAAGACCTCGTCGCCCTCGAGCCCGAGCGACTCCGCACTTGATCCGACCGGAAACTGCAAGGGCAGCACCCCCATGCCGATGAGGTTCGAGCGGTGGATGCGCTCATAGGATTCAGCGATGACGACCCGCACGCCGAGGAGCGCCGTACCCTTGGCTGCCCAGTCGCGACTCGAGCCCGACCCGTACTCCTTGCCGGCGAGGATGACCAGTTTGGTGCCATGTGCCGCGTAGGCCATGGCGGCGTCATACACAGGCACCACCGGCTGATCCGGGCTGGTGAAGTCGAAGGTGAAACCGCCTTCGACTTCGCTCAGCATCTGGTTGCGAAGTCTGATGTTTGCGAAGGTGCCACGAATCATGACCTCGTGGTTGCCGCGACGGGAGCCGTAGGAGTTGAAATCCAACCGGTCAACACCGTGGTCCAGCAGGTAGGCCCCCGCCGGGCTGTCTGCCTTGATGGACCCCGCTGGAGAAATGTGGTCTGTCGTGACCGAGTCGCCGAGCTTGAGCAACACCCGGGCACCGGTGATGTCGCTCACCGGTGAGGCAATCGCTGACATGCCATCGAAGTAGGGGGGCTTGCGCACGTAGGTGCTCGTAGGATCCCAGTCGAACACGTTGCCGCTCGGAGTCTGGAGCGACTGCCAGCGCTCATCGCCGAGGAAGACATCGGCGTATCGCGAGGAGTACATCTGGGAGTCAATCGACGCGTCAATCACCTCCTGGACCTCGGTGGCGCTCGGCCAGATATCGGAGAGGAATACCGGGCTGCCATCGGGATCGGTGCCGAGTGGCTCGGTGGCGAGATCAATGTCCATGGTTCCGGCGAGCGCGTATGCAACCACCAGCGGTGGCGAGGCCAAGTAGTTCATCTTGATGTCGGGGCTGATCCGGCCCTCGAAGTTGCGATTCCCGCTGAGAACGGACACGACCGCGAGGTTCGCAGCGTTCACGGCATTGCTCACCGCCGGAATCAGGGGCCCCGAGTTGCCGATACACGTCGTGCAGCCGTACCCCACAACATCGAAACCGAGTTTGTCTAGGTACGGTGAAAGGCCCGACTTGTCGTAGTAATCGGTGACGACCTTCGACCCGGGCGCCAGTGTGGTCTTCACCCACGGCTTGCTCTGCAGTCCGCGCTCGACGGCATTTCGGGCGAGCAGGCCGGCCGCAATCATCACCGATGGGTTCGAGGTATTCGTACACGAGGTGATCGATGCGATCGCAACGATGCCGTGGCTGAGGCGGACCGACTCGCCGTCCAGTAGCGCATCGGCGGCGGCCTGTGAATCCTTCGTGTAGTCGGCAAGGGCCGTGCGAAAGGACGTCTTGGACTCCGACAGCAGCACGCGATCCTGCGGCCGCTTGGGCCCGGCAAGGGAAGGAACGACGGTCGAGAGATCGAGTTCGAGGTACTCCGAGTAGACCGGCTCATTCGCCGGGTCGTGCCACAGTCCCTGCTCCCTGGCATACGCCTCGACGAGCGCGATTTGTTCGTCGCTTCGTCCGGTCAAGCGCAGATACCCAATCGTCGCCTCGTCGATCGGGAAGATCGCGACCGTGCTCCCGTACTCGGGGCTCATGTTGCCGATCGTCGCGCGGTTGGCGAGGGGCACAGCGCCAACGCCGGCTCCGTAGAACTCCACGAACTTGCCGACGACTCCGTGGAAGCGAAGCATCTCGGTGATTGTCAGGACGAGGTCCGTCGCGGTTGCGCCTTGCGGTAGCTCACCGACGAGCTTGAAGCCGACGACCCTGGGAATGAGCATCGATACCGGCTGACCGAGCATCGCGGCCTCCGCCTCAATGCCGCCGACTCCCCAGCCGAGCACGCCAAGGCCGTTCACCATGGTCGTATGTGAGTCGGTGCCGACGACAGTATCCGGGTAGGCCTGGCCTGCGCGGGCCATGATGACGCGAGCGAGGTGCTCGATGTTCACCTGGTGGACGATTCCAGTGCCGGGCGGCACGACCTTGAACTCCTCGAAAGCCCCTTGCCCCCAGCGGAGGAATTGGTAGCGCTCACGGTTGCGCTCGTATTCGAGTTCGACGTTGCGCTGCTCGGAGTCCGCCGTGCCGAAGTAGTCAGCAATGACTGAGTGGTCGATGACAAGCTCAGATGGCGCGAGCGGCTCAATCCTCGACGGATCTCCGCCGAGCTCGGCGACCGCCTCGCGCATGGTCGCAAGATCGACGACGACCGGCACTCCAGTGAAGTCCTGCATCACCACGCGGGCGGGGGTGAACTGGATTTCGTCAGCCGGTTCGGCCGCGGGATCCCACGTAGCGATTGCGTTGATCGTGTCGCGGGTGACGTTCGCGCCGTCCTCCGTCCGCAGGAGGTTCTCGAGGAGGACCTTGTGGGTGAACGGCAGCCGCTGGGAGCCGGGGACCGCCGACAGCCGGAACACCTCATAAATCTCGGTGCCGACCTGTAAGGTGCCCTTGGCACCGAAGCTATTGACGCTCACGACGACTCATCCTCTCGCAACGAAGTATCTCGACGTCAAGATATCGGATGCGCCAACGTGACCGGAATGAGGGCGCCGACGGTCTCGACGTGGTGGGTCATGGGAAACGTATCGAACGCGCGGAGTTCCGCAAGTCGGTACCCGGCGGAGGCGAAGAGCGCGACATCCCTAGCTAGCGCTACCGGATCGCAGGCGACGTAAACAACCACCCTTGGCCCGGCGCCAGCGATTGCCTGGACAACATCCCTTCCCGCTCCGGCTCGAGGAGGGTCGAGGACGACTCCGTCCGGCCGCTCGTCGGCCGCGCGAAGCCAGCGAAGCGCGTTGTCATGGTGGAGGGTCACCTGACCGAGATCGTGAAGGCTCCTGCGTGCATCGCGGACAGCGCTAGATCCGCTCTCGACCGCGTGCACGACGCCGGTTACCCCGACCTCCTCTGCGAGGAAGGCGCTAAAGACACCTACGCCTGAATATAGGTCCCACCAGTGCTCCCCCGGCGCCGGTCGGCCTGCCTCAAGTACGGCTGACACCAACGTGTCTGCTGCCCGAGGATGCACCTGCCAAAAACTCGCGACGTCAACCCGCCAATCGCGGCCGCGCACCCGTTGGTCGGTTCGCTGCTTTCCCGATGCAAGGCGTCCGTCGACCACGACGCTGACCCGGCCCTCATCACCCTCGATCGTGCTCACCTCGGTAGTGCCTGTGTGACGCGTTTGCGGGATGCCGAGTTCGACGATCCCAGGGCTCGCAAGCAGGCACTTATCGACCGGCACCACGTCGTGCGTGCGGTAAGCAAGCAAACCCGGTCGTCCGTCGCCGTTAACGGTCCAGCGCACCCTGGTGCGCCAGTGCAGCCCACTTCCATCATCGTTGAGCGCCTCGACCTGCACGTCGATTTCGGGAAGGCCGGCATGGCGTGCAAGGGCATCGCGCACGACCTGCCCCTTGAGCACCAACTGCGCTGAGCGTTCAACGTGCTGGAAGTCGCACCCTCCGCATCCGTCTGGGCGGGCCCAAGCGCACGGTGGTGCCACTCGGTCCGGGGATGCTTCGAGGATCTCGATCGCGTCAGCGCGGACGATCTTCGACGATACATCGGTGATCACTATTCGCGCACGCTCGCCGGGGAGTGCGTGACGAACGAAGACGGTGTGTCCTGACAGGTGCGCAATGAAGTGACCTCCATGCGCGATAGTCCCGATGTCGACGATCGCCCGGTCACCGACATGAACTGGGGTCTTGACCGGCCTAACGCCGGCGCCGATCGTCAACTACCTGTCCCGATCACTGACGGATTCACTCGACTCGAGTTGCCACGGAACGCTCGTCACCATGACCCCCTGGCTGAAAAATAGTCGGCCCTTGAGTCGCAGCGCAGATTGATTATGAAGGAGAGCCTCCCACCAGTGGCCCACCACGTACTCGGGGATGTAGACCGCGACAAGATCATTCGGACTGTCTGATCGCAGTTCCTTCACGTAACTGAGAATCGGCCGGGTGATCTCGCGGTACGGCGAGTCAAGCACCTTGAGCTGGACCGGAATCGCCCTGCGCTCCCACTCGTCCTGCAGCGCACTCGTCTCGTCGTCATCGACGTTCACCATGAGCGCCTCGAGCACGGTGGGCCGAGTCGCGCGGGCATACGCAAGTGCCCGCAACGTCGGCTTGTGGATCCGGGAGACGAGGACGAGGGCGTGAACCCGCGCCGGCAGGATCATCTTGTCGCGATCTGTGGTCGCGAGTTCCTCGCGGACCTTTGCATAATGGCGCGAAATGGCCCGCATGAGCAGGAAGATGAGCGGCATCGCGAGGACGACGAGCCATGCGCCTTTCGTGAACTTCGTGACGAGCACGATGACGAGTACTGACCCGGTCATGACCAGGCCGAAGGAGTTGATGATGCGCGATCGAACCATCGTGCGTCGTGCAGCCGGGTCGGTTTCGGAGCGTAAGTGTCGGTTCCAGTGACGGACCATGCCGATCTGGCTCAGGGTGAATGACACGAACACGCCAATGATGTACAGCTGAATGAGCGCCGTCACGTCAGCCTGGTAGATGACAACGAGGATGATCGCGAGCCCAGAGAGGGTGAGAATGCCGTTGCTGAATGCGAGGCGGTCACCGCGCGTATGCAACTGCTTTGGCAGGTAGCCATCCCGAGCGAGAATCGATCCGAGCACCGGAAAACCGTTGAATGCCGTGTTCGCGGCGAGCGCGAGGATGAGAGCAGTCGCGAAGGTGATGATGATCACCGGAACATAGGCATTGTCGAAGACGGCATTCGCAATCTGCACGATCACGGTCTTCTGCTCCTGCCCTGCGGGCAGGCCAATGAGGTCCTTGTTGAATTCGGTGACGCGGACGCCCGTCTGCAGCGCCAGCCAGGTGATGCCGGTGAACATCGCCATCGAGATCACCCCCAGCAGCAGCAATGTCGTCGCCGCATTCTTCGATTTCGGACGGCGAAATGCCGGAACCCCGTTCGAAACCGCCTCGATTCCCGTGAGCGCCGTCGTGCCGGAGGAGAATGCCCGTGCCACGACGAAGACGAGTGCTAGTCCCACGAACGTCTCCTCGGGGATCACATCCCAATTGGCACTCTCCGCCTGGAGTTCACTACCCGTCGCCAGTCGCACAACCGCGACCCCGATCATCACGAAGATCGACAGCATGAAGAAATAGACCGGTACGGCAAAGAGGGCTCCAGACTCCTTGATCCCCCGGAGGTTGAGCACGGTGATGACGAAGATGATGCCGACCGCCCACCAGGTGCCGTGCAGTCCGATGAAAGGAAGTGCGGATGACAGGTTTGCGACCGCAGAGGAGATCGACACAGCAACGGTGAGCACGTAGTCAATGAGCAGCGCGCTCGCCACCATCACTCCCCAATTGGGTCCGAGGTTCGTCGCGACCACCTCATAGTCCCCGCCCCCGCTCGGGTAGGCATGGACGTTTTGACGATAGGACGCAACGACGGTGAAGTAAATGACGATGACAGCCAGAGCAACCCAGGGCCCGAACGAGTAGAGCGACAACCCACCGAGCGACAGCACAAGGAGAATCTCCTGTGTCGCATAGGCATTCGAGGACAAGGCGTCGCTCGCGAACACCGGGAGAGCTATCCGCTTTGGCAAAAGGGTGTCGTGGAGGCGGTCGCTGCGAAGCGCTCGGCCGACAAGCAGGCGCTTGGCGCCGTCCGATAGTGGCACGTCAGCAGAGCCTACGCCCACGAACTCCGTGTACGGTGGGGCCGTGCACATAGTGATCCTCGGGTGCGGACGCGTCGGTGCACTGCTCTCCCGCGATCTGGACACACTCGGCCATTCAGTCGCCGTGGTCGACATGGACGCGAAGTCATTTCGACGATTACCCGCGGATTTCAGCGGACTCACGGTCACCGGAGTTGGTTTCGATCGCGAGACATTGGAGAACGCCGGGATCGAGCGAGCCCATGCGTTCGCCGCGGTGAGCAGTGGCGACAACACGAACATCCTCGCGGCCCGGGTGGCCCGCGAGACCTATGGCGTCGAACGCGTCGTCGCCCGAATCTACGATCAGCGTCGAGCTGAGGTCTACGAACGCCTTGGAATTCCGACCGTGGCCACCGTCGCCTGGACTGCGGGCCAGATCATGCGTCAGATGCTCCCCATGGGGGCCCAGGATGAATACCGCGATCCAAGCGGAACTATCGCCCTCGCCGAGGTACACGTTGGCTCGGCCTGGATTGGCCACCTTGTGACCAGCCTGGAGCGAGCTTCCGGCGCACGTGTCGCGTTCATCACTCGCTTCGGATCCGCACTCCTGCCATCGGACAACAGCGTCGTTCAGGAGGGCGATCTCGTCCATGCCGTCTACTCCTCCGACAATCGGCTCGCCGTGGAGTCCGCGTTCGAGACCGGTCCCAGGGAGATCTGATGCGCGTCGCCATCGCAGGAGCCGGCAAGGTCGGGCGGGCAATTGCCCGCGAGTTGATCGGCAATGGCCATCAGGTCCTCCTCATCGACCGCGACGTCCAACTCGCCCGCCCCGGCATCGTCGAGGGCGCTGAGGTGCTCCTTGCCGACGCCTGTGAGATCTCGGCCCTTGAGGAAGCCCGCCTTTCCGAATGTCACGTCGTCGTTGCCGCGACAGGTGACGACAAGGTCAACCTCGTCGTGTCCCTCCTCGCAAAGACTGAGTACGGGGTGCAGCGAGTCGTTGCCCGAGTCAACCATCCCAAGAACGAATGGATGTTTGACGAGTCGTGGGGTGTCGATGTCGCCGTGTCGACCCCGCGCATGCTGTCAGCCCTCGTGGAGGAGGCGGTAAGCGTCGGCGACCTCGTCCGCCTCTTCACCTTCCGACAGGGTGACGCCAACCTCGTCGAAATCACCCTTTCGACCGACTCACCCGTGGTCAACCAGCGCGTTGGCGATCAGACGTGGCCCCCGGATACCGCGCTCGTGGCGATCGTGCGCGGGCCCAGGGTGATTGCCCCGTCAGCGGATGATCCACTTGAGGCGGGGGACGAGTTGCTCTTCGTCGCCGCTCCCGACCAGGAGCCAGAACTGCAGCGGTTACTCGGTCACCTCTGACCTTCGGCTTCCCTGCGTACTGCTTCCTCGCGTTCGGCTCGCTTATTCGACAACACCGGTGCGAGCACGCGATACGTCCAATAGGCCGCACCAAGGAAGAGCGGGTAGCCCATGACGATTTTCACAATACCCTGAACCTCAACCCAGCCGGCGAGATACAGGGGGGTTTGTACGATAAGCCTACTAAAGAACAGGACAACCCAGATCCACGATGCCGCCGCATAGACCCGGCGCAGTGCCGGGTCGCGGCGCCATTTCGTGCCCTCGCCCGTAAGGAATCCCATCGCGATTCCGAGCAGCGGCCACCTCGCAATGATGGAGATGAGGAAAGCCGATCCATACCCAAGGTTCGTGAGCATCCCGGGAAGGTAGATGTCCGATGCGTTGTCGTTTCGCGAGGCCCACCAAGCGGAGAACGCCAAACCGATGAAGCCCGCGGCCACCTGACCGAGTTTCTCCCGCCGGATGAGCCGCCAGATGACGATGGCCAGACCCGCGATAATCGCTGCGATGATTGATGAGCGAAGGTTCTGCGATGTCACGATGAACGAGATGACGAACACTGCTGTTGGCAGGCCTGAGTCGATGATCCCCCGCCACCCACCAATCGCACGTTCGAGGAGGAGTGACTCCGCTCGAATGTCGGCCTTGCTCTCGTGAGCCAGATGCTCCGGCGATCCAGACTCATCGGGGTCGGAGGGCTTCGGGGCTTCGACCGGCGGCTCGGCAGACACGTCAGGCCGCCATTGGCTTGAGCTCGTACCGGGGGTTGTACACGACGGGCCTGCCGGCGACCTGATTCAGACGACCGGTGACAACGAGACGACGGCCAGCGCTCACGCCCTGAATCCGACGCCTCCCGAGCCAGACCACCCGAATGCTGCCGGAGCCGTCGTAGAGGTCAATTTCCAGGGCGGGCGCCTCACTGAGCGGCCGGAGGGTGATCGATCGGACCGTCCCCGCGATGGTCACGGTGTCACCCGGAGCACAATCGCATATCCGTCCGCAGGATCGATCAGCGCTTTCGCGCTTGAGTTCGTCAGCCTCCTGATCGGCGCGGCTTCCCATCAGTCGGTCCCACAAAGCGATGCCCACACCCTCAGGCTACCCCTACCTGATCTCGGTAATCTCGGGCCCGCGCTCGAAGGGATTGACGGGCGCGCGTCCTGCTGGCCCCGCCTGTTCCATGGCCTCGGGAAGACGCATCGCAATTGGGGCCCCAACCGCCATGGCATCACCACCACGAACGACCACGAGACCGCGGACGACGCCCTCCAGCGCTGTCGCTTCGGGACCGGGTCGAGCCGACTTCCCCAAAAAGACTGCCCGCAGGAACCAGCGCCTGCCCTCAACTCCAACGAAACGGGCAGGTTGCAGATTATTCCCCCCATCGGAAGGCTTGACCTGAGCACGCAGTTCAACCCCGAACGGGCCAGTCGCCTCCTCGACAAGGCCGCCTGCAGCACTGATCGACTTCTTAATCTGTCCCCGGATGTCCTCCCACATGCCACCTGATCGAGGGGCCGCATACGGCTGCACCTGAACGGCTGATCCAAGCATGGCGAGTGTTACCTGAACGATGTTGCCCGACTGCTCGTCCACCTGAACCTGGAGGTCCATACCCTTTGTCGACGGGATGAGCAGGGCGCCAAGATCGACGCGATCGACGCCGTCTGCGAAGTCGACATCGGATTCATCCCAGGGGCCCTGTGCTTGCACATCATCGGTCACGGGAGAACCGTACCGAGGAACCCACCCGTGCTGCCAAAGCCGCCGTCGCCGCGATGGGATCCAGGTAGTTCGCTCACCTCCGCAGGCGTCACGGACGCGACCGACAAGACCACGAGTTGGGCGATCCTGTCGCCGCGCAAGATCACGAACGACTCGAACCGATCATGGTTCACCAGGATCACACTGATCTCCCCGCGATACCCGGCATCGATTGTCCCCGGTGCGTTAAGAACCGTGACTCCGTGCCGCAGCGCCAAGCCGCTGCGCGGGTGCACGAATGCAGCGAATCCCGGACGCATGGCTATCGCTATGCCCGTCGGCACGAGGCACCTACCGCCGGCCTCGATGTTCACATCGATCCGACTTCGCAGATCCATACCCGCATCGCCGGGATGCTCGTAGGTCGGAAGCGGCAGCCCCGGGTCAAGCCGCTGGACGAGCACCTCAACAGCATTCATGAGCCGGCTCCGGACATATTGCCTCTCTTCACGGGTTCACCTCCACGTCGTGACCGCCCGTGCGCCAGGCCGGCCCGCCGCTCGCCCGATCAATGATTGCCTGCTCGATGTGCTCTGGATTGCCATGCTTCATGAAGTGCTCGATCGGGACGCGAATGAACAGTGCCGAGGCGGTGACCGCCACGAGCCCATCGGAACTTGCCAGACGACCGGCCGCCGCGGTAAACACCTTGCGTCCGTGCACGCCAACGACATCTGCATCGATGATGAGGGTTGATCCGATCGGCACCGGCCGCCGGAAGTCCGTCTGAATCTGCGCAGTCACGACAGGATCGCCGAGAAGCCAATTCAAGGACCCGAGTACCTCGTCAAACGCCGCCGTGAGCAGGCCCCCGTGGGCTAGGCCCGGCGCTCCTTGGTGATGCTCGGTGACGGTAAAGGCGCCGGTCACCCGCAGGCCATCGCCCGCTGTGATTCGCATGTGCAGGCCGGTTGGATGATCCACGCCACAGCCGAAGCACCACCGGTAGTGCGAGGGGATGGATTCGCCGGGGGCCGGTGCGTGCGCTGGCCGATCCGGGAGGGTCGCGCCAGCAGGGGGTGCAATCGCAGGCATGGGGCTGACCCTACCGAGGTCACCCGCTCATCGGCATCACTATTACGGTGACGTGTGTGAAACCAGCACCCCTGTTCCGAGAGCGGCTCCTGCCCCCAGGGTGGGTGTTCGGTATCGCGCTTGCCCTCGCCGCTATGGTCGCGATCGCCTACGGCGCGGCCCTCGATCCGTGGCTCGGCTGGATCACTTTCGCAGGTGCTGGTTTTTCGGTGTCATGGTTGCTATGGCTCACCTCGCCCGTGGTGGAGGTGACCGACACAGCGCTCATCGCCGGGCGCGCTCGGCTCCCCCGATCGTCCATCGTGGGTGCAACCCTGCTCGACGGAGCGGGGACACGGATCCATCGGGGGCCATTGGCGGATGCACGCACCTTCGTCCTCCTTCGCCCTTGGCGTGCATCGACAGCGGTCCTCGTCACTCTGGACGATCCGACTGACCCCCATCCGACTTGGATCCTCACGAGCAAGCATCCTGACCGGCTCGTCCGGGCGCTACAGTGATGCTGAGTCGCAGCCGCATCGAATAGGGTGCGCACGAGTAACGGGAGCTATCGTGAAACCTTCGGAAGAACTGCAGGTCTCCGCTGAGGAATCAGAGCCCAACCCACTCATGCATATCGTTGCGCCAATTGTGGCGATCGGGGCCACGATGATCGTTCGCAAGGCCCTCAATGCCGGCTACCGACGAGCCACCGGGGCTGACGCTCCCGGACCGCGCGATCCGGGCGTGAGTATCGGCCGGATCCTCATATGGTCGATCGTCACCGCGGCCGCCGCCACCGCCGTCGAAGTCGCCGTCTACCGCATCACGAATCGGTCCTCACACACGGGCTGATCGCGGGAAGCGCAGTCGTTTCACTCCTACGAGCACTCCGTGCAGACCGCACCGCCTGCATCCTCGTGGTCGAGTTGACTGCGATGATGGACGAGAAAGCACTTCGAGCAGGTGAACTCGTCAGCCTGCCGAGGTAGCGCCTCGACGGTCGGCCGCTCATCCGAGAAGTCTGCCCCGGGCAACTCGAGGGTCTCGGCCAACTCCGCCTCGTCAACGTCGAGCATGGCGTACGACTTTTCAGCGCGGCGTACCTTGAGTTCCTCGATGCTTTCCTCCGCGAACTCCTCGTCAGTCTTGCGAGGCGTGCCGTCGCCGGTTGCCATCCTGAACTCCTCCCCAAGTAGTGATCCGCACATTCATCCCACGAGCATGACCCAACACACTAATCTTCAGCCATGCCCGTATACGCACTTGGCACTCGAATTCCCATCATCGACCCCTCCGCATTCATTCACCCAGACGCGGTGATCATTGGCGACGTGACCATCGGGTCAGAGTCGAGCATCTGGCCGACGGCTGTCCTTCGCGGCGATCACGGCGCCATCAGGGTCGGCTCCCAGACATCGATTCAGGACGGCACGATCATCCACTGCACCGCGGAGCACGACACCGTCGTCGGTGACCGGTGCGTCGTCGGGCACAACGTCCACCTCGAGGGATGCACCGTGCTCGACGACTCGCTCGTTGGATCAGGCTCCGTCGTGCTCCATGCCGCCACGATCGGACCACATGCGCTCGTCGGGGCCAGCGCGCTCATCCCGGGCGGCATGATCGTCTCACGCAACGCCCGTGCCCTCGGAGTTCCAGCGAAGGTAACCGAGCACGCCATTGCCGACAACGCCTTCGCCGAGGCCGTTGCCATCTACGTCCATAACGCCCGCTGGTACAACGCGGATCTCCGCAGGATTTCCTAGCCCGGCACCAGCGAATTGTCTGTGCTCGCTCGCTTCAGTGCCGTGCGAAATTCGTCGTTGATTCCAGGAACGGCTGCCACGAAGGTGCCTTCATACGGGTCCGCTGACCGCAGCCCGGCGACGATTGCCCCCGCCTCAGCGGCAATGAGCCCTCCCGCTGCAATGTCCCACCTGTTGAGCCCTCGCTCGTAGTGCCCGTCGAGTCGGCCGCGGGCCAGCCAGCACAGGTCGACGACCGCCGCTCCGGCCCGCCGGAAATCGCGCACGTGCGGTGCGAGTCCCTGCACGACTGCGGCCTGCTCCGCCCGTCGCTCACCTGAATACCCGAATCCGGTGGAGACGAGGGCGTTCGCGAGGCTCCCGCACTCTCTCACCGCCATGGGCCACGCCTCATCGCCCTCGATGCTCCATGCACCGCCTCCACGAATGCCGATGTAGGCCTCGCCCAGCGCCGGCGCCACCACGACACCGATCTCGCTGTCACCCTTGACCTCGGCGGCGACCGACACTGCCCAGGACGGGATCCGATAAAGGTAATTCACCGTCCCGTCGAGTGGATCAACGACCCAACGCACACCGGACGTTCCGGGCCGCTCACCACCCTCCTCACCGAGAAGACCGTCAGCAGGGCGCGCGCCGAGCAGGATGTCGATGAGCCGAGCCTCGGCCCCGCGGTCCATCTCGGTGACGGCGTCGGTCGGCGATGATTTCGTGTCGATGGCAAGGGCATCAGGTCGTTCGTTATTCAGAAAGGAAGCGGCCGCACGGGCCGCCTCCCATGCCAGGCCCAGAAGGTGATGCCGGGAGAGCAGTTCGGAGAGCAAGCAGGCCGTCATAACGACATTCTTTCGCCCGCTGTCTGGGCACACTCCCACCACCCGACCCGATGGGGAGTACCGTGCACAATCGTGCTCACCATCTACCGCGAGGTTCTCCGGATCCCGGGGGCTCTTAGGTTCTCGGCCGCCGGGTTCATCGCGCGGCTGCCCCTATCTATCGTCGGCCTCGGGATCGTCGTCTACATCTCGGGGGTTACCGGCTCATATGCCGTGGCCGGCCTCCTCGCGGCCGCGTTCCAACTTCCAGCCGCGACATGCGCCCTGTGGACCAGTAGGCTCGCCGACCGCCACGGACAGCACCGCGTTCTTCCCATCCTCGTCGCCATCCATGGCTTAGCGCTCATCGGCTTCGTCCTCACCGTCGAGTCCGGACTTCCCCTCGTAGCGCAGGCCATGACCGTTGCCATCGCCGGAGCAAGTCAACCCGCAATCGGGGCGATCGTGCGCGCACGCTGGGCCTACACGATCGGTCGCCTCGGCCAGTCGTCCTCGCCCCTGCTCCGCAGCGCCTTCGCCGTCGAAAGCATTGTCGACGAACTCATCTTCACGATCGGGCCACTCCTCGTCGCCACCTTGGCCGTGCGCCTCTCGCTCGCCTCGCCCCTCGTGCTCGCCGCGGCCCTCACGGTTGTGGGCGGACTGCTCCTCTCGGCGCAGCGGGCCACCGAACCACCCGCCTCATCGAGTCTTCCCACGACATCTGAGCACCACGGCTCGGCGATCAGGCTCCCCGGCCTCCTCCCCGTTGTGCTCGCAGCGATCGGCACCGGATTCGTCTTTGGATCCTTCGAGGTTTCTGCGATCGCTTTCGCCGTGCGATCTGGTACCCCCGCCGCGGGCGGCTACGTCCTCGCCCTCTGGGCACTGGGCTCCCTCGTCGGCGGTCTTTGGTTCGGCTCCCGCCACTGGAGAATCCGACTGCCGACCCAGGCGATGATCTGCTACCTCGTCCTCGCAGTCATTCTCATTCCGATGCCATTCATCAGGTCGGTACCTGCCCTTGCCATTGCAACGTTCATCTCAGGGGCGGCAGTCGCCCCCGCCCTCATCTCGGGATTCTCGCTCGCCGAGCGTCTGGTCCCTGCAAGCCTCCTCACGGAGGGACTCACTTGGAGCAACTCGGGCTTGGCCCTCGGATTCTCCGCGGGGACGGCACTGGCGGGCATCGCCATCGACGCCTCTGGCACGACGGTGGCATTCGCCCTCCCCGTCGCGGGAGCAGCCATCGCCGCCATCGTCATCGCCTTCTCCCGGCGAGGCCTCATCGCCTCGGTGCAGCCGTACCACGTCGGCCCACCAGGCACGCCGCTCAACGCTGACCCCATCGCGGGCCCAGCCCCCGGCGGCTTTCGCGACGACGCCCGCTGATGTCCCCCGGTTCGGTAACCAAACGCGATACCTTATGAACGGTGCGCATGAAGCGTGCTGCGCTCAACTGATCCCCGAGCGTCGAGACGGCTGGAGAGTGTCCTGGAACCGCTGAGCCCCAAGGAGATTCAGGCGCGCGTGCGCGCCGGATCCTCCGCGGAGGAAGTTGCGGCGGAGACCGGCTGGCCCCTCGCCAAGGTTGAACGCTACGCCGGCCCACTGTTGGCCGAGCGCGCCTACGTGGCTCAGCTCGCCCAGGCGGTCGAAGTAAGGCGATCCGGCGGCGCCGTGACCGGTGTCGGCGTCACGCTCGCCGACACCGTGGCCCGGGTGCTATGGGACGAGGGAATGATCCGCGCGTCCGTGACTTGGGATGCCCGGCGGCGGGATGACGGCAAGTGGGTCGTCATTGCATCGTTCACAACCTCGCGTGGACCGGTCCAAGCAGCGTGGACCTATGACAATGCCGGCCGCAACCTGCACCCAATCGATGAGGCCGCTCGCAGGCTCATGGGGGTTGGTTTCGAGCAGGTCGGGGAGGTCCGTACAGCTCTTCCCCTGGCCTCGGTCGAATATGTCGATGATGCGAAACCCCTCGCCGGGCCCAGCGAAGCTCGACCGTACCTCGTGAGCCTGCCGACGTCCCCCGAGCTCGACTCCGATCCATTCTTGGACCGGGAGGCCGCAGACTTCGACCGGGGCGACGTCGAGAGGCGGTTTGACCAGGAGGAGCGACTCCTCGAGCAGGAGCGTCGTGAGTACGAGCTCCGGGAACTTGAGCACCAACGACGTGAACATGAACTGCGCGAGGCCGAACTCCGCGAGCACCAGCGACGGGAACATGAGCTGCGCGAGCGCGAGCATGAGTTACGCGAGCAGCAGGTCCGTGAGCAGCAGGCGCGTGAGCAGAGGGCCCGGCTGTCAGCTACGGAGTCCTCCGAGTCCCGTGGTGTCGCGCATCAACCAACGGTCGCGTTGACTCGCGATGAGCCCCCAAATTCAGGCGGTAAGTCGAAGCCCAAGTCGAAATCGCGTCGGTCGAGCGTACCGAGTTGGGACGAGATCCTGTTCGGGGCGACGAGGGGCGACGAGAACTAGTCGAACGTCACGGTGAATGGCAAGGTCTGCGATGACATGTGCTCCTGACCCGCTGTCTCGGCGGTCCTTCGCGCTCCGTAGTGACGACGGCACAGCACCTCGTAGGCAACTGCAGTTGACGGGGTTGTTGCTCCAGTGTCGCCCACCACGACCTGGTCCCCCTCAACAACCATGACTCCACCGACGGTGCGAGCATTGTGGGTTGCCCGCGCCCCGCACCAGCACAGGGCCTCGACTTGGAGCACCTGCACTCGGTCAGACAGCTCAACGAGCCGGCTCGATCCCGGGAACAGTCTCGTCCTAAAATCGGTCATGATCCCGAAGGCGTAGACATCGATGCGAAGATCATCAACGACAGCAGCGAGTTGCTCGACCTGCTCGCCCGAGTAGAACTGCGCCTCATCGCAGATGAGGTAGTCCAGGGCCACCCCTGCGGACAACGTGTCGACAACGAACTGCCGGAAGTTGAGTTCGTCGGTCACCTCGATCGCGGGTACCTCAAGGCCCAGACGGCTGGAGAGGACCGACTCCCCTGCCCGGTCGAGCCGGGTGAAGACCATGCCCCGGCGTCCCCGAGTTGAGTGGTTGTGGTCGGTTTGCAGCGCGAGCGTCGACTTACCACAGTCCATTGTCCCGGCATAGAAGACAAGTTCAGCCACGGAACATCACCGCTGGGATCTCCCACTCCGCGGCCGTGAGTGCGCCATGCTGTCCGATGAGCGATGACACGAGGGTATCCCGACGGCTCGTGAGCGATGTGCTCCCCTGCGCTACCACGACCACGTCGCCGATCCGCTCGGCTAGGAAATCCTCCGTGGGTCCGTAGAGCCCTTCAGCCAAGATCTCATCCCTCGTAAAGACGCGCACACGGTCACCAAGGCGCGTCGCCCACCGTATCGCCACATCGGCAACGTGCATGGGCCGCGCGTATACATGCCGCACCCGAGGCTCACCCGCAATCGTCAGGACATCCGCGACGAGATCGGGGTGGGATTCAATGGCGATCCGACTTGAGGGCGGGCAGTTAACCATCCCGTGATCCGCGGTGACGAGCATCGCGGAGTCCTGCGGCAGGATCGCCTGAAGGCCGGCGACGAGATCATCTGCACGCCGCACCGCTTCGATCCACGCCTTGCTGCCAACTCCGCTCGCGTGGCCGACACGATCCACCTGCGCCCAGTAGACGTAGGTGAGCGTCCGGCCTGCCCCACTCGTTGCCGATTGGAGTGCCTGCACGCGTTGGGCAATGTCCTCGGCGGGCCGATACTGCGCCCCTCGCAGGACCGCACGTGTGAGACCGGACTCGCCATAGGCCGCTGGACCGATGCTTGAGACCACGACACCCTGACGCCCGACCACCTCGAAGATCG
>CAMCSO010000008.1 GCA_945877545.1 Bifidobacterium breve | reverse complement strand
TTGCAGTTGATCAAGGACCTTCGCGACAGGGGCATGCCGGTCATCCTCATCTCGCACAACATGCCACAGGTGTTCGAGGTGGCCAATCGGATCCATGTGCAGCGTCTCGGCCGTCGGGCAGCCGTCGTGACTCCGCAAACCCACACGATGAATGACGTGGTCGCGATCATGACGGGGGCCCTCACGATCGACGAGGGCGATCAAGCCCTCACCCCCTAGCCCGTCGTTTCATCCAGAATCCGTTGCAACTGACCAGTTTTTTGGTCAAATAGACATGTTTTTGGTTATCTCGTCCAGTTGCTGGTGCTCAGGTAACGTGAAAGAAGATGGCGGCGCCTAGTTGTTGTCTGACGTGGGCTGCAACTGTCCGTGACAGTTGGACTGGCTCGACAGTTGAGCACGTGAACTGGTGAGCGCCACTGCAACTACGGGGCAGGACAGAATGACCAAAAACATGGTCATCTGACCAGATCTTTGGCCACTTCAACCGGATTCTGGATGAAGTGACTGGGGGGTGGGTTTTTGGGGCTTGTTGTCTGAGAGGGGTTGGTTGCTTTGGCACACGATTTTATGAGCGGTTTGACGGCGTCGTTCGCAATGCCTGCAGCCGAAAACCCAACCGTTGCTGTCATGGACGCTGTATTCGCCCACCACGGGCTGAATGCGCGCTACATCAATTGCGAGGTGGCCCCCGAAGCACTCGGCGGCGCCGTGCGGGGTGCACTGGCGATGGGCTTCATCGGGTTCAACTGCTCCCTCCCGCACAAGGTGAAGGTGATTGAATTCCTTGATGAGCTCGCTCCCTCCGCGTCAATCATCGGTGCGGTGAATTGCGTCGTCATCAAGGGCGGACGACTCATCGGCGAGAACACCGATGGCAAGGGTTTCGTCGAGTCACTCCGTACGGTCGTTGATCCGGCCGGAAAGGATCTCGTCATCTTCGGCGCCGGCGGGGCCGCACGAGCAATCGCCGTCGAATCCGCGCTCGCAGGCGCCTCACACATCACGATCGTCAACACCACTGCGTCACGCGGTCAGGACCTCGTTGATCGCATCAACGTTGATACTCCGGCCACTGCCACATTCGTCCACTGGGATCACAACTTCGAGATTCCCGACACAACCGAAATCGTCGTAAACGCGACCTCTGTGGGGCTCTTCCCCGACGTCGATTCGCGCTTGAACATCGACCCGAACTCGCTGCGGCCCTCCATGGTGGTCGCTGATGTCATACCCAATCCCCCTAGGACACGGCTCCTCGCAGATGCAGCCGACCGTGGTTGCACCACGATCGACGGCATGGGCATGCTCGTGAATCAGGGCCGGGTGGCGATCAAACTCTGGACTGGCGTCGACGTCGACGGCCAGGTCATGCGTCGAACGCTCCAAGAACTTTTCACCTGACCCTCGCAACAGTCGTAAGGGGCGCCCGCAAATGCGAGCGCCCCTTACGACTTGTTGTTCCAGTGACCTTCTAGGACTCAGGCGGCTGGTGATGACCCTTGTGCTGGTGCTCGAGGGCGATCTCATCTGCTGACGAGACCCCCGCGGGCAGGTCGATGGTCGTCTTCGGCCCGGTGAACCACTTCTTGGCCGAGAGATGCCAGCCGATCCACAGGAGGATGAGTGCACCAATCGTGAGGATCGGGGCGTAGTTCACGAACTTCCAGTCGAACGGCACCTCTTCGGCGCTCGGTGAACCGTTCAGCCAGCGAAGGAAGCCCGGGGTTCCTGCGGGAGTGAAGGGCAGGATGAAGTACACGGATACGACCGCGATTTCGATAATCGCGAGCGGTGCCATCCACTTCCACTTGTTGCCAAGATTCCATGAGCCCTGAGGGAACTTGTCGCCGATGCGCCAGCGCAGCCAGATCGGGACAAGGAAGGACAGGAACAGACCGATGACCGCCACGGAAACGACGGCGTAGAACGCGGTCGGGACGATAATCGGCGCCTCCTCGGAACCGATATTCACCTCGAGCAGTGCCGGCAGGGTGATGATGACCGCAACGACGGCCGCCAAGACGACAGCGTTCGCCGGGATCTTGTTCTTGTTGAGCTTGGCCCAAAGTCGCGCACCAGGCACGGCTCCGTCACGGCTGAAGGCGTAGGTCATCCGCGAGGTGCTCGTCATGCAAGCCGTCGAGCAGAAGAGTTGGCCGAATGCCGAGATGAGAAGCACGAACCCAGCAACCTTGGCGTCGAGTGCCTGAGTGAGCACGACCGCGACGCCGCCGCCGCCCGCCGTGACGCCGTCAGCATCCTGAACTGCGAACAGGAAGGCGAGGAGGAGGACCCAGCCGCCGATGGCAGAGTAGAAGATCGACTTCCAAAGGCCCTTCGCAGCGGTGTTTGCTGCACCATGGGTCTCCTCGGAGAGGTGCGCCGAGGCGTCAAAGCCGGTGATCGTGTACTGAGTGAGCAGGAAGCCAAGCGGCAGCACGTAGAACCAGAAGCCCCAGCCATCGGTTCCGCCGCCATGCAGGCCACCGGAGTTGTTCACCCGCATCGAGAAGACCTCGCTGAAGCTCATGTGGCTCTCGGGGAGGACAACGAGGATGATGACGACGATCGACGCTCCGGCGACGTGCCACCACACCGACACGTTGTTTATCTTGTCCATGATCGTGCCACCCCA
Source organism: Bifidobacterium breve (assembly GCA_945877545.1). Taxonomy (GTDB): domain Bacteria; phylum Actinomycetota; class Actinomycetes; order S36-B12; family S36-B12; genus WLND01. Next base: position 33,665 of record CAMCSO010000008.1, on the reverse strand, counting down.
GATATTGAGGATGACGACGATCGCGAGAACCCCGATGAACATGATGAACACGCGCTGAAGGGAGTAACCCGCTGCCCAAGATTCACTGAGCGAGCACAGCGCGAGATCGAAGAAGGTGGCGCAGCCGTATGCCACGGAGGCGATGACGGCGAGAAGTCCAATGAGGTTCAACCAACCGGTGTAATAGCCGGCCTTGGGGCCACCAAGCTTCGACGCCCACCAGTAGATCCCGCCTGAGGTTGGGTAGGCGGATACCAACTCGGACATGCAAAAGCCGATGATAAGGATGAAGGCGGCGATCAGGGGCCAGCCGATCGAAATGGCGATCGGACCACCGTTATTCCATGCTTGGCCGAAGGTTGTGAAGCAGCCGGCCAGAATCGAGATGATCGAGAATGAGATCGCGAAGTTTGAGAACCCGCTCCACGATCTGTTCAGCTCCTGCTTGTAGCCCAACTCGGCAAGACGGCGTTCGTCATCGTCTTGCATCGTGGAAACTTCAGCCACCGTAGACCTCCTCATTGCTCCGATGACATCCGACTACCGGACGTCAAGGCACGTTATGTACGGAGACTAGCGAGGACATGCGCTGTACGTGCGCAAATTCGCGGATTTCCCGGTCAGTCTCATCGCCCGGCCGCCTCGTCCAGCCACACTTCAAGGCGCGCACCGTCGAACTCCAACACCGCTCGCTCGTACTTCTCCATGCCCCAAGACCAGTAGTCGAAGTCAATGGGGCTGACCGCCTGCTGAATTGACGCCCAAAGCGTCCATCCGTACTTCGAGATGAGCGCCCAAAGTCGAGCCCTCGCGATCTTCTCTTTCGAGTACTCACCCCAATAACTCATGGTGAGCAGTTCGAGCATGTCAGCAGAGAGCGTCGACTCACTCCAGATGTTCCCTAGCTCGAAACTCGCCTCATTGCTTCCCGAATATTCGTAGTCGATGATCCACACTCGGCCGCCGTCGTCGATGAAGTTCGCCGCTAGCAGGTCGTTGTGGCAGGGGACGAGTGGCTCGGGGGCTGCCCCCATGGCCACTCGAATCCGCTCGACCAGAGGACTGAATTCCTCATACCTCGCAGGAAGCCGGTAGCCCCGCTCGCGCACAAGGGCCAAGTAGCGGGATTGCAGGTCAAACATGTTGAATCGACTCGCGAAGGGCGGGCCACCATGAAGGGTGCGGCAGGCTGCTGCGATCCTAGGCAGGTTCTCCGGCGTTCCAACATCGTCAGGGGTGAGGGTACGTCCCTCGATCCAGCGAACGACGAGAATCCCCTCGCCTCGTCGGTAATCGAATACCTCGGGTCCGGCGCCGGCCGACGCAGCCGCGAGGGTGGCAAGGTGCTCGTTGTCCCGATCAATGGCAAGGTCGGACGACCCAGCGTCAGACAATCGCACAACTAGGTCGCCCGCCGGCCGGCTCAACCGGTAGTTTCGGTTTGTGATCCCGCCCTCAAGCTGCTCGATACCGGTGGCGTCAGCCACGTATGGAAGAGCATGCAGCCGCGCGGCGTCGGCCGGCGGGATGCCACTGAGCATGCTCGTCACGAGAACCGACCCTAGACGAGCCGAAGGCGTGAGCGACCAGCGAATTGGAATATCGAGGCTGCTGGTGGCGGTGCCGGTCTAGTAGGGCAGGGTGCACCGTCGGTGCTGTGATCGAAACATGATGGACTTGGACGAGGAACGGACGGAGACAGAATGGCTCGCAGGCAGGCACTCGATATCGAAACCCTGAAGCTGGAGGTCGAGGCGGGGCTCATCGACACCGTCGCTGTGTCGATCACCGATATGCAGGGTCGGCTCGTCGGCAAACGGATTCATGCCCAGTTTTTCGTGGACGAGGTCATCGCCCACGGAACCGAGGGGTGCAATTACCTGCTCGCCGTCGACGTCGACATGAACACGGTCGATGGCTACGCGATGTCATCCTGGGACACCGGCTACGGCGATCTCGTCATGCGGCCTGACTTCGCTACCCTGCATCGAATGCCATGGGAGCCAGGCGCCGTCGGGGTCCTGTGCGATGCGCTCTGGGAGGACGGCACCGACATCGTCGCGTCGCCGCGTCAGATTCTGCGTCGCCAACTCAACCGACTCTCCGATGCCGGGATGGGCGCCTTCGTCGGAACCGAGCTCGAGTTCATCCTCTTCGAGGACTCCTATGAAGAGGCTTGGCACGGCGGTTACCGAGATCTCACCCCCGCGAACCTCTACAACGTTGACTACTCGATGCTCGGTGGAGCGCGAGTCGAGCCGCTACTTCGCCGGATTCGCAACGAAATGTACGAGGCCGGCTTGGTGGTCGAGAGCGCGAAGGGCGAGTGCAATCTTGGCCAGCACGAGATTGCCTTCCGGTACACCGATGCGCTCGGCACCTGCGATAACCACGTCATCTACAAGACGGGCTCGAAGGTCATCGCCTCCCAGGAGGGGATGTCGCTCACCTTTATGGCGAAGTTCAATGAGCGCGAGGGCAACTCCTGTCATATCCACCTCTCCTTTCGTGGAGCCGACGGTTCGATGGTCATGACGGACGCCGCGGACCCCTCCGGCATGTCAGCCCTTGGCAAGGCCTTCGTTGCTGGACAGCTTGCGCACTCGAATGAGCTGACCCTCCTCTTCGCACCGCAAATCAACTCATATAAGCGCTACGTTCCCGGTTCCTTCGCGCCGACGGCCATCCGCTGGGGCCATGACAACCGCACCTGCGCCTTCCGACTCGTCGGCCACGGCGCGGGCCTTCGCCTCGAGAACCGTGTGCCCGGTGGCGACGTCAATCCCTATCTCGCTGTCGCAGGAATGGTCGCCGCGGGCCTCGACGGCATCGAGCGAGCCCTGCCACTCGAGCCGGCCTTCGAAGGAAACGCCTACACCAGCGACTCCTTGCGCGTGCCCTCGAACATGGGCGAGGCCCTGCATCTGTGGGAGTCCTCCGCCTGGATTCGCGCCACCTTCGGCGAAGAGGTGCAGGCGCACTATGCGAACATGGCTCGTGTTGAAATTGCCGCCTATGGCAAGGCCGTCACAGACTGGGAGCGCTTTCGCGGTTTCGAGCGCCTGTAGTCATCAAGAATCCTTCCCACCAACACATCTGAGCTCAGGAGTTTCATGTTCTCCGTAATCAACCCGGCGACTGAAGAGGTCGTCGCCAGCATCGCCCCAACCTCACTTGAGGGGGTTGACGAGGCCATCGCAGGTGCCAATGTCGCCCTGAAGAGTTGGCGCGAGGTGGCCCCGAGTGACCGCGCCCAACTCCTCCGCCGATTCTCCGACGTCGTGCGCGACCATGTGGAGGAACTCGCCCAACTCGAGGTGGTCAATTCCGGTCACACGATCGGCAATGCCCGATGGGAGGCGAACAACGTCGCGAATGTGCTGGCGTACTACTCGGGGGCTCCCGAGCGGCTATTCGGCCGCCAAATTCCGGTCGCCGGCGGCATCGACATTACCTTCAAAGAGCCGGTGGGCGTCGTCGGTCTCATCGTCCCGTGGAACTTCCCGATGCCCATCGCCGGCTGGGGTTTTGCGCCAGCCCTCGCCGCCGGGTGCACCGTCGTCATGAAGCCAGCCGAGCTCACCCCGCTCACCGCCATCCGACTCGGCGAACTCGCACTCGAGGCCGGTTTCCCGGAGCATGTCCTCTCCGTCCTGCCGGGCAAGGGGTCGGTCGTTGGCCAGCGCTTCGTCGATCATCCGGACGTTCACAAGGTCGTCTTCACCGGTTCAACCTCCGTTGGAACCTCCGTCATGGCAGGCTGTGCGGCCCACATCAAGGCGGTCACCCTCGAACTCGGCGGGAAAAGCGCGAATATCGTGTTTGCAGACGCCGACCTCGAGAAGGCGGCAGCAACCGCCCCCTATGGCGTCTTCGATAACGCCGGACAGGATTGCTGTGCGCGCTCGCGGATTCTCGTCCAGCGAAGCGTCTACGACCGCTTTATGGAACTGCTCGAACCTGCTGTGAAAGGGGTCGCTGTCGGTGACCCAGCAGATGAGCGCACCGAGATGGGTCCGCTCATCTCTAAGGGTCAATTCGACACGGTTCGAACGTTCCTTCCTAACGATGCGCCGATCGCCTTTCAGGGAACCTGCCCAACCGGGCCCGGCTACTGGCTCCCCCCGACAGTCCTCACCGCAACAGAGCAGGACCGCGCCTACCGCGAGGAGATCTTCGGCCCGATCGTGGTCGTCGCAACCTTCGAGGACGAGGCTGACGCCATCCGCATGGCAAATGACTCCGAATATGGGCTGTCCGGGTCCATCTGGTCACGCGACGTCGGTCGCGCAATTCGCGTGGCGCGGGGGGTCGAAAGCGGAAACCTGTCGGTTAACTCACATTCCTCGGTTCGCTACTGGACCCCCTTTGGGGGATACAAGAAGTCGGGACTCGGCCGCGAACTCGGCCCAGATGCCCTCGATGCGTTCACCGAAACGAAGAACGTGTTCATCAGCACTGAAGACTGACGCCGCCGAACCTTTGGCGTACGCCCAATCGATGACGAAAGAGGAATCAATGAACGAAAGCAAGTGCCGTCGACTTGAGGGCCGCGTCGCGGTGGTTACCGGTGGCGCGAGTGGCATCGGTCTGGCTTCGGTCCGGCGCCTCGCCGACGAGGGTGCCCGGATCGTCATCGGCGACGTCGATCCGGCGTCGGGAGAGGCAGCCGCCGCCGAGGTCGACGGCATCTTCGTCAAGACCGATGTGACGAGCGCCGAGGATGTCGCCACCATGTTCCGCACGGCGAAGGAGAGCTACGGCAGCATCGACATCGCCTTCAACAACGCGGGCATCTCACCCCCCGACGATGATTCAATCCTCGAGACCGGCATCGACGCCTGGCGCCGGGTACAGGAGGTCAACCTCACCAGCGTGTATCTGTGCTGCAAGGAGGTCCTCCCCTACATGCTCGAGCAGGGTAAGGGGTCGATCATCAACACCGCCTCCTTCGTTGCCACGATGGCGGCCGCCACCTCACAGATCTCCTACACCGCGTCCAAGGGCGGTGTCCTCGCGATGAGCCGCGAACTTGGCGTTCAGTTTGCCCGCTCAGGCATCAGGGTCAATGCGCTCTCCCCCGGACCAGTGAATACGCCGCTGCTCATCGAGTTGTTCGCGAAGGACCCTGAGCGTGCGGCGCGCCGACTCGTTCATATTCCAATGGGGCGGTTCGGTGAGCCCAGCGAGCTAGCAGCCGCCGTCGCATTCCTCGCCAGCGACGACTCCTCATTCCTCACGGCGTCGAACTTCCTCATCGATGGCGGGATTTCTGGGGCCTACGTCACGCCGCTGTAGACACGGGTGGCCTTGTGATCAGTAGAGGTCGGTTCGCCGGTCGCCAAGTACGTCATTGCGCTCTCCAAGAAACTTGTGACGTGCCCGGGCAACATCGACCTCGGCGAACAGGAGTGCGGGCTCATCGGCACTGCTCTGGCCGGCGATTGGAAAGCCGTCCGGATCGATGATGACGCTGCCACCGGTCCACATGACCCCGCGCTCGATGCCGCATCGATCGGCAGCGATGACGTAGAGCCGGTTTGTCGAGGCGGCGGATTGGGCTCGGATGACCTCGCCGGGTCGCTCGCCCTCGGGTCGCGTGGCGAGCGGCCAGTTCGTCGGAACGCAGAGAATGTCAGCACCACCGAGGGCGACGGGTCGGACCCATTCTGGGAATTCAAGGTCGTAGCAGACCATCGCGGCAATTCGGCCGATGCCGGTTTCGATCACCGGCGCAGGCTCATCGCCAGCGATGAAGATCTCCTTCTCGAGATCCCAAAGGTGCGCCTTGCGATAGGAGGCACGCAGGCCCGTTGGGTCGATAATGACCGCGGTGTTGTAGAGCGCGCCGGCAGCGCCGCGTTCGGCAATGCCCCCCACGATGACCATGTCGAGCACTGCAGCGAGGTGTGTCCACTCGGTCACCGTTGGGCCGGTCAGTTCCTCGCTCAGGGTGCCCGCTTCAGCCCGGCCCGTGAAGACGTAACCGGACACCGTGAGTTCGGGAAGGACGATGAGTTTGGCACCGGCCTGCGCTGCCTCCTGGATCGCCCGCCGCGCAGCAGCACGGTTGCCGGCGAGGTCACCGACGCTCAACCGCAATTGAGCCGCGCAGGCGAGCACTGCTACTGGCTGTCGCGATGGAGTCGTGCGGCATCAAGGAACCTCGTGATGAGCCCGAGGTCGGCAATTCTGCGGTCGGGATGCTCCGGATGCCACTGGACTCCTACACAGAAGGAGGAGGTGGGATCCTCGCACACCTCGATCGTGCCATCCGGCGCCAATCCCGTCACGATGAGATCACCGGGGTCCTTCACGGCTTGGTGATGCGACGAGTTTACAACCACGCTCGTTGAACCGAGCGCCTCGGCGATAACCGACCCTTCGGTAAAGGTAGCTGGGTGTTCAACAAATTCCCCCGGCCGCACACGGTGTACCAGCATGGAGACGTCCGGGAGATTCTGATGCAGCGACCCGCCATGCGCGACCGCCATGACCTGCAGGCCCCGGCAGACACCAAGCACCGGCATGTCTCGATCCCGGGCGCCCCGATAGAGGTTGGTCTCTGAGGAATCACGGCTCTCGCGTGGCTTATCGCTCGTCTCGTGAGCGGGCTCCCCGTACGAGGCTGGATTCACGTCGGCGCCCCCGACAATCACAAGGCCGTCGAGACGATCGAGCACCCCTACATCAAGATCAGTGTCGGGCGGAAGGATCACGACGTGAGCCCCGGCCTCTTGGAAGAGATCGACGTACCAGTGCGGCAGGAGTGCGGCCTCGATATTCCAGGCCCCCCATTTCGCCGGTTCGAGGTAGCAGGTAAGGCCGATGACAGGACGAGACATGACAGCATCCTGCCAGTTCATCTCAACTCCGGGACGCAGCCGTCTTCGTACCTCACAATAGGAGGAGCAACGAGACGAGACCGGCGCCCTGTGCTGATTCCCATGCCATGAAAGGCTTCCTGCGTGAGCAACGACCTCGTTTCCCTTTTCGCTATTGCGCTCATCGCCGCACTCGTACCGCTCATCGTGGGCATGCTTCGGTTGCGCATCGCCGATGTCGTACTCCTCATCGGCTTTGGCATCCTTCTCGGCCCGGAGGCGCTTCGATTCATCAGCGTCACCCCGCCGATCATGCTTCTATCGGATCTCGGCCTTGCGATGCTCTTCTTCCTGGCCGGACTTGAGCTTGAACAGAACTCCGTTCGCGGTAGAAGTGGCCGTCTAGCCGCTGCTGGGTGGGGCATCTCCCTACTCATCGCTGGAATCGTCTCAGGAGTCCTTCAGGCGACCGGCGTCATCGATGACTTCATGGGGGTTTCGATCGCCCTCACCTCCACGGCGCTTGGAACGCTTCTACCCGTGCTTCGCGATTCCGGGGAACTCACCGGGCCATTCGGACGCTTCTTTATGGGCGCAGGCGCCTGGGGTGAGTTCGGACCCATCATCGCCATCGCCGTACTCCTCGGCTCGCAGTCCAAGTTTCTAGCCCTCATCACGCTGGCGGCGTTCGCCGTCATCGCGGTCGGCCTTGCGATCATCCCCAAACAGTTGAGAAGCGCGCGCCTTGCCGCCCTCATCAAGCAAGGTCATCACACCAGCGCTCAGACCGCCGTTCGGCTGACAATGCTCATTGTCATTCTCCTGCTCGCGATTGCTGATGGATTCGGCCTCGATGCTGTGCTCGGTGCCTTCGCCGCCGGCGTCATCGTCCGGCGGTTCTCGCCGCCGAGCAAGGAGTCCGTCCTGTCTGCCAAGGTCGAGGCAATCGGATTCGGATTTCTCGTCCCGGTGTTTTTCATCACTTCCGGGGCCAACCTCGACATCGATTCGATCATCGAGAACCCGTTGCTACTGGCTTTGTTCTTCCTGCTCCTGCTCCTTGTCCGAGGCATCCCGCAGTACTTCATCTACCGCAAGGCCCTGCCGGACAATCGTCAGCGAGCCCGCTTCTCACTGCTCGTAGCGACAGGCCTTCCGATCATCGTCGCCGTGACGACCCTCGAAACACAGGCCGGCATCATGAGACCCGAGAACGCCGCGGCCCTCGTTGGGGCCGGGGCGCTCTCGGTTCTCGTATTTCCACTCGCCGCCGCAGCATTTGGGCGCCGCGCCCGAGATCAGGATCGGGCAGCGAAGACCGAGTGAAGCGCAATGCCCGCGGCCACCGACGCATTGAGCGACTCGGTATCAGACCGCATGCCGATCTTTGCTATCCAGTCACACGTCTTGCCGACGAGTCGCGAGAGCCCCTCACCCTCGGAGCCGATGACAAGGACGATCTTGTCGGTCAGCACATCGGCCGGCAGACCGCTCACCGACTGCGGCGCGTCGGCCGCGAGGCCCACCACGGTGAAGCCCTGCTGCTGGAGCGTTTCAAGGGAGCGCGTCAGATTTGTAACCTGCGCAACCCGAACCCGGGAGAGCGCACCCGCTGACGCTTTCCATGCCCCTGCGGTGACTCCAGCCGAGCGCCTGCTCGGGATGATGACGCCGTCGGCGCCGAATGCGGCGGCTGATCGCACTATCGCCCCGAGATTGCGTGGGTCGGTCACCCCATCGAGTGCGACGAGCAGGGAGCCGGTCGACACGTCAGTGAGGTCGGCGTAGTCGTAGGCCGGGACTGCGAGTGCGAGACCCTGGTGGACGCCACCGTCGGTCAGCCGATCCATATCGGTGTGAGATACCTCAAGCACGGGGATATTGAAGGCCACTGCCAATCGCAGGGCCTCCCGCCAGCGATCATCGCTCTCCATCTTCACCTGAACATAAAGCGCTTTCGCTGGGACCTTGGCGCGCAGGGCCTCGACAACCGGGTTACGGCCGATGAGCATGCTGGCTTCCTCACGAGCAGTGCGACGTCGCGCCGATGCCGGCGGTCGATCCTTCGCCTCGTCGGCGCGCTTCACCGCTGCACGCTCGCGGCGAGCGGCCGGGTGGTACGAGCGTTCGGTTGCCTTGGGGGTCGGGCCCCGACCCTTCAACTGCTTACGTCGCTGCCCGCCCGACCCGACGGTTGCGCCCTTCTTCGTGCCCTCGTTGCGCATCGCACCGCGACGCTGAGAGTTGCCAGCCATGTTCAGTCCCTACTTTTCAAGCGTCCAGCGCGCGCCCTGCGCGGTGTCTTCGATCCGTATGCCGATCTGGTCCAGCCCGTCACGAATTGCGTCGGCAGCAGCGAAATCCTTGCGGGCCCTCGCCTCCTGCCGCTGCTTCATGAGCACCTGCACAAGGGCGTCAATGACCTCCGTGGCCTGCGTGCCCGCATTCTCACCGGTCGCCCACAGCGGATCCCAGGGGTTCAAGCCGAATACGTCGATCATGGCGAGGGTCGCGCCAAAGGCTCCCTCCACGTCTGTGATGTTTTGCGCCGTGAGCGCGGCATTGCCTCGGCGAACCTCCTCGTGGAGAACGGCTAGCGCCTGCGGCACGGCTAGGTCATTGTCCATTGCATCGTCGAAACCTTGCAGACGCAGCGCCGGATCTACCTCCGGAACCGCTCGACCATCCCCAATCATCTCCCAGGAACGCCGGAGGAAACCCTCGATCCGGCGATAACCCTGTCCGGCCTCTGCCACCGATGTGTCGGAGTACTCGAGCATCGATCGGTAGTGGGCGCTGACCAAGTAATAGCGCAGTTCGACCGGTGCGATCCGCTTAACAACCTCCTCAACGAGGAGCGAATTTCCGAGTGATTTGCTCATTTTTTCACCCGAGGTCGTCACCCAGGCGTTATGCATCCACAGGTTCGCGAACGCCCAGCCGGCCGCCTTGGACTGCGCGATCTCGTTCTCGTGGTGGGGGAAGATGAGGTCTAGACCGCCACCATGAATGTCAAACTGTTCCCCGAGGTATTTGCCTGCCATCGCCGAGCATTCAACATGCCAACCCGGCCGTCCCGGCCCCCAAGGCGACTGCCATGCCGGCTCCCCGGGCTTGGCCGCCTTCCACATAGCGAAGTCGCGCGGGTCACGCTTCTCCTGTGCTGCCGAGTCAGGTGAGGCGAGCATGTCGTCGATACGCTGGCCGCTGAGCGAACCGTAGCCGTCAAAACTCCGCACATCGAAGTAGACATCGCCCTTCGCTGCGTAGCCATGGTTGCGCTCGATGAGCCGCTCCATCAACGCGATCATCTCCGGGATGTGACCGGTCGCGCGTGGCTCGTAGGTCGGTGGAATGCAGCCGAGAACCTCATAGGCCCGGCTAAATGCCCGCTCGTTTCGCATGGCTAGGTTCCAGTAGGGCAGGTCGTCATGTCCTGCGTTGTGGATGATCTTGTCATCGATATCGGTGACGTTGCGGACGAATGTCACGTCGTAGCCTCTCGCAATGAGCCAACGACGAAGGACGTCGAACGAAACGCCGCTTCGGATGTGCCCCACGTGCGGCGGCGCCTGAACGGTCGCGCCGCATAGGTAGATCCCAACCTTGCTAGGGACGATGGGGACAAACTCGCGGGTGGCCCGCGTAGCAGTGTCGTACAGGGATAGGGGCACGGCGGGGTTACCGATCTTCTCGTCGTTGGTCGATGTCGTGGTTCAAATACTTGGACGGGCGGCGGGGATGGTGAGCGTGGACGCGACAGGGGCTAGAGCACGATGACTTTCGACGGGATCAGCCGGATGACAACGCGGATATTTTCGGTGCCGTCGTCCATCGTGTAACGATCCCCGCCGGTGTACTCCCGATTCAGACGGTCGATGAGCTCGCGCCCACCCTGCTCGGTCATCGTCACCGTGCCCCGCACCTCGACATACGAGTACGGGTTCGCTTTGGGATACACGAGCACCGTCGCCCTCGGATCACGCTCGAGGTTGCGATGCTTCTGGCGACCCTTGACTGTCGACATGAGAAGGTCGTGGCCATCGCGCACTACCCATACGACGGACAGCTGCGGCTGGCCGTCCGTTTGAAGGGTCGCGAGGGTGGCGAACTCCGGCGCGTCGAAGATCGTTGAAACTGATTCGGGCAACTCGATCAACATGCGCTCACCGTACCCCTGCCATCACGGTCGCCACCGCGATCGCAGCCACGCCCTCTCCCCTACCGGTGAGACCAAGACCGTCGGCGGTCGTGCCAGAAACCCGGACAGGTGCACCGATCGCGGCACTCATGACGTCCTGCGCCTCCTCTCGACGGCGGCCAACCCGGGGCCGGTTGCCGATGACCTGAACTGAGCCGTTTCCGATCGTGAAGCCCGCATCACGAACAATTTGGGCAGTGTGCGCGAGGAGGGTGACCCCGGCTGCCTCGGACCACCTCGGATCATCGGTCCCGAACACCTCGCCAAGATCACCTAGTCCGGCGGCCGAAAGGAGTGCGTCGCAAAGAGCATGCGCCGCGACGTCAGCATCGGAGTGTCCGGCGAGTCCGGTCTCGCCGGGCCACAGGAGCCCGGCCAGCCACAGTGGCCTCCCCTCTGCGAAGGCGTGCACGTCGGTGCCGATCCCAATAAGGGGGAGGCCATTCATGAAACATTGCCAGAGGCCCGGCGGCGCGCGAGGAGGGCCTCGGCCAACACGAGGTCGATGGGCCGGGTCACCTTGAATGCCTCCTCGTGCCCGGGAATAACGAGCACCTGTTGGCCAGAGAGCTCAACTAGGCTCGCATCATCGGTCGTCGAACTCTCATATTGGTCGGTCAATGCGTGCGCCGACTGAAGAACGGCCCTAGCGAAGCCCTGGGGAGTCTGGATCGCCCGCAGAGGGCGCCGATCGATCGTCGCCAACACGTAATCGTCGCCATCTACCTTCTTGACCGTATCGACGACAGGAAGGCCCGGTACGACTGCGGGGTTTCCCGCGTGCAAGGCCGCAGCAACTGAGGCGACGAGTTCCACCGGGGCGAGCGGCCGGGCCGCGTCATGCACGAGAACGAACTCGATATCCGGGCGCAGTGACAGGAGCGCGAGGGCTACCGACTCCTGACGAGACTCGCCACCTGCGACCACCTCGATCTCAGTCGAAAGGTCAGGTTGATCGAGAAGGTTGCGGACGAGGTCAAGTTGGTCGATGGGCGCCGCCACGATGATCAAGTCGATGGCATGCGAGGCACTCAATGCCCGAACAGCGTGCACGAGCAGTGGAGCGCCCCCAAGCAACCGAAGTGCCTTTGGGGCGCCCGGACCGAGTCGCTCGCCGCGCCCCGCAGCGGGAACGATGGCCGCGGTTCGCCGTTCGGCTGTCACCGCGACCTAGGAGGCGAGGACCTCGTCGAGGATCGCCTCGGCTTTGTCCTCATCGGTCTTCTCGGCCAGGGCCAGTTCACTTACGAGGATCTGCCGAGCCTTCGCCAGCATGCGCTTCTCGCCTGCGGACAGGCCCCGCTCTCGTTCACGGCGCCACAGATCACGAACAACCTCGGCAACCTTAATGACGTCGCCTGACGCAAGTTTCTCGAGATTTGCCTTGTACCGGCGCGACCAGTTGGTCGGCTCCTCGGTGTAGGGCTGGCGAAGTACGTTGAACACGCGATCGAGGCCTTCTTGGTTCACCACATCGCGGACCCCGACGAGGTCGACGTTGTCCGAGGGGACCCGCACGGTGAGATCACCCTGCGCAACCCGAAGGACGAGGTACTCGCGTTCTTCACCTCGAACGGTGCGAATTTCCAGAGCCTCTATGAGTGCAGCCCCGTGGTGCGGGTAAACAACAGTGTCGCCGACGCTAAAAACCATGAAGTGAAGCCCCTTTCCGAAGGCCTAGGCTACCACGCGACGGCACGCCTGAAATCCTGCCGCTACCCTTGAGCTGTGACGACGACACGACTGAATCTGACCCCCCGACGATCTGCCCTGCTCATTGGCGCATGCGCCCTCGCGGCGGCCCCGCTGCTAGCCGGCTGCTTCAACGGACCTGACGCCACAACAACCACGCAGAGTTCGATGAATTCCGGCAACGGCACGCAGCAGATCGTCGGTGATCTGCGCATCGAGAATGCGACGCTCATTACCGGCCCGGAGGGTTCGGCGAGCGGCACGCTCATTACGACCCTCGTGAATACCGGTCGGGAGCACGACCACCTCGTCGGCCTGACGATCAACGGTGTCCCCGCCTACATCACCCCCGGCGCCGGCGAACTTGCACCAAGCGCTGCAGTGAACTTCGGCTACGACAGCGACTTCTGGCTGAACACCTACGACCTCAACATCGCGTCGAGCGCCTTCGTCCCGGTGACGATGCAGTTCGAGCGGGCCGGGACGACGTCCTTCTCGGTATTGAGCGTTCCGGCGGTCGGCAGCTATGAGGGCATCGCCCCGAATCCGGCATCCGCCCCCCGATAACGGCACTTCACCCCGACCGCAGCACCCTCGGCCAAGCGATCAGGACTCGAATCGGTAGCCCAGGCCCCGAACGGTCTGAATATTGACCGGATTCGCCGGATCGGTCTCAACCTTGGCTCGCAGTCGCTTGATGTGTACGTCAAGGGTCTTGGTGTCCCCGACGTAGTCGGCCCCCCACACCCGGTCGATTAACTGTGCGCGGGTGAGGACTCTTCCTGAGTTCCGGACGAGGAGTTCCAGCAGGTCGAATTCCTTCAGCGGCAGGCTCACCGTGGAACCGCGAACCGAGACCGCATGCCGGTCAACGTCAAGTCGAACCGGGCCTGCCTCAACCACCGCCGGGAGCAACTCGTCGATCTCGCCGTGTCTGCGGAGGACGGCACGAACTCGAGCGAGCAACTCCCGAGACGAGAACGGCTTCGTGACGTAGTCGTCTGCGCCAAGTTCGAGCCCCACGACCTTGTCGACCTCGCCGTCCTTCGCGGTGAGCATGATGATCGGCACGGTCGACTTTGCGCGAATGAGCCGGCACACCTCAGTCCCCGAAATCCCAGGGAGCATCAGGTCAAGGAGCACGAGATCGGCACCATGCCGGTCAAACTCATCCATGGCCTTGAGCCCATCGCCTGCGACGACAACCTCGTACCCCTCACGGCGCAGCATGAACGACAGTGCGTCCGAGAATGACTCCTCGTCCTCAACTACGAGCAAACGCGTCACGCGAGCACCTCTGCATTCGGAATCGAAACATTTTCAAGCGAGATGGGCTGCGCCTCCAGCACCGAATCTGGGTCGGACCCATACAGGGGCAGTCTGAGGGTGAAGGTCGATCCGACGCCAACCTCGGACCACGCAGTGCACTCCCCACCGTGGTTCTGACACACGTGCTTCACAATCGACAGGCCTAGGCCGGTGCCGCCCGTCACCCGCGAGCGGGCGGGGTCAACCCGATAGAAGCGCTCGAATATTCGGTCGAGATCGTTTGTCGGGATGCCGATCCCTTGGTCCTTCACCATGATCTCGACCATTGAACCGGTCACGCGCGCCTCAATGGCCACCCTCGTGCCCTCCGGTGAGTAGGCCACCGCATTGGCGAGGAGGTTGCGAATCGCGGTCTGCAATTGCCCGCGGTCACCGTAGATCGAAGCGCGCGTGGACGTCCCGACGATGAAGTCAACGCTGCTGGCAGTTGCGACGGTTCGAACCTCGTCGATCGAGCGGTCGACGAGGTCATCAACATCGACGATTTCCGCATGGGTGTGAGGATCATCACCCTGAAGCCTTGACAGGTCGATCACGTCCTGAACGAGGTGACTGAGCCGGGCAGCCTCGAGTTGCATGCGCTCGGCGAAGTGACGAACCTGGCCCGGATCCTCACTCGACGCCAGTACCGCCTCGGCCAGCAGCGACAGTGCGCCGACGGGTGTCTTGAGCTCATGGCTGACGTTCGCAACGAAATCACGCCTCACCGCGTCAACTCTTCGCTCCTCGGCGAGGTCGTCGATGAGGACGAGAATTGCGCCTGTTCCCAGAGGAGCAATCCTGACCCTGAGCTCAAGCAGTTCGCGCCCGAGGGGTGGCCGCCGAACGCGCATCTCCTGCTCGCGAGCCTCTCCGTCAAGTGCAACCTTTTCAATCAGACGGGAGATCTCGGGCACCGTGACGAAACTGCGGCTGACAAGCCCGAGCGCCTGGCTCCTAGCACTCGCCCGGAGCACCACGCCATCGGCACTTACAACCAGCGATGCGGAGGGAAGCACACTCAGGACTCGAACGACCTCGTCTGGCACGACCGGAAGACCGCCGGATCGCGAATCAACGGCGTCATTTCGCAGAGCATCTGCTGAGATGAGTCTGCTAGTCACGTGTGAAGCCTACGGGCGAACTGAGGGATCAGATCGCAATGCGCTGGGCTGCTACCGAGGGTTCATCCGAGGTTCATCGGGTGTTCGTATAGTTTCCCATGACATACTCAACTGTTCGCGAAGTCGACATGTTCAAGGACTGAGCGGAATTCTTTCGAACCTCTCTAAACTTCGTACATGAAAGTCGAATATAGCGACGAGTTTGTGTCGGTCAACAACGATCTCGTGCAGATGACCCGACTGGTGGGTTCGGCGATGAACCAGGCCACCAGGTCGTTGCTCGACGCCGACCTTCGAGTAGCCGAGGCCGTCATCGATGGGGATGCTGAAGTTGACTTGCTCACCGCGGCTGTCGAGGAACGATGCTTTGACCTCCTCGCCATTCAGCAGCCGGTGGGCGGCGACCTTCGCGTTGTAATCGGGGCCCTTCGGATCGCCGCATCCCTCGAGCGCATGGGCGACCTCGCTGAGCATGTGGCGAAGCAGGCTCGGATGCGCTACCCAAGGCCCGCAGTTCCGCAGGAGCTTCGTGGAACATTCGCCGTCATGGGCGGCCTCGCCGAAGCGATCGTCTCCAAGACCGGGGCTGTCATTGCAACGAAGGACGTCTCACGCGCGGCCGACATCGCCGCACACGATCAAGAGATGGACCGCCTGCACCGTGAGCTCTTCACAATCGTCCTGTCTGAATCCTGGACCCACGGAGTGGAGGCAGCCATCGACGTGACCCTGCTCTCCCGCTACTACGAGCGCTACGCTGATCACGCGGTCTCCGTGACTCGTCGCGTCATCACGATCGTGACCGGGGAGCCGTACGTCGGGGTCAGTCTGGATTAGATTATCGTCCACGGTGAATGCGCGAGGGTGAGGTGAACCGTGACCGCACAACGACTCATGAGTTCTCTACCCTCTCGAATCGCCGTTCTTTCTATCCACACCTCGCCGCTGGACCAGCCCGGCACTGGCGACGCCGGCGGAATGAATGTCTACGTCGTCGAGACCGCGAAGCGCATCGCCGCCGCCGGCACCGCCGTCGAGATCTTTACTCGCGCAACCTCGTCGGATCTTCCGCCCGCCCTTGAACTCGCCCCGGGAGTGCTCGTACGGCATGTCACCGCGGGGCCGTACGAGGGCCTCCTCAAAGCAGATCTCCCCGGGCAGTTGTGCGCGGTCACATCGGGCGTAATGCGGGTGGAGGCAACCCATCCTGAGGGCTGGTTCGACCTCATCCACTCGCACTACTGGCTCTCGGGCCAGGTGGGTTGGCTGGCCTCAGAGCGCTGGGGCGTACCGCTCGTCCACTCAATGCACACCATGGCGAAGGTGAAGAATCTCGAACTCGCGGATGGCGATAACCCGGAGCCGATGGTGCGTGTCATCGGCGAGGAACAGGTCGTTGCCGCCGCCGCCCGGCTCGTGGCGAACACCGCCGATGAGGCCCGGCAACTGATCGACCTTTACGGAGCCGATCCCCAGGCCGTCGATGTCGTCCACCCAGGAGTCGATCTTGAGCAGTTCACTCCCGGTGAGCCCGGTGTCTCCCGACGTCGGCTCGGACTCGCGGAGGATTCCGTGATCCTCCTGTTCGTCGGACGCATCCAGCCCCTCAAGGCGCCCGACATCCTGCTGCGCGCGGCAGCGAGATTGCTCGAGACCGACCCTGTGCTTCGATCACGCCTGCTCGTTGTTGTGTGCGGCGGGCCGTCAGGGACCGGACTCGAACACCCCACCTCGCTGAGCGACCTCGCAGCCGATCTCGGCATCGCCGACATCGTTCGATTCGAACCGCCGGGGGATCGTCAGATGCTCGCCGATTGGTACCGGGCCGCCGACGTCACTGTCGTTCCCTCATATTCCGAGTCCTTCGGGCTCGTGGCCGTCGAGGCACAGGCGTGCGGAACCCCCGTGGTCGCTGCTGCCGTCGGCGGTCTTCGCACGGCGGTCCTCCATGAGACGAGCGGGGTCCTCGTCGAGGGTCACGATCCCCGCGACTACGCGACCGTCCTGCGTCACCTCATCGACAATCCGGAGCGGCTCGCTGAGCTCTCGCGCGGCGCCCGAATGCATGCGGCCTCATTCGGGTGGGCCGCCACCACGACGGGACTTCTCGACACCTACGCGCGTGCCATGGCGGGCAGTGCTGGGCGAATCCCGCTCGCCGCCGGTCGCTCATGACGTCACCTGCCCCCTCCGACTACCTCGAGGGCTTTCTCCAGCGCGCCGGGATCGAATTCGAGCGCTCAACCCCGGACACCTTCGTTGTCGAACTGCCGGGCACCCGCAAACTCAAGACCAACGTCTCCCTCACCATCGGCCCGCACGCCCTCACCATCAATGCATTCGTCGCTCGAAAACCAGACGAGCAAGCGCCTGCCGTTCATGCGTGGCTCCTTGAGCAGAACCGCCGCATGTATGGCGTCGCGTTCGCCATCGATCACCTCGGCGATATCTACCTGACCGGCAAGGTGCCGCTCACCTCGCTCAATGATGACGAACTCGACCGGCTTCTAGGCTCCGCGCTCGAATACTCCGACGGCGCGTTCAACACGGTGCTCGAAATCGGTTTCGCGTCAGCAATCCGACGGGAGTGGGCGTGGCGGAAAAGCCGCGGGGAGTCGACCGAGAACCTCGCTGCCTTCGAGCACCTCATCGATCATTTGGCCGACCCCGGCAGAATATGACGATGACTTCAGCCACGAATGCCCCGTACACCCTCATCCTGCTCCGCCACGGCGAGAGCGAGTGGAATGCGAAGAACCTATTCACCGGCTGGGTCGACGTCGACCTCAATGAGAAGGGTGTCGCCGAGGCCATCCGCGGCGGCGAACTCCTCGCCCAGGCCGGCCTCCTCCCCGATGTTGTTCACACCTCGCTGCTCCGTCGTGCCATCCGAACCTCACAGCTGGCCCTTGACGCCTGCGACCGGCACTGGATCCCCGTCATCCGAAACTGGCGCCTGAACGAGCGACACTACGGCGCCCTTCAAGGCAAGAACAAAAAGGAGACGTTGGCGGAATATGGCGAGGAGCAGTTCATGCTGTGGCGTCGCTCCTACGACGTGCCACCTCCGCCCATCGACCCCGAGGACCAGTGGGCGCAGACCCATGACCCCCGCTACTCAGCGCTCCCGCCCGAGACCCGCCCGGCGACCGAGTGTCTCGCCGACGTCGTCCACCGACTCATCCCCTACTGGGAGGACGTCATCGTCGCCGAGCACCTGCGTGCCGGGCTCACCGTCCTCGTCGCTGCGCACGGCAACTCCCTTCGAGCCCTCGTCAAGCACCTCGACGGCATCTCCGACACCGAGATTGCCGGCCTCAATATCCCCACGGGCATTCCGCTCGTCTACCGGCTCGACGAGTCACTTCGGCCGATCGTCCGCGGGGGCGAGTACCTCGATCCTGCCGCTGCCGCTGAGGCGTCAGCCGCCGTCGCAGCACAGGGAAGGCGGTAGATCAGCGACTGGTGATGTCGATGATCTTGGGTCGTACGTCGAAGAGGTACACCAGCGCGATGACTGTTCCCGCGATCCCGAAGAGCTCCAGAGTCAACCCCGGAAGCAAGCCGACTAGGGCGGCTAGGCCGGTGAGGACCAGCCACAGCACCTTGGACTTTCGGCCTACTGCCGGGAACGCCTGCGGCGGTCGACGGACACAATCAATGAATGCGACCCCTTTGACAATAAGAAGGACGATCCACAGCGCGTAGATGACAAGGCCCTGAACGGCTCCAAACATTCCAACACGCTAACGCACGCCGCGCAACCATCGTGAGGCGGTCAGATTCCTACGGCCTCTCGAACGAGGGTGACCGTGTGGGTGATGTTCTTACGAACGTCGTTCGATACAGCAGTTGCCTTCCTCTTCGCGCTCACGGCGGCATCTTTCGCGGTGGATGCCAACGCGTGCACGTCGAGTTCGCGCGGATCAAATTTCGACAGATCGACCTTCGGCAGGTCGACCTTCGAGAGATCGACCTTCGAGAGATCGACCTTCGGCAGGTCGAACGTCGGGACCGCGAAGGGCAGGCTGAACCGTGCGGTCTCCTTGGCTGTGGTCGCGGTCTTCGACTTGGTGGCGGTCTTCGATTTGGTGGTGGCCTTCGGTTTGACGGTGGCCTTCGGGTTCGTGGTCTGCTCAGTCATGTTGATCGGTGTCCTCTCGATTGCCGCGATTCTCTGCTTGGAAGGCGGCGTAGATCTGCAGCAGCGTGGTTCGCTGCCGTTCGGTGAGGGTCGAGTCGGATGCGATCGCCGTTGTGACGGTCTCATCGCCTTCCCGCTCGGCCAGAATCCCAGCCTGCACATACAGGGTCTCAGCGGAGATCCGCAGTCCCTGGGCAATGCGAGCGAGGATGTCGGCACTGGGCTTACGCAGCCCCCGTTCCACCTGACTCAGGTAAGGATTGGAAATCTCCGCAGCGTTTGCGAGTTGGCGCAGGGACATCTGCGCCTGGTCCCGTTGCGCCTTGATGTAATCCCCGAGGCCGCTGACGTCGATTCGTGCCATGACGCCATGGTGCCTGAACCCGCTTGCTTTTGCAAGCGGGGCTGCGTGCAATAGCAAGCGGCGCTCATTGCCGGCACGGGTGAACCGCAGTCATCGACCCGGATGTGGGCGATTGGCTCCGCGGGTCGCCAGCATCGCCGTGTGCTCGCCCGAGCAGTTCATGGCAATTGATCGCGGGGCCTTGCCCTGCCGGATCCACAACTCACGCTCGACCTGACCATCCGGGGCCACGAGCACGGCGTGCCCAACCTCGGTGCCCTCAACGAATCCGTTTCGCACGACGTCGGCGAGGACGACGGGCCCGTGTTGTGTCACGGGCGCATGATGGCACGCTGGGCTCGTGAGAGCGGTGGTGCAACGGGCTGATGGGGCCTCGGTCGCAGTCGCTGGCACCGTCGTCGGCTCATTCGATGGACCCGGACTTGTCGTCCTCATCGGGATCACACATGACGATGATGAGCCCCTCGCATTCTCCCTCGCCGACAAGATCTACGACCTGCGAATCTTCGGACACGAGCACGCGAGAGTGGCAGGGGTGTCACTCGCCCCTGATGTCGGCCGGGAGGTCTCCGCGTCCGATCTCGGACTCCCAGTGCTCGTCATCAGCCAGTTCACGCTCTACGCCGAGACTCGCAAGGGCCGAAGGCCCACGTGGGACGCCGCTGCACCCGGACAACTGGCCGAGCCCCTCGTCGATGCCTTCGCCGAGCGCTTCCGTGCGAGGGGAGCCAGGGTCGCAACGGGGATCTTCGGCGCCGATATGCGCGTCCAACTCGTCAACGACGGACCCATGACGATCACCCTCGACACCACCCGCTAACCCCTCGACCCATCTCACCCGGATTCTGGGCCAGATGAACGAATCAGCCTCGAAACGACACAAATTCATTCATCTCACCCGGATTCTGGGCTAGATGAATGGAGGGGGGGTTAGGTGGGTGGGGCGATTGTTTCTTGCGCCGCTGCTATCTCTGCAGTTCGCGCGGACGGTGTCCCGTCCCCGATCACGTGGCGCACCACTAGCGGGGCATCAACCGTGACATTCCGCTTGACGATGGCGAGCGCTACCGGCCCGAGTTCGAAATGACGTGCGAACGAGCCGACCCAACCGACCTCCCGATCGCCAGAGAAGACCGGATCACCATGCGCGAGGGTTACCTCATCAGAGCCATCTAGGTGAAGGAGCACCAGTCGGCGCGGCGGCTTCCCGAGGTTCTGCACGCGGGCCACGGTCTCCTGACCTCGATAGCACCCCTTCTGCAGGTGGACCGCAGCCGGGATCCAGCCCACCTCGTGCGGGATCGTTCGGTGGTCGGTCTCCTGGCCCAGTCGCGGCATTGCAGCCGCCACGCGTATCGCCTCGAGGGCCCAGGTGCCGGCGGGCGCGGCCTCGTCGAGCCGGGCTGTGAGTGCCGCGCGCGCGATGATGACTTCGCGGCCTCGATAGCCCCGGGAAGCGAAGGGCTCGGGCACCACCCACGTGGGCGCATGCGCATCAGACTGCGCGGAGGGCTCCCAGACCACGGCGAAGGCATCTGAAACGTCGGCTACCTCAACCCGGAGCATGAACCGCATCGAGTCGAGGTAGCGGGTGAGTTCCGGGGCAGCGCCGGGCTGGGTGACGATCCAAGCGGTCTCCCCATCGTCGATGAGATGAAGTTCGTGTTCGACATGGCCGTGCGGGCTGAGGATGAGTGCGAGCGCAGACTCCCCTGCACCGAGGTGCTCAACATGCTGCGAAGTGAGGCTATGCAGCCACGAGAGTCGATCAACACCCGTGACGGTCACCACGCCTCGATTCGACAGGTCCACGATCCCCTCGCCCTGCGAGAGTCGGCGCTGCTCGCCATGGGGATCCCCGAAATGCCACGCAACGAGCGGGTCGGCGGAGCCATCGGGCGGTGGAACGGCACTGCGGGGAGCATCGCTCACTGAGGGCTCACCTCGGCGTCAGCCCTAGATGCCTCGACGCACTCGACGCACCAGCCGTGAATCGAGACGTGCGAAATATCGGTGACGAACCCATGATCAGCCTTCAGACTGCTCACGAATTGCGACGCCACCTCGGCTGGCACGCTGGAAACTTTCGAGCACAGGTCGCAGACCAGGTGGATGTGCATGTGCTCGTCGACTGCGTGGTAGGTCGGTGCCCCATGTCCGATGTGAGCGTGGGTGACGAGGCCGACATCCTCGAGGACTTCGAGGGTGCGGTACACGGTCGACAGGTTGACGCCGGACGCCGTGCGCTGGACCTCAACGAGGATCTCCTCGGGCGTTCCGTGACGTAGCCGCTCCACCGCCTCAAGGACGAGTTGACGCTGCGGGGTGATGCGGAACCCGTGCTCGCGCAGGCGTCGGTCCCAGTCGACGATCATGCGGGTGGCGCGCCGTCATCGGCGCGATTCAAGGTGGCCGCGAGGTGATTGGTGATGGGCTGGCCGACGGCGGACATATCGAAGGTCCACAGGAGACGGTCATCAACGAGGCCATAGAGCCGGTGCCCGCCGGCGTACTCCTTTGCACTCTCGGTTCGCCCCACCATGTCGGTGCGAAGCTCAGCCCGGGCACCGGTGATGCGGGCGTTCTCCAGACCGGTGATCTCGACATTGCCATACCAGATTTCCGAATATCCAGTCGGATGGGCGAGTTGGACCTCCACCTGGTTGTGGGGTCGCGGCCGCCAGAAGCCTGATTCGGTGGCAAGGGGACGCACCCGGTTGCCGTCGTCGTCGAGGAGCCAGCTCCGGGATGCATAACTGAGGAAGGGCCGGCCATCGGTCGAGAAGGTAACCTCCTGCCCGAACCTGAAGTCATCGATCGACGGGTACTGGCCCGTGCCGACTCCGGTCCAGCGGCCGATCAGCCACGAGAGTGGGAGCAACTGCTCCGGGATTGTCGACTCGCTGCCTGCATCCATATTCACGCCCGACCCTTGAACATCCGAACAACGATGAAGAAGCACGCCAGCCCGGCCACGGCAAGTGACGCCACGAGGAGTCCGGTGTAGACGGCATCGATCATGTGCGGCAGCCTACCGTTCATGGCCTCGGAGGGTTCGGTTCGCTTGCTCGTTAAATCAACCGCCGGCGCCGACGACCCCGAGCGGTGCGCGCAGGCCTTTACGGTGGCCGCAGCAGCCGTCAGCTCGGGGGTTTCGGTATCGCTCTGGCTGACCGGTGAGGCCGCATGGCTGGCGGTGCCCGGACGCGCTGCAGCCTTTGAACTTGCCGGCTCCGCCCCGCTCGATGCCCTCCTCTCGCTGATCCTCGATTCGGGATCAGTGACCGTGTGCATTCAGTGCGCAGAACGTCGGGGCATCACCGCCGAGGACTGCCTGCCCGGAGTGCGCATCAAGGGAGCGACCGCGTTCGTGGAGGAGGCGGTCGCACCCCTAACGCAGGCACTCGTCTACTGAATCAGGGTCCAGCCGGGGTCACCCACGAACGAGGACCCGTTTGCTGATGAGGTACATCTCGCATCCGAGGCAGAAATTGAATGCAGCATTGAGGAACGCTGCCGCCAGCGCGAACCCGACAGCCACCATCGCGATGGCGGATGCTCCCGCGAGCGTGGAGACCAGCGCAATCGCGAGGAACGCAAATCCGACGAGCTGAGCGAAGCGGGGGGGTGCTGCATCCTCAAGCTCCGTCGGCGGCGTCAGCCGTGGGCAGATGAGCTTGCGAAAGATCACCCCGTACGGCTGCGCATAGAGCCCGATGAAGGCGCCAAGCGCGAAGACGAGGGTCTGCCAGGCAATGAGCACGAGGCCAACGGGTGACCCAGCGGTCACGAGGGCCGCTGCAAGGACGATGACGGTGATCGACGCACCGAATCGAGGCCCCCGTGGGTCAACGGTAGTGCGGGCATCGGGCACGAGTGGTGAGGTCATAGTTTGCAGGCTAATCACATGGCCCGACAGCGACAACGTGATTTCGCACTAGTGGACGAATTGGCCTACTGCGAAGAACTCGCAGGGCCGGTGACCGCTCCCAGCGCCGCGATCACGTCGACCTTCCGAGGGAGCCCCGATGCGCGCTTGCGGATGACCCCGTCGCTATCGAGGATGAGCACGGTTGGGGTTCTTCGGATGTCAAGGCGGCGTACCAGGTCAAGGTGGGCCTCCGCATCGATCTCCATGTGGACGACGCCCTCGACCATCGCCGCCACCTCATCGAGAATGCGGCGGGTGGCACGGCACGGCTGGCAGAACGCGGTCGAGAACTGCAGGAGGGTGGCCCGTGCCCCGAGAGGCGCGCCAAGCTCACGCTCATCGAGCGTCGCCCCCTGCTCCTCGTCCATCCCCACCTCAGCATCATCATCAGCCACCGGAACCGGCCGGCCATCAGCGGTGTCGCGCATGCGACCGTCGACCCTGCGGCGCCACAATCCGAAGGCGGTGGCGGCCACGAGGACAACGATGAGAACGACGACGCCGGTCATGAAATGCTCCAACCAACGGGGGTGCCGATTTGTTCCAGCCCGCACGTCTGTCGAATCCAGCCGCCAATGCCGTCAAGCGTGGCGTCGTCGATTCCGGATTCGGCGTGGGCAAGGTCCTCGATGAGCCATAGTTGCGCCTGCTTGTTGCCGCCGCTCACCGCCGCTCGGTGCAGGGCCTTGGGATGCTCGATCGGGAAGTAGTGGTCGATATGTCCGTGGACGATAAGCAGTGGGACGTCGATGATCGACGCTGCAGCGACCGGCTCCATCGGGAGCGGTTCTGACCAACCACCGGCACCGATCCGGACCCCACGCGCCCGCATAATTGCCCTACCGGCGCGGGTGCCAACCGCGAGATGCAGGATCCGCATGCTCCGAGTCCCGCGGTAGTACCAGAACGCTGGGGCACTCACGCTCACGACCGCATCGACAGGCTCGCGACCGATGGCCGCCTGCCGAAGCGCCACCGAGCCCCCCATCGAGAATCCGACCGGAACGACACTCCGATAGCCGAGGTCCCTCGCCCAGCGCACCCCAGCATCGAGATCATGAATCTCGCGGTCACCCACGGTCGATACTCCCGTTGACTTGCCGTGCCCCCGGAAGTCGAGCCCGATGACCCCGCCGAATTGACCCAACCGGTCCACGACGCGCTGCACACGTGGCAGGCGCCAGCCATTCGTGAATCCATGGGCCACGACGAGGCACAGGTCACGTGCTCCCAGACCGAGCGCAGGAGCATGGTTCGCGCTGATGGTGACGCCATCAGACGTCACAAGGGTCCTCTCCTCACCGGGGTACATGAGTCAATTGTCGCCTCATTGAGGCGGGTCCTCACATCGCACATGGATCACACCCTCGAGCGCCGGTAGGCTGCATGGCACAGGGGTGTCCGAAAACTAGGCTGGGAATTGAGGGAAGGCAGGCATGAGGATCGTTCTCCTCACTCGCGCGATGGAACCATCATCCGAGGTGCTTCCCGCGCTCGGCCTCCTGGCCCACCACATCCGCACGCTCCCTGCCGAGCCCACAGCCCTCCTCGATGCCCCCGACTGCGACGTCCTCATCATCGACGGACGTCGCGATCTCCCCGCCGTGCGGGGACTCACCCGGCTCCTGCGCCAGACTGGCGTCAGCGTTCCGCTCATCCTCGTCACAACCGAGGGCGGCCTCTCAGCAGTCCAGTGGGACTGGGGCATGGACGAGGTCCTTGTCGACACCACTTCCCCGGCCGAGGTAGAGGCGCGGCTTCGGCTGGCCTGCTCACGCGTGGGCGACATCCTCGGAGCCCCCGAGCACGAGCCCGAAGAGATTCGCAGCGGCGAACTCATGATCGACGAGTCCACCTACACCTCGAAGCTGCGCGGTCGCACCCTGGACCTCACCTTCAAGGAGTTCGAGCTCCTGAAGTTCCTCGCGCAGCACCCTGGTCGCGTCTTCACCCGTCCGGTCCTGCTGCAGGAGGTGTGGGGCTACGACTATTTCGGGGGTACCCGAACGGTTGATGTCCACGTCCGTCGCCTGCGTGCAAAACTCGGCACCGAACACGAGGCGCTCATCGGGACTGTTCGCAATGTTGGTTACCGGTTCGTGCCGCAACGCGCTGACGAAGCAACGCTGGCGGCACTCGCAGATGACCCAGCTTCTCAGATTCGCTTGACGTCCTCGGCCTAACCTATGACCGCAATTCGCATCGCAGAGCGGCTCGATTCCTATGAAACCGCTCAGGTTCTCGACCTCATCGGGGCTGTAACCGAAGCCGATACCGTGGCGCCCCTGTCGGAGCACGTGCTCCTCCACCTCCGCCACGGCGGCGATGAGGGCGGGCGCCACCTCATTGCCACCGATGCAAATGGCGTGATGATTGGCTACGCGCATCTCGACATGACCGACGAGGTCCATGGCGCGAGTGCGGAGCTAGCGGTCCAACCCGATCAC
The DNA here is from genome assembly GCA_945877545.1 of Bifidobacterium breve. Taxonomy (GTDB): domain Bacteria; phylum Actinomycetota; class Actinomycetes; order S36-B12; family S36-B12; genus WLND01. The sequence goes on along the minus strand of CAMCSO010000008.1, from coordinate 7,630 downwards.
CGTCGATGCGGCATTGGCCGACAACTGGTTTCAGCACTTATCGACGCGACTGGCGACGGGCGACTGCGGCTTTGGGCCCATGGAGAGCAGGCGGCCGCCACCGCTCTGGCAAAGTCCTTCGGCTTCACGCACAGCCGCGTGCTGTGGCAGATGCGACGATCGCTCCTTAGTCCCCTCTCCGACGTCTCACTACCAGCCGGCATCACGCTGCGCACTTTCGTGCCGGGCGACGACGATGCGCCATGGCTCGCCCTTAACGGACGCGCCTTCGCCGGGCATCCAGAGCAGGGTGAGTGGTCCCTTATTGACCTGCATCAGCGGATGTCCGAGCCATGGTTCTCACCAGGCGGATTCCTCATCGCACAAAGCGACACCACCGGCACCCTCATCGGCTTCCACTGGACGAAAGTGCACGGCAAGCATGGCTCGCACGGACATGATGCGATCGGTGAGGTGTACGTGGTCGGCGTTGATCCCGCATGGGTCGGCAACGGCCTCGGCCGAGCCCTCACCGTCGCCGGACTGCAGCACCTCCGGTCCCTTGGGTTGGGCCAGGCGATGCTCTTCGTCGAATCGACGAACGGACCAGCAATTCGCCTCTACGAGAGCCTAGGGTTCACCCGCTGGGAAACAGACGTCATGTACCTGCTCATCCCGCACACCTGAATACGGGCAATCGTTCACCTCACTGTGGGAGCATGACGACGTGGAGAATGAGTCTTTACCCGCAGATCGCTTCCTCGACCGCGAACTTTCCTGGCTGGCATTCAACCAGCGGGTGCTCGAACTGGCCGAGGATCACGATCTCCCATGCTTGGAGCGCGCCAAATTCCTCGCCATTTTCGCGAGCAATCTTGACGAATTCTTTATGGTGCGCGTCGCAGGCCTCAAGCGGAGGATCGCGACCGGAATTGCCGTGAGGGCCGCGAGCGGACTCAGCCCGCGCGAGGTGTTGGAGAATATCTGGGAGCGGGCGCACGAGTTGCAGCGTCAACATGCCCATGCCTTCCGCGACGACATTCTGCCATCCCTCAGCGGAGCCGGTATTGCGCTGTTGCGGTGGGAGTCCCTTTCCGAGTCCGAGCGCCGCGACATGGACAGGTTCTTCGACGCTCATCTCTTTCCGGTCCTTACGCCGCTCGCAGTGGACCCATCCCACCCATTTCCGTACATCAGCGGACTTTCCCTCAACCTTGCCGTCGTCGTCCGGCATCCGATCACGGGCGCGGAGCTCTTTGCGAGGGTGAAAATCCCGCCATCCTTGCCTCGGTTCATCCTCCTCGGCCATCAACGCTTCGTCCCGCTCGAGGACGTCATCGCCGCGCATCTCGACCAACTCTTCCCAGGAATGCAGGTGATCCAGCACCACTCCTTCCGGGTCACGCGCAATGAGGACGTCGAGGTGGAGGAGGACGACGCAGAGAACCTGCTCCTCGCCCTCGAGCGCGAACTCATGCGTCGCAGGTTCGGCCCTCCGGTCCGGCTCGAGGTGGAGGAGTCAATCGACCCTCATGTGCTCGCCCTACTCGTGAGCGAGCTTGACGTGAACGAGCATGAGGTCTTCCACCTCCCCGGCCCGCTCGACCTCACCGGGCTATGGACGGTCGTGACGCTCGAACGTGACGACTTGAAGCAGCCGAGGTTCGTTTCGAAGACTGCAAAGCGACTCGCCGAAGTCGAGTCATCGTCAGCGCCCGACGTCCTCGCGGCGATCAGAGAGCGCGACATCCTCCTGCATCACCCCTACGACTCGTTCTCCACCAGCGTGCAGTTGTTTCTCGAGCAGGCCGCCGTCGACCCCAACGTCTTGGCCATCAAGCAGACCCTCTACCGCACCTCCGGTGATTCGCCGATCGTCGATGCCCTCATCAACGCAGCGGAGAATGGCAAGCAGGTGCTCGCCATCGTTGAGATCAAGGCCCGGTTTGACGAGCAGAACAACATCGACTGGAGCCGCAAGCTAGAGCAGTCTGGTGTGCACGTCGTCTACGGCCTTGCCGGGCTGAAGACCCACAGCAAGCTCTCCATGGCCGTCCGAGATGACGGTGACCAACTGCGACGCTACTGCCACATCGGTACAGGTAACTATCATCCGAAGACCGCCCGCCTGTACGAGGACTTCGGCCTCCTCACGTGCGACCCAGAGGTTGGCGACGATGTCTCCAACCTGTTCAATGTGCTATCCGGCTACTCCTTGCATACCGAGTACGCGCGCCTGCTCGTTGCCCCACACTCCGTTCGCATCGGACTCGTCGAGCGTATCGAACGGGAAATTCAACATCACCACGAAGGACGTCCGGCGCGCATTCGTATCAAGTGCAACGCGCTCGTCGACGAGCGTGTCATCGATGCCCTCTACCGTGCGTCGCAGGCTGGTGTCCAGGTCGACATCTGGGTGCGCGGGATCTGCGCCATGCGGCCGGGCGTCTTCGGCCTCAGCGAGATGGTCCGCGTCATCAGCATCCTGGGCCGGTTCCTCGAGCACTCCCGCACCTTCTGCTTCGAGAACGGCGGAGAACCCGAGACCTGGATCGGCTCGGCCGACATGATGCACCGCAACCTCGACCGGCGGGTCGAGACCCTCGTCCGGCTCAAGGATCCCGAGCACATTGCCTCAGTGAGCCATCTTTTCGACCTTGCCTTCGACCCCAAGACCTCCGTATGGGACCTCCATCCCGATGGCACGTGGGCTCGCCGCACGAACGCACCGGACGGCAGTCCGCTGCGCGAGTACCAGGAGACCCTCGTCGCTCGGCAGGGCAAATTGGTCGATCCGTGATCACCCCAACTGTGCACCGGGAGGTCGAGCGCAAACTCAGGGTGCCGAGTGACTTCGTCGTTCCCGATCTGGTGTCTGAGGGCATTGTCGCCTCGATGACGCCGGGCGCAAGTTTCGACATGGCTGCCGTCTATCACGACACGCCTGGCCTCTCGCTCTTCCGTTGGCGCGCAACATTGCGCCGCAGGGAGGGTGGCGCTGACGCTGGCTGGCACCTTAAATTGCCGGTGGCAGGCGCGTCATCTACATCACGCGACGAAATTCGATTGCCGCTCCTCGCCGGCACCGTGGGCTCGGTTCCAGCCGCCCTCGTGGACATCGTTTCACCGCTCATCCGCGGAGAGCGCATCGTCCCCCAGGTCACCGTACGCACCAATCGGACCCCGCAGGTTCTGCATGCCAGCGATGGAGCGCCGTCCCTCGAACTCGTCGACGACAGCGTCGTCGTCCTCGACGCCCAAGACAATGTCGTCACCAGCTTTCGGGAGATCGAGGTCGAACTTCTCGACCATGAGCATCCGCATGCGGAAACCCTCCTCGAGACGGTCATCGCCCGCCTCATTCGAGGTGGGGCCACGGTCGAGTCGACGAGCAAGGCCGCGAGCGCACTGGGGGCCGCCGCGACCGCCCCGCCCGATGTCCCGAGCATCGCCTGGCCGTCCGTGCACGCCGCGTCCAGCGATGCACTTCGTGCGGCGCTGTCGAAGCACGTTCGCCACTTCATCCTCTCTGACGTCGCCGTGCGTCGGGATCTGCCGGACTCGGTTCATCAGATGCGAGTCGCCGCCCGGCGGATTCGCAGCATCCTGAAGAGTTTCTCATCGCTCCTCGATGAATCTTGGACAGCCTCGCTCGCCGAGGAGCTCGCGTGGATCGCGAGGGAGCTCGGCGCCATCCGCGACACCGAGGTATTCCTCGAGCGGCTCGACAGCCATGCTGACCATCTCGGCGGCGATGACGGGCCACTCGCTCGGTCCGTCATCGATCCACGTCTGGAGCAGCGACTCGCCTCATCAAGATCTGGTGCTCTCGGAGCGCTACGCAGTGATCGTCATGAATGGTTGCTCGATGATCTCGTTGCAGCAGCGACCGCGCCAGTGGTCGGGTATCGGGCCAGCGTGTCGTGCGCACTGGCCCTGCCTCCGCTCATTGACCGGGCTTGGCGTGCCCTTGAGGCCTCAGTCACCCGACTCACGCTCTACGGTGCAAGCGAATCCTGGCATCGCGCAAGGATCAAGGCGAAGCGGGCTCGATACGCCGTCGAGGCGGTGGCCCCCACCTTCGGCAAGCAGGCGGGGCGTTTTGCCGACGTGCTGGCAGACCTCACAGAGGTACTCGGGGAGCATCATGATGCGGTGGTCGCTCAGGAAATGATTCGGGAGTTTTCGGACGGACCAGGGATCGAGTCTCGTCGCGCGTTCGCGCTTGGACGGCTCCATGCCTACGAAGCCGAGCGGGAACTCCAAGCACGCAGGGCGGTCTTCGCCAGTTGGTCCACGGTCGTCTGGGAGGCCGGGCGATCGGGATTGGTCCGCCATGCCGGGCGGTAACCGCATTCGTGCAGCGGGAGTCGTCCTCCTTCGACACACCGGGCCGTTCCCCGAGGTCCTCGCCGTCCACCGTCCCAAGTACAACGACTGGTCGCTGCCCAAGGGGAAACTCGAGCCCGGCGAACAGGAAATCCACGCGGCAATCCGCGAATGCGACGAGGAGACGGGATTCCAAGCGGTCCTCGGTCCTCGGCTTCCTTCGCTGCACTATGAGGTGGACGGGATCCCGAAGAGGGTTGACTTCTGGGCTGCTCACGCAAATATCGATGAGGGCTTCACCCCGGACCCCGGGATCGACGCCATTCAATGGATTCCCGTCGACTCCTCCCCACTCTCTCTCACCCATGCATCGGAGGCAAACCTTGTCGCACGGGCTGCGGCCCTGCCACAGACCAGTCCGCTCATCCTGCTTCGGCATACGGTGGCAGCAAAGCGGTCGGATTACCGCGGAAAGGATGATGCTGAGCGTCCACTTTCCGGGAAGGGCCGAAGCCAGGCAAAAGCCCTTATTCCCCTCCTCGACGCCTTCGGCATCACCGATGTCCATTCCTCCACTGCTGTGCGGTGCCAACACAGTGTCCGCAAGTTCGCCAAGCACCTTGGAACCGGGGTTCAGCATGAGCCGGCCATGAGCGAGGAGGGGTTCGAGGAGCGACCGGAACGGACAGCCCGACGGATGCGCAAGATGATCCTTGACCCCGCGCCCCTTGTCCTGTGCTCACATCGGCCGCTACTTCCGACACTTCTTGAGGTCGCAGCCGAGGTCCTCGGAACCACCGAGATGACGAGTGAGGATCAAGCCAGCGGCGCCGAGGACAGGGCGGCCCGATGGGACCCAAAGTTGCCACCGGGGGGCTTCATCGTCCTGCACCGCTCGTTTCTCGAGGGGTCGGCGCCAAGACTCGTCGCCATCGAACGGCACGTCGCCGCCGACGAATGAGCACTGCGCCGGTTACGGTGCCTGTCATAGAAATTTCACATCAAACATAGAAATTTCAAACCGGGACGGAGCGAGTAGATGAACAGACGTCTGATATTCCAGCGCCTAGCGACCGCATGCTTCGCCTCAGCAGTCCTCGCAGCCTGCGCACCCGCTCCGACCGCTGGACCGTCAACGAGCAACCCGCCCATAGCAAAACCCCCACCGTCACTCTCGGCGTTACCGTCGCCGTCGCCGAGCCTTTCGACCTCACCCTCGGCCACGGTTCTCACCTCTGCAGTGAGTGCAACCACGGCTCGTGGCACTGCCCGCTTGGAAATCACGGTGCTGAGCACGGTCGAGGGATTCGACGATGAAATTCAAGGCGAGGGCCTCGCTGTGCTCAACGCTGGGGATGTTGACCTCACCTGGAATTCGGTGGTCGGGCAGACCCATGAAATCATTCTGGCTGACAACCTCTTCGTTCAACTCGAGCCTCCATCAGGCGCCTGGGTGACAGTGCCTGTCGAAGAGTGGACGCCCACTGCCGCCGCCGGCCGGCCGCTGCGTGGACTCAGTGACGTCATGGACGTTCGTCTCGACGGAGTTGAGTTCCTTGACGGGGTCGAGGCGACTCGATACTCAGGGTTCTTGGACCTCGCCGGCCATAGCGACGGACTCGGCCTCAATTCGCGGGCTCTGCAGCTTGCAGCCGCCAGCCCATCTACGCGCATCGCGGCGACGGTGTGGATCGATAGCAGCGGCTTGATCGTTCAGGTCATGCGAACCCTTGTCGGGGCAAACAATGTCGCTGCCTCAACGGTGACAAGGCTCACCGACTTCGGGATCGCCGCCGCCATTACTAACCCTGCTGAATGAGAGCGACGGCCCACGTCATCACGGCCGAATCAGATTCACGATTGCGACCCTATGACGACCACCGCGCTCGTGCGACCGGTCTTCACTGAAGCCCTGCAGATCCCGGCCTTGGTAATGGCAAGGCCCCTTGCCACCACCCGGCAGCGCAACGGGGTGAGCGACCGCATGGTGCTGTTCGCGCGCAATGGGACGCCAGCCCAACGGAAGACCGTTGATTCCTTGACCGTCTTACCGACCGAGGTCGTTCCGTCGACCGCAGTAACAGGTGCGGTGGGGGTCGAGACCGCACTCGAACCGGCGGAGTTCGAGGCCTGAACGGTGAAGGTGTACGTATTTCCCGGCGTGAGTCCGCTCACGACGCAGGTGAGGTCGGTCGTCTCGCAGGTAAAGCCACCGAAGTCGGCCGAGACGACAAAGGATGCCGCGGCGGGCGCCGTCCAGGCCACCACTACCCTGCCTCCAGCGATCGCCGCGGCCGCGACTGCCTCAGGAATCGCGGGGGGAGTGAGCGGAATACCGGTCGTGTCGCGAATCCACAGAAGATGCGACGTGACCCGCGTGTAGAGGCCCGGGTAGTTGGCGAGAGCGCACTCGTTGCCCGCGCTCGTCACTCCAGCGAGCACCGGAACGCCGCCGACATCGATCACGAGGGGTCCGCCACTGTCCCCCTGACAGGTATCGAATCCCCCTGTACTTTCCCCAGCACACAGGTGATTTCCGGGCCGGTAGCTGGCGCCGTACGAACCGCAGGTCCCATCAGGAGCGGAGAGCACATGAACGGGCGCTCGCTGTAGCACCGTCGACGATGGGCCCTTGCTGCCGATATAGCCCCATCCACTTACTGTTGCAGCAGTCCCGACCGCTGGCCACGTCGCCGGGTCCTGTGCCACCGGGAGGGCTATCACGCGCTGGCCAGCGCTCGGCACCCAAGGCGACGCGAGTTCGATGAGTGCCACATCATTGGCGAGCGTGGCCGCGTCGTACTGCGGGTGGACAACAAGGCGCGCGGCCGGCAACCGGTTCTGCTCCGTTTTCTCGCTCAGCGCGCTGATACCCGCCCACGCCTTCACTCCCGCGGCACTGGCGTCCTTCATGCAGTGCGCGGCAGTGATGACCCAGGTTCTCGAGATGAGTGAACCGCCGCACAGGGATCGATCATTGATGAGGAGGAGAACCTGCCATGGGTTCTCGGATGCACCGCTCGGCACGCCGCCGATGATTCGGGGAGCAAGGTCTGGAGCCGCGGCGGACGCGGGCAGCGCATGACCTGCCGCCGGCACGGCAAGACAAAGGGCAAGAATGCCCGATTTGATGGCTGCAGAGAGCAGTGAGGAGCGCATAATGAATTGTCACATGGCAGCACTACAGCTCAGCCCGTACTCCCTTACCAAGCACGACAACGCCGCCATCGCTCACCGTGTAAAGGCCCCGATCTCGCTCGAGGTCCACCCCGATCTGAGCGCCATCGGGAACCACGACGTTCTTGTCAAGAATCGCCCGGCG
>CAMCSO010000007.1 GCA_945877545.1 Bifidobacterium breve | reverse complement strand
CTGCGCTCGCCCGACCGGCGGATGGCTTTCGACCGTGCGGTCGCTGCGCGATCCTGAAACCCAATGTATTGAGATCAGAACCCCGGCCTCTCATCGTCCAATGCGTTCGCTCGTCACAGCCAGTGGATGCGGCCGGCGAGACTCCTCGTGCCGGGGTTGCCCGTCAGCAATGTGTCAAGGGCATCGACGAATCGGCCGATCATGTCCCTTCGCCGAGGCCATCTGGCATCGGAGGTGAAGATCAGGCCTGCATGGACCCGGCTCTCATCGGCCCATCGCTGGATGATGACTGCGAAGTCCACGACGTTGTTCGTCACGAGTGCAAGATCCTCAGCACTGCATCGCGCCAACAGCGGCTCGTCGTCCTCCAACTGCCAGCCGAGTTCGCTGACCGCACGCACATCATGACCTCGATCACGCAGTCCGACCGCGATCAACGGGGAGTAGTGGTGATCGAGGGTGAGCCTCACGCGAGGGCAGCCTGCTGCCGCTCCCAGCGGGCATGTTCACTTGCTTCGACCGAAGCCGCCCATTCTTCGTCCACATCAATCTCAGCGCCGAAGTCGGCGTAGTAGTCGCGGGCTGCGAGTACGAAGGGCCGCTCGATCCCGAGGTAGCCGGCCACCTCGTCAACGTCGCCCCGCGCATCCCTGAGTTGCGCCACGACCTGGCGAACGAGCAGGCGGGTTCCGGTCAGGTACGGCTCACGGCGACCAGCGGCCCCCGAACGAAACCGCACCAACGGGTGTCGCGCCAGCCGCAGAGCCTCCCCGAGCAATTGCTCGACGAGGCTGTTGCGGGACTCATTCGATGTCGCGGCAAGTGAGTCAAGTAACTCACTCGTTCGAGCGGAGATGCGGAACGACCTCTGCACTGACAACTGGGAAATCGACATGAATCACAACGTAACACAAGGTGATTTGATTGAGTCCAATCCGGGGACGCTGGTCGAGGGCCATTGGGCACGTCTCGGCCGCAGGACGCTGCACCAACCACTCACGACGATCGTTACAAACCTCTACCCCTCGCTAGATCAGGTGGAATGGCGATGGGAGTTGCTCGGTAAGGACGACAACGATACCTCTCATCGGTGTGGGCCGACTGCACGGCAGTGAGGAGTTGCGGGTCCTCACATCCGTGTTCCCCAGCAACCGTCCTCGGTCTCGCCGGGGCCGTGTGCTACAGGCCAGCGAAGTACTTCGATCGGTTACCAGCGGGGGCGAAGTAGTTTGGATGGGTGATGCGCACAGTGTCGAGTGAGTCGCTGCCGATCAGAACGACCTGCATCCATTCGCTGTCACGAAAGTCTTCCTCGGCCGCGGCGTACGCCTCGAGTGCTCCCGCCGAGTCCATGCCGAACTCTCGAAGATCTTCGAGCAGTCCAGAATGACGGTTGTAGACAAGGAGGTAATGCTGAATCGCGTCGTCCATTAATGCCTCCCCTGCAGATACCTAGACATTATTATGCGCTGACGGTCGACTTCTGTCACCAGCGACGCCCGAACGGATCCCCCGGACTCCTCGATGGACATGGCTTCGGAAACCACCGCTAGGAACGGACCCACAACGGGATGCCACGCCCCCTTGTAGTCCTCGCCGTAGCGATCAGTCAGGCGCTCCACGGTGGCAGCCCACTCATGCATCACAGGCGTCCGCTGCTAGATCTCAACGATTCTGCCTCGATAGAGCATGATCAGATGAACTCCGCGATACCCCGAATCACGGGGATCCTCAATGTAGTCGCTGACAGCCACCAGTTCGCGGGCCCGAGAGGGGCGGGCCAGCCGCTCTTGGACTGCTCGGATATCGGGAATCGTCGGCAGAATGGCACGGCAGCCGCCGATGTCCTGCATTCGGGATAGCGGCAGGGTTGGCTCGCGCAGCAACTTGTCAATGATCGTGGACACTCGCTTCAGCCTCTGCGACACCTGAACAGGAAGTCGCTCAGAGGTGACGGCTGAACGCAAGCCTCTGGTCGCCGTCTGGAGAGAGATCGCGTGCAGTGCGCGAAAGCCCACCAGGGTGTCAATGGCCGCGGCGAGTCTCTCCGAATCGGTCACCTGCCCTCGAGCAATCCGGCGGATCCGCTGGCCGGCGCGGTTCACCCGAGAGGTCGTCAGGTCGCTCATCGCATCACCGTGGGCGTGGCATCTGACAACCGCCAGGCCAGCAGGGTTGACAACTTCCGCGCTCGAACTCGTGAGTGTCCCAATCTCGAGCCAAGGTGTGAGCATCGGAGCCTTCGGATTCATCTCGGATCGCACTCATCTGGGGACCTAGCGACTTCGCTCTGCTTGATGCCCTCGCTGCCGTCCTCGGACTGTGGTTGACACACCCGTCATCCTGCATCGGAACGAGACTCACGGAACCGGTGACCACCGACCATGACGGAGGCTTGCAGTTGTCGACCCGGCAGCACGCCGTGCTCAGACTCCTTGCGCAGGACAAAACAAACGACTCGATCGCGGCCACCCTCGGGGTCTCGGTATCGACCGTCAAACAGGACGTCCAACGCCTCCTGCGCGCTATGAGGTCGCCGGATCGCAAGGTCGCAGTGCAGCACGCGATTGCACTCGGAATCCTGCAACCCAACGGCTGGGCTCCGCATGCGAGAGCGTCGGTGTCTTAGCCCAGCAACACCGACGCCTCGAATACTTGACTACGCCTCGAAGTCCCCGCCCCTACCGCTCATCTTCTTACGATTGGCCGCGGGCCGCTCGTAGCGAATGACGAAGAGAACGACAACGGCGAGAAAAATAGCCACCACAATGATCCCTGCCATGGTGACTAACCGAGAACTGCCCACACGACGAGGGCGAAGATTCCGACCCCGATGACGACGAAAGCGAGCGCGGTCAGCGACAGGAACGAGCGCGATGCTGCAATCTTTACGGACAGTGCCGATGGCTGCTCGAGCTTCTGCAGATCGGCGACCAGAGCCTGGGCCTCACGGATGGTCGCGTACTGCGTGATCATCGCGAGGATGCCCGTCGCCGCGGCAATACCAATGGCGAGATACCTGACGCTGTCCGTTGCGCCGTCGAATGCACCAATCGCAGCAAGGACAAGCACCGCGATGAGCATGATCGTTGGGCCCATCTGGGCGCTGATCACCTGCGTGCGCTTGACGTTCCAGAGTTCTAGCAGGCCTTTTTCATCCATTGCGCGTTCCCTTGTTCACCGATACTGCTGCGCGCCATGCGAAGCACTCGCAAGACTAGACCCGCCGCGGGTTCTACGCATGTTCTCACCGCTCATCTAGAGTGCTGGCCATGGCTCCGGTCCCCCGCACCAAGAACGGCTTCGAGCCCAAAGAATGCGCGGTATGCCAGCGTCCCTTCGAATGGCGAAAGAAGTGGGCGCGGGATTGGGAGTCGGTCAAGTACTGCTCGCAGGCCTGCCGCGATAAGGGCCCGAAATCACGCAAGGACTCCTAGTGCTCCTCGCCGGCCTCGCGGCGGGTGAAGATGACGAGCGAGATGACGGCCCAGCCGAACAGGAACGGCACGCCCACGATGGCCTTCTCATTGGTGTTGAGGGCAGCCATGAGCCAAAAGACGAGCCCGGCGAGGACCAGCGCTGAGATATAGCCGGCGATCGGGTGGGTCTTCTCGGCGTGCTCGGTTTCCACGGTCGTCTCCTTGTCAGGGCCAGGACCAAGCACGGCCCTGACGTTCAGCACGAAATCTATCGGTCAGTTGATGCGCTCGAGGATGAGGGGGAGCCTATTGGCGGACGCCCCGGTGGCGCCGACGACAACCGCTCCCTCGAGCGCCTGCATCGCCGTCGAGAATCGTCGATCGTCATCGGTATGAAGGGTGAGCAGGGGCATGCCCGCCGTGACAGCATCGCCGGGCTTGGCGTGGATCTCGATTCCCGCACCCTCCGACACCGAATCCTCCTTACGAGCCCGGCCGGCACCCAGACGCCACGCCGCAATCCCGACCTTTAGTGCATCGAGTTCGGTCATGGTGCCGCGAGTTTCCGCAACGACCTGGTGGCGGTGCGTCGCTACCGGTAGCGGGGCATCAGGGTCACCCCCCTGCGCCCGGATCATCCGATTCCATACATCCATGGCACTGCCGTCTTGCAGGGTCGTCGCCGGATCGATCCCGGTGATGCCTGCCAGATCGAGCATCTCGCGGGCGAGAGTGATCGTCAACTCGATGACGTCGGACGGGCCACCGCCTGCGAGTACCTCGACCGACTCGCGGACCTCAAGGGCATTGCCGACCGTTAGGCCGAGTGGGACGTCCATCGCCGTAATGAGCGCACGAGTGTTGACCCCCGAATCGAGCCCAATTCTCACCATCGTCTCAGCGAGCCGCTTCGCCTGAACCGGGTCGGACATGAAGGCACCCGAGCCGGTCTTCACATCGAGCACGAGGCCGCCCGCACCCTCGGCGATCTTCTTGCTCATGATGCTCGAGGCTATGAGCGGGATGGCCTCGACGGTGCCGGTGACATCGCGGAGCGCATAGAGCTTCTTGTCAGCGGGCGCCAGGCCCGGGCCGGCCGCGCAGATGACACCGCCGCACGACCGCAGCACTTCGAACATCTCGTCATTGCTCAGGTTTGCCCGCCAGCCCGAGATCGACTCGAGTTTGTCAAGGGTTCCGCCGGTATGCCCGAGGCCGCGGCCGCTGAGCTGCGGCACGGCAGCGCCACACGCTGCGACAACCGGCACGAGCGGAAGGGTGATCTTGTCCCCAACACCGCCCGTCGAATGCTTGTCGACCGTGGGCCGCTCGAGGGAGGTGAAGTCCATCCGCTCCCCCGAGCGGATCATCGCATCGGTCCAGCGCACAATCTCGGCCTCGTCCATGCCATTGAGGAGAATCGCCATCGCAAGGGCCGCCATCTGCTCCTCCGCGACGACGCCGCGCACATACGCGTCAATGACCCAATCGATCTGCTCGGGGCGGAGGGCACCCCTGTCACGCTTGGCCCTGATGATGTCGACTGCGGCGTATGGCTCAACCACGGTGGGTGCGGTCCTCTGCTCGATCGATGAGATCCTGCGGGCCGAAGGCCTGCGGGAGGATATCTGCGAGGGTCATAATGCCCTCGGGAGTCCGGATGAGGCTCGTGGGCCGGCCGTGCTCCCAGAGCAACTGCCGGCAGCGACCGCATGGCATGAGTGCATCACCATGCTGATCGACGCACGCGATCGCCATGAGCGTGCCGCCACCGGTCGCGTGAATATTCGACACCATGCCGCACTCGGCGCACAGGCCGACGCCGTAGCAGGCGTTCTCGACATTGCAGCCGGTGACGATGCGGCCGTCGTCCATGAGCCCAGCAACCCCGACCTTGAACTTGGAGTAGGGGGCGTAGGCGCGGTGCATGACCGTCACCGCTTCCGCGGTGAGTGCATCCCAGTCGACGTCAGCCATCACTACTGCTTCTCGTAAGGCTGGCCATCAGCAGCAGGCGGGCGCACCCGACCGACGACGCCCGCAACAACGACGATCGTCACAAGGTACGGCGCCATCGCGAGGAACTCACTCGGAATCGGAATGTTCAGCAGCGCGAATTTCTGCTGAAGGGATTCTGAGAATCCGAAGATAAGGGCGGCGAGGAATGCTCCAATCGGGTTCCAGGCCCCGAAGATCATCGCGGCCAGCCCGATGAATCCGCGGCCGCCCGTCATGTTCTCGTCGAACCTGCCGACCGAGCCGAGGGTGAACCAGGCGCCAGCGAACCCACCCACCATGCCGCCGTAGATGACGGCGAGGTAGCGAACCTTCGCCACGCTCACGCCGAGACTGTCGGCAGCCTTCGGGTTCTCGCCAACGGCTCGAGTGCGCAGACCCCAACGAGTGCGGAAGAGCAGATACGTCACGCTCCCGATGAGGATGAACATGCCGTACACAATGATCGTCTGGTCGAAGAACATCGGACCGATGATCGGGATATCGCCCAGGACCGGGATCTTGACGGCGGCGAAAATCGGGGCGTCATTCAACTCGGGCTTCTTTACGAGCACCTGCGCAGTCAGGAAGGACGTAAGCCCGAGCACGAGGATATTGATCACCACGCCGATGATGATCTGATCGACCCGGAATTTCACGGCAAGCACTGCGAGGAGCAGCGCGAGGACCCCGCCGGTGAGGGTGGCCGACAGCAGCCCTATCCAGCCGCCGAGGAGCGAGCCCATGACCACCCCGGTGAACGCACCACCGAGCAACATTCCCTCGATCCCGATGTTCACGACGCCCGAGCGCTCGCACAAAATGCCCGACAAGGCCCCGAGAGCAATCGGCGTTGAGCGCGACACTGTCGCGACAAGCATGCTGATGAGGGAGAACTCCTGGCCGGATGCAGCCCACACCATAAGGGCTATCGCGAACACACCGAACGAGATGCCGAGGATGATTGTCGTCTTGCCTTGAAACCCCCGAAAGAACTGCGTAGCGCCGAGGAAGGCAAGGACCGAGGACAGTACCCACAGCGAACCCGCCGACGGAACTGCAAGAGAGTCGAGCTGAATTGCATCATCCGGGGTGCTGAGTCCGAAGGTCGAGACCCCGCTCACCGCCGGGACAAACACGAGCATGACGAGTCCTGAAAGCAGGAGCAGGACGATGCCTGAGATGCGGGCCTTGCGGATCTGGCGCTTCGTCAACTCCTTCGTGCGCTTGCCGGTGAGCTCGTAACTCTCCCGCGGCATAGGCATGCTCGCCTGATTCATGATGCCCATCCCTTGCTGATCTGGGTGGAGACGGCGGGGGTCTTGAGCCGGTACATCGCAGTAATGAGCGCGGGTGCAGCGACAAAGATGATGATGAGAGCCTGAATGACAGCGATGAGATCGATGCCGACATCAGCGGACACCTGCATCTGCTGCCCACCCGCCCGCAGCCCACCAAAGAGCACCGCGGCAGCCACGACCCCCCAGGGGTTTGACCTCCCGAGCAGGGCCACAGCAATGCCGTCGAACCCGATGTTCGATGAGAACCCAGGAGTGGCCCGATCCAGAACACCGAGGATCTGGCCGGAGCCGGCGAGTCCCGCGAGCCCCCCTGCGATCATCATGACAAGGACATAGACCTTGGTGATCGACATGCCGGCATAACGGGCCGCGCTCGGGTTGGCGCCGACCGCCCTGAACTCGAAGCCGGTCGTCGTGCGAAAGAGCAGCCAGTGAATGACGCCTGCGGCAATGAGGGCCACGATGAGCCCAAGGTGCACGCGCAGGGCTGGATTCATCCAGCCGAGCATCTGGGTGAGTTGCGCCGATGCCTCAACCGTCTTCGAGACCGGGTCGTTTCGGCCCTCGCGCTGGAAGAGCTCTGTCTTGAGGAAGAAGTCGACGAGGCGCAGGGCGATGTAGTTGAGCATGATCGTGACGATGACCTCGTGCGCGCCGGTCTTCGCCTTGAGGACGCCTGGGATGAAACCCCAGATGGCCCCGCCAATGAAACCTGCGAGGAGCGCGAGTGGCAGGTGGATATAGATCGGCAGGCCGGTGATGCTGAAGCCGACGAACACCGCGCACATGCCGCCAACGAGCATCTGCCCCTCAGCGCCGATGTTGAACAGGCCAGCGCGAAAGGCGATGGCCACGGACAGACCGGCCAAGATAAGTGGCGTTGCGGCGGTGAGGGTCTCCGAGATCGCCTTGACTGAGCCCACCGACCCCTGCAGGAGTGCGGCATAGGCGTCCATTGCCTGGCCGAAACTCGAGCCAGTGAGCATGATCAGAACGATGCCGATGATGAGTGCCGTCACGACGGCGAGGAAAGGAATGAGGAGCCCGGTGCGCCAGTTCACACTCGTCGTGAGTTGCTGGACGAACCCGCGCTGCGCTACCTCCGGCGGGGTCTGAGCGGCGGTCACGAGCCTTTTCCTGCCATAAAGAGCCCAATCTCCGTCGGGGTCGTGTCACCTGTGAGTCGCTCGGCCACGATTTTCCCGTCATACATGACGAGGATGCGATCCGACAGCGCGAAGATCTCGTCAAGCTCGGTCGAAACGATGAGGATCGCCTTGCCCTCGTTGCGCTTGCGAACGATCTGCTCGTGAATGTATTCAATCGAGCCGACATCGATGCCTCGGGTGGGTTGGGCACAGATGACGAGCGGGACATCGCGGCTGAACTCGCGAGCCACGATCATCTTTTGGGCATTGCCACCCGACAGGGCAGCGCCGGTGTTCTCGATGAGCGGTGGCCTCACGTCGTATGCCTCGACGAGGGCGAGGGCGGACTCCTCAATGCTCCCCCGCTGCAGGCGTCCGGCCTTGGAGTATGGCGCGGCATAGTAGGAGTCAAGGACGAGGTTCTCCTTGATGGTGAACGACCCGACCATGCCCATGTCATTGCGATCCTCAGGCACGTGGGCGATGCCTTGCACGTGGCGATCGCGGACACTCTTGTTTGAGATATCCGCGCCGTCGAACTCGACCCGCCCGCTGGAGATTGGTAGTAGACCGGTGATTGCCTCAACGAGTTCCGTCTGCCCATTGCCTTGGATACCGGCGATGCCAACGATCTCCCCCGCCGCGACCGACATGCTCACCTTGTTCAGGAGCGGGCGGCCGTAGTCATCAACCATCGTCACGTCGGTGAGTTCGAGCACGGTACGCCCGGGGGTGCCAGGTTCCTTGTCCACCGTGAGGTCGATCTCGCGGCCCACCATCATCGCAGCGAGTTCCTCCGGGGTCGCAGTCGTCGGGTCGGCGTGACCGACGACCCTGCCACCGCGCAACACGGTGATGTCGTCGGCGACCGCGAGGGCCTCCTTGAGCTTGTGGGTGATGAAGATGATCGTCGCGCCGCGAGCCTTGAGTTCGGCGACGATGCCGAAGAACTCCTCGACCTCCTGCGGGGTGAGCACAGCGGTCGGCTCGTCGAACACGAGAATCCTCGCGCCCCGCAGGAGCACCTTGATGATCTCCACCCGCTGCTGGATACCCACGGGGAGATCCTCGATCCTCGCGTCAGGATCGACCGCGAGGCCATACCGCTCCGAGATCTCCTTGACCTCCCTGCGTGCCTCACGCCGGTTCAGCACTCCTCCGGCCTTCGTGGGCTCCACGCCGAGGATGACGTTCTCGTACACCGAGAACACCGGGACGAGCATGAAGTGCTGATGAACCATGCCGATACCGGCCTTGATCGCGTCACCCGGATCACGGAACGTCTGATGCACGCCATCGATGAGGATCTCGCCAGCATCCGACCGATACAGACCCGACAGCACGTTCATGAGGGTGCTCTTGCCGGCGCCGTTCTCACCGATGAGGGCGAGCACCGTGCCGGATCTGGCCGTGAGGCTCACATCGTCATTCGCAAGCACCCCGGGGAATCGCTTCGTGATGCCCCGCAGCTGAAGTTCCACACCTCATCCTCTCGTCGCTCGCAAACCGTGCAGCACACGTTATCCGGATTAGCGACCGGATACAGGAGAAGGTGGGGTTCGATGCACTCGAACCCCACCCTCCCCTCGACTCACATGGAGCCGGCTTACGACTAGCCCTTCTTGACGCTCACCGAGCCGTCGATGATTCCCACCTGAAGTGCCGTCATCTGCTCCTTGAGTTCCGGAGAGACCATGGAATCCATATCGTGGTAAGGGGCCAGGCCCACGCCGCCGTTCTCGAGGGTACCGACCGTGACGCCACCGGCGAAGGTGCCGTCGATGACAGCCTTGATCGCATTGAACGTCGTGACGTCCATGTTCTTCAGGACTGACGTGAGATAGACGCCCTGGTTGGCGGGGTCGCTCTCGTACTGGTCGCTGTCGACACCGATGATCATCAACTTGTTCATGCCGAGCTCAGTTGCGAGCGCAGCGGAACCGAGGCCAACCGGGCCGGCGACGGGCATGACGATGTCAGCACCTTCGTCGACGAGGTTCTGGGCGAAGGCGCGGCCGTCAGCGAGGCTCTCGAAGTTCTCGGTGAACAGGCCCTTCTGGGTGTTCGGATCCCAGCCGAGAACCTCAACGTTGGTGCCGTTGTCTGCGTTGTACTTCTGGACGCCGAAGTAGAAGCCGTCCATGAAGATCGTCACCGGCGGGATGTTGATACCACCGAAGGTGCCAACCTTGCCGGTCTTGGTGGTGCCGGCTGCGAGGTAGCCCGCGAGGAACGCGGCCTCATCGGTGTTGAAGATCTGCCCGAGCACGTTGTTGTTCGCGATCATCGGGGTGCCATCCTCATTGTCACCGTAGGCGTAGTCCACGATGGTGAAGGGGATGTCGGGGTTGGCGTTGGCGGCCGTCATGGTCGCGTCACCGAGGAGGAAGCCGACCGTCACGATGATGTTGCAGCCCTGATCGACGAACGCCTGAATGTTCGGTTCGTAGTCGGTCTCGGCCTGAGACTCGAGGACGATTGCTTCGACGCCAAGCTGATCCGCGGCGTCAGTGACGCCCTTGTAGGCCTTCTGGTTGAAGCCCTTGTCATCGACGCCACCGACATCGGTGACCTCGCACGCCTTGGGTGCGGCGGCTGCCGGCTCGCTGGCTGCGGGTGCACTGGCCGCTACACTGGCAGCAGGCGCCGCGGACGACTCGGCAGTGGACGTGCTGCCCCCACACCCGGCGAGGCCGAGTGCAGCAACAGCGAACACCGCTGATGCGATCTTCACATTGGTCTTCATTGATCTCCTTAGTTGATGGCTGCGGACGACGTTCGACGCGGCCTGCGCTCAGCCTAACGAAGCACTCACCGTGACGCGGACCCAATACGTTGCAATCGATCCACCAACATGGTCACAAATCGGTCACGGTCGATGTCGAGGCCCACGAGCGCATTCGCCGGCAGGCCGGTAACCGACCAGCGGTCAGCAACCGTGCGCCCCATGCACAGGGCCGACTCGGTTTCGATCTGAACATTCATGGGTAGGGCCGTGATCAGGCTTGGGTCGATGAGGTGCGCGATCGTCACGGCATCATGGATCGGAGCGCCCTCCCAGCCGAACCGCTCCTGATGAAAGCCAACGAAGTGATCGAGCAGTTCTGCGACGAACGCGCCAACATCGCCCGTGTCTCGCAGGAAGTCAGCATGCTCATCGGTGAGCCATGCACGGTGGGTGACGTCAAGGCCGATCATTGTGAGTGGGATACCGGTTCGTTCGGTTCCCGGGACGCATGCCGCCCGAAAAACGATGTCTGCTGCATGGGGATCAACCCAGATGTTGAACTCCGCTGCCGGGGTCCAATTCCCGAGGTCGACGGCGCCTCCCATGATGACAAGCTCTTCGATCATGTGATGCAGGTGCGGGAGACGCTCGACGACATCGGCCATGTTCGTGAGCGGACCGGTCGCGACCAGGGTGATGGGCTCATCCGCCTCGCGGAGGACCCGCTCGATCATCTCGATCGCAGTGAGGTCGGACGGGCCTCGGCTTGGCTCGACCGGCAAGGGCCCGGCCAGGCCGCTCTCGCCATGCATGACGGCTGCTGTCGACAAATCGCGAACCCGTGGACGCTCGCGGCCGGCGGCGACCGGAATGTCACTGCGTCCGATGAGATCAAGCACCCGCAAGGCGTTGCGGGTGGTGTGCTCCAAGGTGACATTGCCAGCGACAGTGGTGACAGCAATGAGATCGATCGTCGGGTCAGCCACCGCGAGCATGATGGCGATTGCATCATCATGACCAGGGTCGCAGTCCAGCAGCACGCGCCGAGGAGAGATGCCCAACGCCCCCGTCGCGCCCATCAGAACCGATCGGCTGGCTGGTACTGCCCCCAGACATCGCGTAGCGCATCGGAAACCTCGCCGACTGTTGCCCGCGCCCGCAGGGCCTCCTTGATCGGGTACAGAAGGTTCGCATCACCCTTCGCCGCCTCGCGGATGAGTTCGAGCAGGTGGCTGACCTCCACGCCATCGCGCTCAGCACGAAGCTTTGCGAGGCGGGCTCCCTGCTCCTGCTCGATGAGCGGGTTGACCCTCAGCGGTTCGTAGTGCTCATGCTCATCGACCGTGAACTTGTTCATTCCGACGACGGTGCGCACTCCTGCATCGATCTGCTGGGTGATTTCGTAGGCGGATCGCTCAATCTCAGCCTTCTGGAACCCCTGCTCGATCGCCGCGACAGCGCCGCCCATGTCGGTGATCCGAGCGATGAGCGCGAGGGCCTCTCGCTCGATTTCATCGGTCATCGACTCAACGACATACGACCCAGCGAAGGGATCGACGGTCGCGCATATATCGGTCTCATAGGCGAGCACCTGCTGGGTGCGCAGGGCGAGTCGAGCGGCCTTTTGCGACGGCAGGGCGAGTGCCTCGTCAAAGGAATTTGTGTGCAGTGACTGTGTTCCACCGAAAACCGCGGCGAGGCCCTGCACGGCCACCCGAACCAGGTTGATCTCGGGCTGCTGCGCAGTCAACTGAACACCGGCAGTCTGGGTGTGGAACCTCAGCATCCACGACTTCGGATTCTTGGCACCGAACTGCTCGCGCATGATGTGCGCCCACATCCGGCGGGCCGCCCGGAACTTCGCGACCTCCTCGAGGATTGTCGTACGGGATACGAAGAAGAACGCTAGACGTGGCGCGAACTCATCGACATCCTGACCGGAATCGACGGCCGCCTGCACGTACGCGATCCCATCTGCGAGGGTGAAAGCGATCTCCTGAACGGGGGTCGCTCCGGCCTCGGCCATGTGGTACCCAGAGATGGAGATGGTGTTCCAGCGCGGGATCTCTGCGCGGCAGTACGTGAAGATATCGGTAATGAGTCTGAGCGACTGCGCTGGAGGATAGATATAGGTACCCCGAGCGATGTACTCCTTGAGCACATCGTTTTGGATCGTGCCATTGAGTTGGTCGGCCGTGATGCCCTGTTCCTCGGCGATGAGTTGGTAGAGCACGAGCAGAATCGCCGCCGGTGCATTGATCGTCATCGAGGTCGAGACCTGGTCGAGTGGGATCTGGTCGAACAGGATGCGCATGTCATCGATTGAGTCAATGGCCACGCCGACCTTGCCGACCTCGCCGTGGGCAAGCGGATGGTCAGAGTCGTAGCCCATCTGGGTCGGCAGGTCGAACGCCACCGACAGACCGGTCGTACCCGCCGCAAGCAATTGTCGGTAGCGCTCATTCGACTCAACCGCCGTGCCGAACCCCGCGTATTGGCGCATGGTCCACGGCCGGCCCGTATACATCGACGGGTACACGCCCCGGGTGTACGGGAACTCGCCGGGCTCGCCGAGTTTCGTGTCAGGATCCCAATCGGCGAGCGCCCCAGGGTTATAGACCGCCGCGAGCGGAAGCCCAGACTCCGTTAGGGCGCCCCCCGCATCAGTCACTTGCTGCACGCACCCGAATCTTGCTGCCGAGCCACCGAATCGGGTCGTACTTAATGTCGGCGACACGCTCCTTCAGCGGGATGAGGGCGTTGTCGGTGATCTTGATGTGCTCAGGGCACACCTCGGTGCAGCACTTGGTGATATTGCAGTAACCGAGCCCTAGTTCGTCCTGCGCCATCTTCTGGCGATCGACGGTGTCGAGGGGGTGCATGTCGAGTTCAGCTACCCGCATGAGCACGCGCGGGCCCGCGAAGTTCGTCTTGTTCTCCTCATGATCGCGCACCGCGTGACAGGTGTTCTGGCACAGGAAGCATTCGATGCATTTCCGGAACTCCTGGCTGCGGGCAACATCCTCCTGTGCCATCCGGTACTCGCCCGGCTTGAGACCCTCCGGCGGCTTGAACGCGGGAACCTCGCGTGCCTTCGCGTAGTTGAACGAAACGTCTGTGACGAGATCGCGGATGACCGGGAAGGCCCGAAGAGGAGTCACCGTGATGGTGTCCGTTTCCTCGAAGGTGTTCATCCGAGTCATGCACATGAGCCTCGGGCGACCATTGACCTCCACACTGCACGAGCCGCACTTACCGGCCTTGCAGTTCCAGCGAACCGCGAGGTCCGTTGCCTGCTCAGCTTGGATACGGTGAATCACGTCAAGGACGACCTCACCCTCTTGCACTTGGACGTCGTAATCCTTGAGTTCGCCCGTGCCGTCCGGGCCACGCCAGAGGCGAAACTTTGCCATGTAGCTCATGTCTAGGCCATCCCAACCGAAGTGAGTTCTTCAATGGTCATGTACTTTTTTAGCTCTGCTGCATCGAATAACTGAATCAGTTCGAGCGGGATCGTCGGCACCGGCTGCTTGGTGACGTCGATCTGGTCGTTGCTGACGCGGCAGATGAGATTCACCTGACGCCAGTCAGGGCTCATCACCGGGAAGTCATTGCGGGTGTGACCACCACGCGACTCCTCGCGGGCGAGGGCCGCTTTCGCGACGGACTCGGAGACGAGAACCTGCTTGGGTAGATCTAGGGCCAAATGCCAACCCGGATTGTAGCCCCGGTCACCCATCGCGTGAACCCGACTAATGCGCACCTTGAGGGCCTCAATTTTCTCGAGCGCTGCGCGCATCTCGTCACCCGTGCGGATGATCCCAACGAGATCGTTCATGATCGTCTGCAGATCATCTTGGATCGAGAATGGGTTCTCGTCCCGCGACGGGTCAAATGGCGCAATTGCCCGCGCCATCGCCGCCTGTATCTCCGCTTCGGACACTACCGGGAGATCACCCTTGGCCTTGAGGCTGCCAACATACTCAGCAGCGTAGAGCCCTGCGCGTCGTCCGAACACGAGTAGGTCCGAAAGTGAATTGCCACCTAGGCGATTTGACCCGTGCATCCCGCCCGATGACTCACCGGCCGCGAACAGCCCTTGGAGCCCAACGAGCTCCTGGGTATCAGCGTCAACTTCAATGCCACCCATCACGTAATGGCAGGTTGGGCCAACCTCCATCGACTCTTCCGTGATGTCGACGTCAGCGAGCTCCTTGAACTGGTGCCACATCGATGGCAGCTTCGCCTTGATGACGTCGGCCGGCAGTCGCTTCGAGACATCAAGGAACACACCACCGTGAGGCGACCCGCGACCAGCCTTCACCTCGGCATTGATCGCACGCGCTACCTCGTCCCGCGGAAGGAGTTCCGGCGGGCGCTTGTTGTTGTCGGGATCGTTATACCAGCGGTCGGCCTCCTCCTCGGTCTTCGCGTACTGCGCCTTGAAGACATCGGGAATGTAGTCGAACATGAACCGGCGACCCTCAGAGTTGGTGAGAACTCCGCCATCGCCACGAACTGATTCGGTGACAAGCAGGCCTTTGACGCTCGGCGGCCACACCATGCCAGTCGGGTGGAACTGGATGAACTCCATGTTGACCAGCGAGCCACCAACCATCATTGCAAGGGCATGTCCGTCACCGGTGCCCTCCCATGAATTACTCGTCACCTTGAAAGACTTTCCGATACCGCCGGTGGCAATGATCACTGACGGCGAATCGATAATCACGAAGTCACCGGTGGAGCGCCAGTAGGCCAAAACTCCGGTCGCGTGGCGCTCAGCCCCCTCGCCGGCCATGAAAACGTCGGTGACCGAGCACTCGGCGAAGATCTTGATACCCGACTCATAATCGCCGGTGTTCTGCTTATCGACCTGCTGCAGTTGGACGACCTTCTGCTGGAGCGTTCGGATCATCTCCAAGCCGGTGCGGTCGCCGACATGCGCGAGGCGCGGGTACTCATGCCCACCGAAGTTGCGCTGGCTGATCTTGCCCTCGGGCGTGCGGTCGAAAAGCGCCCCCCAGGACTCAAGCTCCCACACCCGATCGGGGGATTCCTTGGCGTGAATCTCCGCCATTCGGTAATGATTCGTGAACTTGCCGCCGCGCATGGTGTCGCAGAAGTGGACGCTCCAGCCATCTTTGGAGTTGACGTTCGCCATCGACGCGGCGATACCGCCCTCAGCCATGACCGTGTGTGCCTTTCCGAAGAGTGACTTGCTCATGACCGCGACGGTATGACCGGCCTCGCGAGCCTCAATGGCTGCACGAAGTCCGGCCCCGCCCGCTCCGATAACGACGACGTCGAAGGAATAACGCTCTGTGTCCGACATGGTGTCCCTCTTAGAAGAAGTAGAAGTTTGTGATGGCGCCGGATGCGACCTCGCGGACATAGAAGTCCGTGAACGCGACGAAGATGAGTGAGATCCAAGCGAACTTCGGGTGGTGGACGTTGATCTTCGACACCCACGTCCATGCCTTGTACCGAACCGGATGGGCCGAGAAGTGCTTGAGACGACCACCCATTGCATGACGGCACGAGTGGCACGAGAGCGAGTACATCCACAGGAATGAAGCGTTCATCAGGAGGATGAGAGTGCCGATGCTCATGTGGCCCCAGGCGCCCTCGGCGTTGCGGAACGCGAGGATTCCGTCGTAGGTGAGGATCACGTTGAAAATCAGACCCGCGTAGAAGAAGTAGCGGTGACTGTTTTGGATGATAAGCGGGAATCGTGTCTCACCGGTGTAGCGCTTGTGCGGCTCGGCTACTGCGCACGCCGGCGGCGACTGCCAAAAGGAGCGGTAGTACGCCTTTCGGTAGTAGTAGCAGGTAAGGCGGAAGCCGAGCGGGAAGATGAGGATGAAGAGCGCCGGTGAGAACGCGTAGCCGCCGAACATCCAGTCCCCGAACGGGGTGAAGCCCAACAGGGTCGCGCCCGGTGGGCAAGCGGTTGAAAGGCACGGCGAGTAGAACGGCGAAATGAGCGGCTCAGCGAAGTAGAAGTCGTTCTCAAAGGCCCGCCACGTCGAGTAGATGACAAAGAGCACAAGCACCGCGGCCGTGATTGCCGGTTGGATCCACCATGCATCAGTTCGCAGCGTGCGGGCCTTGATCTGCGCCCGCCGATCCGGAGCGCCCTGGCTCGATGGTGGGCTAGTAACAGTTGCCATGCTCGGTCCTCCCACAGTGGCTTCATTCCGCGGGGTTGCTCTTCGCGGTCCGTTGAATGCTACGGGAAGCGGCTGATGGCGGCACCGGCACAGCGTGCGAGGTTCATCACACGCGGCCACCCACACCGCCGCACGGCTCCGCAAACGCCGCGCCACACATGGCGATGCACGCTACTGTCGTGAAACTCGTCGAAACCGCGAGTTTCACGACAGTAACGTGCAGGCCGAGCGATCAAGGGCTGCTACAGGTCGACCGCGAAGTACTGGGTCTCGAGGAACTCGTGGATGCCGGCGAACCCGCCCTCCCGGCCTAGGCCCGACTCCTTCATCCCGCCGAACGGCGCCGCCGGGTCGGAGGCGAGTCCGCGGTTGATCGCGACCATCCCCGACTCCATCTGACGGGCCACCTTGATGCCCGCCCCGGCATCCTTGGCGAATACATATGAGATGAGGCCGTACTCCGTGTCGTTTGCCATGCGAACGGCATCGGCCTGATCGGTAAAGGTGACAATCGGGGCCACCGGACCGAAGATCTCGTTGCGGGTGAGCACCGACCCATGCTCAACCCCACGAACGACGTAGGGCGCGATAAAGGCACCCTCCGTGGGTGCCACCGACGAAGCGTTCAGAACGGCACCTTCACCTGCAGCCTCCTCAAGGAGCTCGTGGATCTTGTCGCGCTCCTTCACCGAGACCATCGCACCGAGATCATTGGAATGATCGCTGGCCGGGCCGATCTTCAGTGCCGCGAACGCGCCCTCAAGCTTGGACGAGAACTCCTCGGTTACCGACTCGTGGACGTAGAAGCGGTTGGCCGCGGTGCAGGCCGCACCACCATTGCGCATTTTCGCGATCATGGCGCCGGCAATGGCCTCATCGACGTTGGCGCCCTCGAGGACGAGGAACGGAGCATTGCCACCGAGCTCCATCGATGACGGGAGCACCCGCTCGGCCGTCTGAACGAGGAGCATCTTCCCGACGTACGTCGAGCCAGTGAACGACAGTGTCGCAACACGCGGATCGGCGAGAATCGCCGACGACACAGCGCCGCTCGTCGAGGTCGTGATGATGTTCACGACGCCCGCAGGAACCCCCGCACGCTGGAGGACATCACCGATCCACAGGGCGGTGAGCGGGGTCTCGCCAGCCGGCTTGAGCACCGCGGTGCAGCCAGCAGCGAGCGCCGGGGCCAGCTTGCGAGTCGCCATCGCCGCCGGGAAGTTCCACGGGGTGATCATGTAGGCAACACCCATGGGCCGGTGGTCGGTGATGATCGTCTTGTCGCGGGACGGTGCGTATCGGAACCCGCCCTCGATACGCGAGGCCTCCTCTGAGAACCAACGGAAGAACTCAGCGGCGTAGGCTGCCTCGCCCATCGCATCGCGCCGGGCCTTGCCATTTTCTAGGCTGATGAGGAGTGCGCAGGTCTCGAGCTCGGCGGACATGATCTCGAACGCCTTGCGCAGAATCTCGGCTCTGACCCGGGCCGGTGTTGCTCCCCATGTCTGGAAGGCATTGTGGGCGGAGGTCACGGCGTCGATACCGTCGGCAATCGACGCATTGGAGATCTCAGCGATGGATGATCCCGTTGCCGGGTCGATCACGGGCATTCGAGCAGAGGTCTGCAGCCACTCCCCAGATATGAGCAGTCCGGTCGGCGCGATGGTCGATGACATTGATCCTCCAACGGTCGTGTTCAGGGCGATGGCAGCCTAGTCGGCGTGTCCCGCGGTCCGCTATCGAATGGCACCGGCTTAGCATTGAGCGGTCATGCGCCGGCTCCTGCTTACCCTCGGACTCGCCTGCTCGCTCGCCCTCGGGGCGGCCGGAGCCGCTGTCGCCGAGACCATCGGCGGCGAGCAGCTCGCCAAGCGGGGTGTGCAGGTCAACCCCGGTCCCGGGGCCAAGCCGTTCCCGGAGATCTGGGCGGAGACCTGGATCCTCGTCGATGCGACAAACGGCACCGTGCTCGCCGCAAAGAACTCGCACGACCGGCGACCACCGGCCAGCACCCTGAAGACCCTCACAGCCCTCACTGTCCTCCAGGAGCTCACACTCGACCAGACCTACGTCGCGAAGAGGAAGGACACCTTGATCTCAGGCGCTAGGGCCGGCCTTATCGCCGGCAAGCGCTACACGATCGAGGACCTCCTCTACGGCATGTTCCTGCGCAGCGGCAACGACGCGGCGCAGGCGCTCGCCCGGGCTCCCGGCAGCATCAAGAGCACCGTCGGCCGCATGAATGAGGTTGCGAGGCAATTACAGGCGAATGACACCACGGCGAAGAACCCGACCGGCCTTGACCACAAGCGACAGCTGTCGAGCTCCTATGACCTTGCACTCATTGCCCGCGCCGGGCTCGCGAGGCCAGATTTCGCGACGTTCGTCCGCACAAAGACGTACCGGTTTCCCGGCGGTGGGGGCAGCACCTACACCATCTATAACCAGAACCGCCTGCTTATGGGCGGATTCAAGGGTGCGATCGGCGTGAAGACCGGCTTCACCTCGAACGCAGGGCGTACCTTCGTCGGAGCCGCCACCCGCAAGGGAACGACCCTCATATTCGTCGGGATGGGCATCCACGACGGGAGCGATTCCGCTGCCAAGAAGGCCCTGCGGTGGGGCTTCAAGAATCTCGGCAAAGTGACGCCAGTCGGAGTCATGGTCGGGCCGATTGCGCCGGCAGCAGACGATGCGGCACTCTTAGACACCCCAACCGGCGCATCGGACGAAGCCCTCGCCAACGCCGGCCTCGGCATCCCCCCTGCGCAAGACTCCATGGCGCCCTTGTGGTTCTGGCTCATCATCGCCCTCGCCGTCTGCACGCTCGCCCTCGGCTGGATCAGCAAGCGACGGCAAGAAAACAGAGGGTCAGGGGTGCATCAGGCACCCCGCGCCAAACGTCAGTACCGGCCGTATCAGCCGCTGTGACGTTCGGCCGAGGCGCCCGTCAGGTCTCGGGTATCGCGACGAACCCGATGGCGTCGTACACCGCGGCGAGGGTATGACGGGCAGTCTCGCGAGCCTTGCCTGCGCCTAGGCCCATGAGCCGAAGCAGTTCGTCAGGATGCTCCATGAGTTCGTTCACCCTCATGCGGATGGGCCGGATGAACTCGATGACCACCGCCGCAGTCTCGGTCTTAAGGTCGCCGTAGCCGCGACCCTCGTAACCAGCGACGAGCACGTCCATCGGCGTGCCGGTCAGCGCCTGCTGCATGGTGAGCAGATTCGAGACGCCGGGCTTTGCCACTGGGTCGAAGCGGATTTCGCGCTCTGAGTCGGTGACGGCGCTCTTGAACTTCTTCGCAAGCGCCGCGTCGTCGTCGAGAAGGAACGCGCAGCCGGCCGGACTGGATTTACTCATTTTGGAGGTGGGGTCCTGGAGATCGACGATTTTCGCAGTGTCCTTCACGTACAGTCCCGCAGGCACGGTGAGGGTGTCGCCGAAGGTGGTATTGAACCGCTGTGCGAGATCGCGGGTAAGTTCGAGATGCTGGCGCTGGTCCTCGCCTACAGGCACGGCATCTGCCTGATAAATAAGAATGTCTGCGGCCTGGAGGATCGGGTAGGTGAAGAGGCCAACCGTCGAGCGGTCGGCGCCGCCCTTTTGCGACTTGTCCTTGAACTGGGTCATCCGACTCGCCTCACCGAACCCGGTCTGGCATTCAAGCACCCAGGCGAGTTGGCTGTGCTCGGGCACATGGCTCTGGACGAAGACCGTGCATCGCTGCGGATCCAGCCCGATGGCGAGCAGCTGCGCGAATGACACGAGCGTTCGCTGGCGCAGCAGTGCCGGGTCATGGTCGACGGTGATCGCGTGCTGATCAACGACCACGTAGTAGGCGTCGTGCGTCTCCTGAACCCTCACCCACTCGCGAAGAGCCCCGAGGTAGTTGCCGATGTGGAATGCATCGGCGGTCGGCTGAATTCCGGACAGGACTCGCGGGGGCCGGGTGGCGGCGGGTGGCATGCTCCTATCCTCCCAAGTCCGGCTCATCTGGCGTCGGGCGGTCGACCTCGCCGGCATCGTCTGGATCGACTGCCACGGGTGCGATGCGAATCCGAGCGACGCGTCGTCCATCGAGTTCGACCACCTCGAAGCGATGCCCCGCCCAGTCGAACGAGTCACCGACCACTGGCAGGCTGCCAATTCGAGAGACGACGAAGCCGGCTACCGTCTCATAGGGACCATCTGGCAGCTCAATGCCCATCTCGTCGTGAAAGTCTTCGATATTCATCAGGCCATCAAGGGTCGTCACACCAAATGACCTCGCCGTCTGCGGATGTTGGACGAGGTCGTATTCATCCTTAATGTCTCCGATGAGCTCCTCGACGAGATCTTCCATCGTGACAATGCCTGCGGTGCCGCCATACTCGTCGACGACGACGGCGAGATGCTGGCGCAGCCGGCGCAGTTCAGTGAGCGTGCTCAGCACCCCATTCGTCCCGGGAAAGGCCGTGACCGGACGAACGAGCTCCCCGACACGGATCGAACGCTCGGCCAGTTCTGGGTTGAAGATGTCGCGGACGTGCACGAAGCCGATGACATCGTCGGTCGAATCCCGGGCCACCGGGTAGCGGCTGTGCGGGCGGGCGGCAACCACCTTCACGGCCTTGAAAATCGGAAGGTCCGCATCGAGAAACTCGACCTCGGTACGCGGAACCATCACCTCGCGCAACTCGCGATCCCCCGCCGCGAAGACATCGTCGATGAGCTCACGCTCCTCGACGCTGAGGTCCCCGTGGGCGGCGACGAGATCGCGGAGCTCCTCCCCGCTGATCTGCTCCTTTACCGCGGTCGGGTCAACCCCGAACAGGCGGACGATTGCATCAGTCGCCCACGACAGCGCAACAATGAACGGCCGAAAGATCTTGGCCAAGATGTCAACCGGTGCTGCAACGAAGAGCGCCACTTTCTCAACCCGCTGGAGCGCGATGCGCTTGGGAACCAGCTCGCCAAGCACGAGCGACACGTATGCAATGACGACCGTCACGAGAATGAAGGCGATCGTCTCTGATGCCCCCTTGCTCAGGCCCCAACCTTGGAGCACTGGCTCTAGGCTCGGCGCGATTCGCGAGGCGCCGAACCCCGCAGAGATGAACCCTGCGAGGGTCACGCCGACCTGGCCGGCTGCGAGGAACCGGTTCGGCTCCGACGCGAGTTGAGCGAGCCTGCGGCCACGGCGACCCTGCTCGCTGAGCCGCTGCACCTGACTGTCGCGCAGCGACACGAGTGCCAACTCTGCTGCCGAGAAGAACCCGCCGAGCAGGATGAAGAACAGCACGACGGCGATGTTGATCCAAACGTCGCTCATGCAACCACAATAGGGGCGCCCCCTAACCTCACGCCCCCACCGGTGCAAAGGCGCCTCCGTAGGATCGAGCCCATGACGGACGGAACTGGCGACCACGACTTCATTGATCGTCTCACCCTCGTGCCGATCGACCGCGACATCTTCACCGGCATCTGTCACTCAGGTGCGCCCATGCGCGCCTTCGGCGGGCAGATTGCCGCGCAGTCGCTCATGGCCGCCGGGGCCACGGTCAGCGATCCGAGCCGCCACGTCCATTCACTCCACGGCTACTTCCTGCGCCCCGGGCGCACCAAAGAGTCGATCACCTACCTCGTCGACCGACCTCGTGACGGGAGGTCGTTCTCGACCCGGTTCGTGCGCGCCGTGCAGGATGGCGAGACGATTTTCATGATGACCGCGTCATTCGCCCTGACCGACCCCGGCCCCACACATCAGTTCACCGCGCCGACCATCGCGACCCCTTCGTCGCTGCCCGGGTCGCGCATTGCTGACACCGTCCCAACAGAGATTCGCGAGCGCCGGCGTCTGGACTACCCCGAGGAGCAGCTTTTCGAATTGCGGTTCGTCGAGGACGAGCACGAGACCCTGCCGCTCGTCGACGACCGATACGAGCGCACGACATGGGTTCGAATCACCCAGCCGCTTCCAGACGATCCGCTCATTCAGGCGTGCGCGCTCACCTACCTCTCCGATCTCACAATGGTGGGCACAGCGCTTGCGCCGCACCATAATCTTCGAGATGGTCTGCAACTCGCCTCGATCGACCATGCGATGTGGTTCCACGCCCCTGTCCGCGTCGACGAGTGGCTGCTCTTCGCCCAGGACACCCCTGTCGCGAATGCAGGTCACGGCTTGGCCCGCGGCCTGTTCTACGACACGAAGGGTGTGCTCGTCGCCTCGGTCGTCCAAGAGTCACTCATGCGCAATCGAAAACTTTGAGGATCACAGGTCATCCGTAGGTGCAGGACGTTACCTCGTTCTTGACGAGACTGACCGTGAAACGATCCCATCGAAAATCCATCGTGAGCATCCTCGGCGCGCCATCGATGCTACCGACACGCATTGAGTAACCGTTCGACGCAGCGAACGCTGCCGCCTTCTCGGAGGTCATCGCGCCATCGACCATCTGCCCGCACATGGCGACCATTTGCGCCGAACCGGTGATCTCGCCACCGCCTCCGCTCACCTGCGCAAGGCTCGAGGCAATTGAGATGAGTTGCGCATATGACAGGCCAGTGGTCGTGATGACGATTGAGGTGCGGCCAGGGTCGGTCATCGTCGATGCCGGCCGAGCGGTCATGCGGAGTACTCCGCCGCTCTTGGCAACATCAGCCTTCGAGCACCGGTAGCCCGCAGGGACCTGACGTGGGTTCGCACTCGACGGTTGGTCAAAGCAGTTCGCGAACACCTGCGCCTTCACATTCACTTGGGTTCCGGGAGATCCGAGGGGGATCGTGGCGCTGCCGACCGGTGCCATGCTCGTCGAGTAGGCGGGCTCCGCCGCCCATCCGGTATCAGCCCACTTTTCTGCAATGGTGAATGACGGACGGGAGGTCGATGCGGCGCGAAGTGCCCCGTAGGTCGCTCCGGCATAGGTCTCACCGGAACTCGCGGACCCGTTCGTGAATGTCAATCCGTCGGCGAACACATCGATCGGCTTTGTCCGCCGTAGACCGGCGGTGTTGCTCGGCTCCCACAGCGAGCCCGCGCTGCCGAGTAGCGAGGCAGCCTCCTGCCAGGTTTTCGCTGTTTGCGAGGTGTCAGGCGCAGCGACGGCGATTGGGGCCAATGATGTGAGCGCCCCGCCGGCGAGGCCGGCCACGAGCAGGAACGCCGCCGATGAAATGCGCAATGAAGGGCCGTCGAAGTTCATCATGCGACAACGATACGTCACGACTGCCTCACTGGTGGGGCGCCGGATGCCATCGCCGATTCGGGCGGTGTTTACGAGGACATTGCCTTCTGCAAGTTCTCGTCAATCGATGCGAGAAAGTCCTGGGTGGTCTGCCATGGCTGCTCCGGGCCAATGAGCATTGCGAGGTCCTTGGTCATCTTGCCCTCTTCGACCGTCTCGATGCAGATGCGCTCGAGTGTCTCCGCGAAGGCGGTGACATCGGGGGTGCCGTCCATCTTCCCGCGGTGGGCTAGCCCCTGCGTCCACGCGAAGATCGACGCGATCGGGTTCGTCGAGGTCGGCTTGCCCTGCTGGTGCTGGCGGTAGTGACGCGTGACAGTGCCGTGGGCTGCCTCGGCTTCGACGGTGCGACCGTCCGGGGTCATCAGGACCGACGTCATGAGTCCGAGGGACCCGAAGCCCTGGGCGACGGTGTCGGACTGCACATCGCCGTCGTAGTTCTTGCACGCCCAGACATAGCCCCCCTCCCACTTCATGGCCGCTGCGACCATGTCGTCGATGAGTCGATGCTCATAGGTGATACCCGCCGCTTCAAACTCCTTGCGGAACTCGGCCTCATAGACATCTGCGAAGATGTCCTTGAATTGGCCGTCATACGCCTTAAGGATCGTGTTCTTCGTCGAGAGGTACACGGGATATTCGCGGGCAAGGCCGTAGCGCATGGAGGCACGCGCGAAGTCGCGGATCGAGTCGTCGAGGTTGTACATGCCCATCGCAACGCCCGAGCTCGGGAAGTCGAAGATGTTGAACTCCATCGGCTCCGACCCATCGGCCGGAGTGAAGGTCATGGTGAGTGTTCCCGCAGACGGGGCCTTGAAGTCGGTCGCCTTGTACTGGTCACCGAAGGCGTGACGGCCGACGATGATCGGCTTTGTCCAGCCGGGCACCAGTCGAGGAATGTTCGAGATGATGATCGGCTCGCGGAAGATGACGCCGCCGAGAATGTTTCGGATCGTCCCGTTCGGCGACTTCCACATCTTCTTCAGTCCAAATTCCTCGACCCGGGCCTCGTCCGGCGTGATCGTCGCGCACTTGACGCCGACCCCGTACTTTTGGATCGCGAGGGCCGAATCGATGGTTACCTGATCATCGGTGGCATCACGGTGCTCGATTCCGAGGTCGTAGTACTTGAGGTCGATATCGAGGTACTTGACGATGAGCTCATCCTTAATGAACTGCCAGATGATGCGCGTCATCTCATCACCGTCAAGCTCGACGACCGGGTTCGTCACCTTGATCTTGCTCATCTGAATGTCTCCTTGGGGAAGTGGGTTAGAGGTCTTTGACGTCTGCCTGCTTGGCCTTGACAGCCTCGTATGCCTCGACGAGCAGGGCCTTCTCAGCATCGGTGAGCGGGGTCTCGACGACCTTACGGATGCCCTCCTTGCCGAGCTCGGCCTCGACGCCGAGGTATGCGCCCGACAGACCGTACTCGCCATCAACCCACGCACAGACCGGCATCACCGCGCCAGAGTCCTCGTGGATCGCCTTCGCCATCCGAGCTGCCGCCGCCGACGGGGCGTAGTAGGCGGACCCGGTCTTGAGGAGCGCCACGACCTCGGCGCCGCCGTTGCGGGTCCGCACGACGAGCTCCTCAATCCGGTCGGCCGACATGAGGTCGGCGAGCGGCTTGCCATCGACCGTGCATGCCGAGGCCACGGGGACCATGGTGTCGCCGTGCGAGCCGAGGGTGAGGGTCCGCACAGACGCCACCGGGACCCCGAGATACTCAGCGACGAAGTTGGTGAATCGAGCTGTATCGAGCATGCCCGCCTGGCCGATAACCCGCTGATACGGGAACCCGGTGACGATCTGGGCAAGGGCAGTCATCTCATCGAGCGGATTCGCGACATTGATGACGATCGCGCCGGGGGCGTGCTTGGCGATGTTTTCAGCGACGGAGCGCATGATCTTCGCGTTCGTCTCGATGAGGTCCATCCGGCTCATGCCAGGCTTGCGCGGTAGGCCCGCCGTGATGATGACGATCTCCGATCCCGCGATCATCTCGTAGCCCTCGCCATTCGGGCCTGTGGTCTGGCCTACGAGCTTCGTCTCGAAGCCCTCGATCCAGCGCGACTGGTTGAGGTCGAGCGCGAGGCCCTCGGGCTTGCCCTCAAGGACGTCGGTGAGCACCACCGTTTCAAAGATGTCGTACTCGGCGAGGCGCAGGGCCGTCGTCGAGCCGTAGAAACCTGCACCAATGACTGAAACCTTGCCGCGACGAGCCATGGCAGACCAATGCCTTCCGAAAAGGTGGACGGGGGGTATCTCGACGTCAAGATACCTTAGAGGCAGGGCTGATGAAACACGGGAGTACGGCCCGTCACATCATGCGAGGGGCATCCTCCCGGTGGCGCCGATTTCTCGTAAAGCTTGCCAAAATGATGTGTATCTCCGCTCTCGTTGCCGGATGAACACGTCGTGATGATTCGGCGCCTAGACCGGGAGGGAATCGCCCCCGAAGCAAGAGAGCACCAAGGCGATCTTCTCCTCGTTCGTCAGTTCGGCGTCAATACTCAGATGCCCGACCACTGGCGGAATGACAGGGGCCAGGCCCCCTACACCGCTGCCCGCCGAGGTCATGTGAGCGTCACGGCTCGCCCCCCGCGCCTTCATTCGCCGCAACCGCTCCTCGCGACTAACCTCGAGCCAGATGAGTTGCACAGTGTTCAGCGAGCCGAAGGGGGATGTAAAGCCCAGCCATCGTTCCGGCGACGAGACCTCCGAGGTGAACGGTGCTGCGACGATCACCGATTTTCTGTTCGATGTCGCCGTAACCGCGGCCTGCTGAAGTTCCCGGTACCGGTCATCCCTCAGGAGCCTGAGCGCCTCAGCCTCATCGTGCTGAGGATGGGCAGCGCGGAAGTTCTCGACGAGCGGGGCCGTCACGTCATCAAGGTCAAGGAGCGGTATCGCGAGCCGCTTCGCCAGTGCTCGGCCGAACGTCGTCTTGCCGCTGCCTGCAGCGCCTGCGATGACGAAAACTTCACCCATGCAATCACTCTGCCCCTCGCCCGGTCGTTCACCACCTCAGTCAAGCTTTTGGGCGCGAACCTCCCTTCTCATCTTCCAACGTAAACCATCTCTCATGCAACAGATTCCAATGAGAAGGCGTCGCAGGCGCACCGACTTCGACTTGTACCTCAACTCCTTGGCGGCCATTCGACCGCGCTTGGCGCTAGGGTTGCAGCATGTCTTCCTTCGACATCGGTAGCGGGAATTTCGAGGACGATGCCAGGGCTCGCGGGTTTCACATTGGTGATCCTGACGGCGCCGACAAGTTCCTCAAGAGGGGCGTCTTCGGCCAAGCCACGAGCTTTGATGGCCAAGCGCAGTCCAACCTGAGAGCGAACGACATCTACGACGTCGATCGCGCTGGCAGCTTCGCGGGCATGGAAGGCGGGGGCGACGGCGCCGGCTATCAGAACGACGATTTTGCCGACCGGTTTCGCTCCGAGAGTGTGAAAAGCGACATGACCTCTAACTCCATCGGCAATCGAGTAAAGCGCAACCCATCCATGTTCAGCAAGATCCAGGACATAGAGCGACAGGGTGAGTTCCCAGGACACCGGCAACCGCTGAGGAGGGCCGAGAACACCTCGTCCGAATACAGTTCCTTGTCGTCCGCATCCTCGGGTCCCGCTCCTGAGTCCGGTGCGCGCCGACCCGGCTTCTTCAATGGTTCCTTCAATCCATTTAAGTGGAACTGGAAGAACCTATTCGGTAGACGCTCTCGTTAGAGCAGGAACATCCTTCGAACGCTGAGCACCGTCTTATCGTGAGACGTAGGAGTCGATTCAGTGCCCGTGACCCGTCTGCGTCGGGAGCAGTTGTCCGACTCCTGCCCCATTTCCGTCAGCGTCGACGATGTCGATGACCCCCATCATGCCGAGATCTTCATGCCCGAGGACGTGGCAGTGGAACACCGTGCGGCCCACGTAGTCGGCGAAACGGATGCGGATGCGAACCCATTCCCCGGGGGCAATATTGAGGGTGTCGAGCTCCGCTCGTGGATATGACTTTGTGCGCGTAAGGATGGCACCGGTCGCCGGATCGAACTCACCATGATCGACGACCCAAAATGAATTCACGTGGATATGGAATGGGTGATTCTCAACAAACGCGCTGAAGGGCGCCACATTGGTGTTCTTGAGGATCCAGTCCTCCGTCGTGCCGACGCGGACGGTGATGACGTTCTCTAGCGTGATGTTTTGATACGGAACGTTGTCAAACCAGAAGTCTGGTGGCAGTGGCGTGCGGGTCGTTGCGCCCAAGGTCAGCAAGCGCCGCTCGGCCACTGGACCTTCGAGGTACTTCGGGCTCGGCGCCATCACCTCAGGGAGCGTGACCGGATCGCGCCGCGGCCCGCTGACGGTCACCGATGCGAGGGTCGCCTCCGGCAACGACCACGACAAATTCTGCGCGAACGCCTCGGTCATGAGCGCTGTCTGTCCCGGCGCTGGGGGTGCAGTAACCAGCACCCCCAATCTCTTGCCGGGCGGCATGAATAGTGTGTCTGGCCTCCACGTCTGCCAGGTTGGGCAACCGTCCTCCTCGATAACCTGGAAAGTGGCCCCGGGGACAAGTAATTTCCAATAGCTACGCGTCGACGTGTTGGCGATCTGCCAGAACTGCGTTTCACCCGGATGCATGTCGATGTTCGGTTGAAATGCACCGTTCACCAGAGTCACCATCTGAGTGACCGTCATCTGGTCGATAGGTACGAAAGCTTGCCCTGCCCCAAGGTTCGTGATGCCAATGTTGCGGATGTTGAGGATTCGTCGGCGCAGCGGGGCGACCTGAGGATAATCCGCAGCCCCCCCTTCGATGACGATGAGCCCTTGGAGTCCGGAGTAGACCTGTGCGTTCACGTAGCCGTGTCGGTGCGGGTGGTACCAGTAGAGCCCGGACGGGTGATCCGCTGGAATCTGGACGTTGTACCGAAAGTCGTAGCCCGGTGGGATGTCCAGGAAGACGTTGTCCCCGTGGCCACGCGGTGATACATGGAGTCCGTGAAAGTGCAGGTTCGATGGGGTATCAATACGGTTCTGCAACGTCAGGTCGAGTCTGTCGCCAGGCCGGGCGAACAGCGTTGGACCAGAGAATGTTCCGTTATAACTTGAGACCCCTGCGAGCGGATTGCCAGCCACCTGCGCCGTGCCCGTCTGCATGGTGAGGGTTCCGCTGAGCACCCCGTTCGAACTGCGCCATGCCGGACCCGTCGAAGGTGTCGGTTGCCTGCTTCCCGCGGCCGCCATGACGGCGGAACCGCTTCCGCCGGCGATGCCGAGGCCAGCGGCGATCAATGCTGATGATCCGAGCATCCGTCGTCGTGTGATCTCCATGAGCAGAATATAACCAGGGAAACCGGGCCCTGCCGATGCAGGAGGGCGGTCTTCCGCACCCGCCCTTGTGGCGAAGAGTCCCCAATGTCAGACCCCCCGAGGATGCTCACGCATGACGGACGGGCCGATAGGTCCTTCGTGCCAACAACTGCTGACAGGGGAGCCCGATGACAAACGCCGATTACACACACCTGACTCTGCTCGTCGATCGATCCGGATCCATGGGGTCCGTTCAGACCGATGCCCAAGGGGGCATCAACGAACTGTTGGCCAAACAGTTCGCCCTGCCCGGCAAGCTCACGGTCACCCTCGTCGAGTTCGACACCGAGATCGATACCGTGGTGCGAATGGGTACTGAGCCGGTGACGTACCTGCTCGAACCACGAGGCATGACCCGTCTCCTTGATGCAGCCGGCATCGAAATCAAGCAAACCGGTGCCGATCTCGCCTCGATCGATGAGGCAGAGCGCCCCGGCCGGGTACTCTTCGTGGTCGTCACGGACGGCCAGGAGAACTCGAGCAGCGAGTACCGGTTCGAGCAGGTCCGTGCCCTTGTCGAGGAGCAGATTTCTGCCTATCAGTGGGTCTTCCAGTTCATCGGCGCCGACGACGCGGCGTGGCAGGGCGAGTCCATGGGCATGAAGACCGCTAGGTACCGGCCATCGGGCAAGGGCACGCGCAATGCCTACAAGACCATCGACGACTCGATGATGGCCTTCCGCGCAGACCCCACGATGAAAGCGGCCTTCTCAATGCCCGTGGACATCCCCGAGGATGACGACGAGGACCCGAGATCGCAGTCTCGGTAAACCTACACACGCTACTGTAGGCGTATGCCGATGTCCCACCGCCTGCAAATCCTGCTCGATGAGGAGCAATACGACCGGCTGACCCAGCGGGCAAAGGCGCAGGGGCGCAGTGTTGGGGCCTTGATCCGTGAAGCCGTCGATCACATGTGGACAGGTACCGATATCCGCAAAGCTGCATTGCTCGACGCGATTCTCGCGGACGGGCCGATGTCGGTACCCAAGCCAGCAGATTTGGCCCTAGAACTCGATGAAATCCGTGGCTCACGATTTCTGGATTCCTGATGCTCGTCCTTGATACCTCGGTCCTGGTGTACGCAACAGGCGCAGACCACCCGCTTCGTGAGCCGGCGGTTCGACTCCTGCACGATGTCGTTGCGTCTCGCGTCAGCGCAACCACCACCCCGGAAGTGTTGCAGGAATATGCGCACGTGCGGGCTCGTCGCCGTGACCGCGCCGACGCCTTCGCGCAAACGGAGCGGTTCGCCGAGCTCCTCGGACCACTTACCGTCGTCAGTACCCGCGATGTGCTCGAAGGCTTGCGCATCTGGTCGCAAACGTCGTCCTTAGGCGCCGTCGACTCGGTGGTCGCAGCCGTTGCGATCGCCCATGGTTGGGAAGCTGTCTCCGCAGATCGGAGTTTCAGTTCGGTTACCGGGCTGCAGTGGATTGACCTAGCGAGCTATTGACGCCGCACTGCCGTCATTGGCGCTCCGCGACTACGCAGCCACCAACTGTCTAGATGATCCCCGATCAACAAAAGCGAGTACCCGCGGTCAAGATGAACGATTCGAGGCTCAAATGAGCTCCTTTCGTTCATCACGCCCAGAATCTGGGTGAAATGACCGGGATGGGTGGTTAGTTCGGGACTCGGATGAGGAGGGCGTCGCCCTGACCGCCTCCACCGCATAGGGCCGCGGCTCCCGTGCCACCGCCGCGGCGCTGCAACTCGAGGGCAAGGTGCAGGACGATTCGGGCACCCGACATGCCGACCGGGTGGCCGAGTGCAATGGCCCCACCATTGACATTCACGACGCTGGCGTCGACGCCGAGCGCCCGCATCGAGACCACGCCGACCGCGGCGAAAGCCTCGTTGATCTCGAGCAGGTCGAGATCGGAAACCGCAATGCCCTCGCGGGCGCAGGCCTTATTGATGGCATTGGCCGGCTGCTCTTGGAGCGAGGCATCGGGCCCGGCCACCACTCCGTGTGAGCCAATGACAGCCAGCGGGGTCAACCCAAGTTCAGCAGCCTTGCGCCTGCTCATGATCACAACGGCCGCAGCTCCGTCCGATATTTGCGACGCACTGCCCGCCGTGATGGTGCCGTCCTTGGCGAATGCGGGACGAAGTTTTCCCAAGCCTTCGGCGGTCGTGTCGGCCCGGATCCCTTCGTCTTCGGTCACCATGATCGGGTCACCCTTGCGCTGCGGCACGGCTACCGGCGCAATCTCCGCGGCGAAGATGCCCGCCTCCTGGGCGCGAGCGGCGCGCTGATGCGAGGCAGCCGAGAACGCATCCTGGTCCTCGCGGCTGAGGTCATAGCGGGCATTCGCACGTTCAGTACTCTCCCCCATGCCGCACTCGTCAATCGCACACGTGAGCGCATCGAAGGCCATCGAATCAACCATTGTCCAGTCGCCGTATTTCACGCCGGTGCGCGAGCCCATGAGCAGGTGCGGTGCATTCGTCATTGACTCCATGCCGCCCGCCACGATGCAGTCGAACTCGCCAGCGCGAATGAGTTGGTCCGCAAGCGCGATGGCGTCGATACCCGACAGGCACACCTTGTTGATCGTGAGCGCGGGAACGTCCATCGAGATGCCCGCGTTGATGGCTGCCTGACGCGCCGTCATTTGGCCCGCACCCGCCTGCAACACCTGTCCCATGATCACGTACTCCACCTCGGAGGCCGAGACACCCGACTTTTCGAGGGCCCCGGCGATCGCGACCCCGCCGAGATCCGTCGCCGAGAAGGAAGACAGCGAGCCGAGGAGGCGCCCCATCGGCGTACGCGCTCCCCCGACGATGACCGAACCGTTGTCGAACGACATGCCTGACTCCCTTGCTCACGCGACCGTGATCGCGACCGGTTTCTCACCTTCAGCGGCGACTGGCTATCCACACATCGACGCGGCTCACGAAGTCGAGAACCGCCGCCTGCAACGCTGCCTCACGGCCGGTGAACCGCTGGGTTGGAACGGGGATGCTCAGCGCCAGCAGGTCGTGATCAATGGTCCCGATGACCGCCCCGATCGCGCTGACGCCCACTGACTGCTCCTCGCGATCGAAGGCCACGCCGTCAGCCGCCCTGATCCGTTCGAGTTCGGCTCGGATATCAGCAGCAGTCACGAGGGTGTTCTCGGTGAGCGACTCAAGTCGCCCACCCAGAACGCGGTTGACGTCGGGAGCGGGCATCGCAGCCAGCATCGCCTTTCCATTGGCACTCGCGTGCAGCGGGAACAAGTCGCCAACCGCACTCACCGCCCGCAACCGATTGTCGGCGACCACCTGATCGACGAAGATTGCACGGTCGCCTTCGAGGACCGACAGGTCGACCGTCTCGCCGATCTCAAAGGAGAACTCGACGAGGAGCGGATGAAGGTCAAGCCAAGCCGTGCGCCGGGCGGAGGCTGCAAGCCGGATGAGTTCAGGACCGAGCCGGTAGCGGCCTCGCGGGCCGAGGGACATCACGAGGCCCTCGCTGTCGAGGGCCATGAGCAGCCGGCTCACGGTTGAGCGGGCAAGCCCAAGTCGCTCACCGATCTCAGACTGACTCAACCCGCCTGGATGGCCGTGAAGTTGGCGAAGGATGTCGACCGCCCGAGTGAGCACCTGAATTCCGGAGCGGCCGTCGGTCTCGCCGGAGGGGGTGGCCATCGTTGTCCCTCGCTTCTTGTTGGGTTGCCGGCAGTCACAGGATAGTGACGGCCCAGTAGCGGGGTTTGTCGCTAGCCCACCCAGGCCTTGGCATGTTCGATGAAGCGGGTATTGGCCTCCGGCTCACCGATCGTGATGCGCACGCCCTCACCTGCAAATGGTCGCACTGAAAGACCGATGGCATCGCACGCGGCGGCGAACTCCATGGTCCGCTCACCAAGCCTGATCCAAACGAAGTTGGCCTCCGACTCCGCAGGGTGCAGACCGACCAATTCGAGCGCCGCCTGCACCCGGCCGCGCTCCCCCATGATCGTCCGCACTCGCTCGAGGAGCTCCCCCTCGGCATGGAGCGAGGCGATGGCTGCGGCCTGGGCCACCGAGTTGACCCCGAAGGGAACCTGGACCTTGCGCAGTGCCTCGGCAACCGGCTCATGAGCGATGCAGTATCCGACGCGCAAGGCGGCAAGGCCGTACGCCTTGGAGAAGGTCCTCAACACCGCAACGTTCTCGTACGCGCGGTAGAAATCGAGCCCGTCTGGGATCTTCTCGGGATCAACGAACTCGCAGTAGGCCTCGTCGATGACGATAAGGAGATCCCGCGGGGCGGCCTCAACGAACCGGGTGATGGCCTCGCGCCCGACCGCAGTGCCGGTCGGGTTGTTCGGATTGCAGATGAGGGCAATACAAGTGGTGTCGTCGATCGCCGCAAGCATGGCCCCGAGATCATGTCGGTCATCGTCGTCGAGCGACACCTTTTGGGCTGTCGCTCCCGAGATCTGGGTCATGATGGGATACGCCTCGAATGAGCGCCATCCGAACAGGACTCCATCACCCGGGCCGGCGGTGATCTGGACGAGCTGCTGGAGGAGCCCCACGCTGCCAGTTCCCACCGCAATATCGCCGACCGGGACCGTGAAATGCTGGGCAATCTCGCTAACGAGCGCGGACGATCCGTAGTCCGGGTACCGATGCATGTCGTAGAGGGCACGCTCGGCGGCCTTGAGCACTGAAGGAAGAGGGTCGTGGTGGTTCTCGTTGCTCGAGAGTTTGTAAGACATTACGCCGGGCGCAACCGTCGCAGGCTGCCCAGCCTTGTAGGCAGGGATCCCGTTGAGCGTGCTCCGTAGTCGGATCGGTGCCATTGGTCCTCGTCGTCCCTCTCGCGTCGGTCGGTGCCCACTCCAGCCATCACAGGTTGGCACCGGCTGCCCATCTTGCCATCGCGAGGAATAGCCCGTACTCGGTGGTAGGGATCCTCCGCCGGGTAGGCCCAGTATCGTTCGCAAAGTTCGGACGAGACGACGCGAACGAGGAGGTCCTGCGGACACGGTCGTGGCGAGTGCCGCGGAGGCTGTTGCCGACATCGCCAGCGGTGCCTCGCTGGCGGTTGGTGGGTTCGGCCTGTGCGGGATCCCGCAGACCCTTATCGATGCGCTGGTCTCGGGTCCTGCGACTGACCTTCGGGTGGTGAGCAACAACTGCGGGGTGGACGACTGGGGCCTTGGCATACTGCTCGGCCAGCGGCGGATCGCTCGAGTCATCGCGAGTTATGTGGGTGAGAACAAGGAATTCGAACGGCAGTTCCTGTCGGGAGAGCTCGAGGTTGAGCTCATCCCGCAGGGCACCCTCGCGGAGCGGCTACGCGCAGGCGGAGCGGGAATCCCGGCATTCTTCACCCCCGCCGGGGTCGGCACGCCCGTCGCCGACGGCGGGATGCCGCTGCGGCACGCAACCGACGGACCGGTCGATTTGGAATCGGATCCCAAGGAGGTGCGGTCCTTCGACGGACGCGACTACGTCCTCGAGCATGGCATCGTCACGGACTTCGCGATCGTCCGGGCGAGCCTCGGCGACCGGCACGGCAATCTCGTGTTCGACAAGGCGACCCGCAACTTCAACCCCCTCGCCGCGACAGCCGGGCGGATCACGATCGCGGAGGTCGAGCGCCGCACCGTCACCGCCTCCACCGCCGCCGCGTCAGGAACGGAGTCGTCATGACCCTCACCCGCGAGGAACTCGCCGCCCGCGTCGCCCGCGAACTCTCTGACGGCCAGTACGTCAACCTCGGCATCGGCCTGCCGACCCTTGTTCCAAACCACCTGCCCGACGGCATCCATGTGGTCCTTCAGTCGGACAACGGGATCCTCGGCACCGGCCCCTACCCGGTCGAGGCAGAGGTCGATCCCGACCTCATCAACGCGGGCAAGGAAACCGTGACGATCCTGCCCGGCGCCTCCTATTTCGACTCGGCGACCAGTTTCGCGATGATCCGCGGCGGTCACATCGACATCGCCATCCTCGGTGCCATGCAGGTCTCCGCGACAGGCGACCTCGCGAACTGGATGATCCCCGGCAAAGTGGTCAAGGGCATGGGCGGCGCGATGGACCTCGTTCACGGAGCCAAGCGCGTCATCGTCATGATGGAGCACGTCGCCAAGGACGGCACCCACAAAATCATTGAAGAATGCACCCTCCCGCTCACCGGCAAGGCCGTCATCAACCGCATCATCACCGACATGGCCGTCATCGACATCACCCCGCGCGGCCTCGTGCTCATCGAGACGGCACCCGGCGTCACCGAGAACGAGGTACGCAACGCCACCGGCGCGCCGCTTCAACTCAGCGACTAACGCGCAACTGCCGATCACGCATCTCACCTGACGGTGGGATGGTCAGTACGGGCCAGAGTTACTCGTCGGCCTCTGCACCGGGATCCGCCTCGGAGTCCGCACCCGAATCACCCTCGGAGTCCGCACCCGAATCACCCTGCGGGTCTTCAACCGGGTCACTTCCCGACTCTTCTTCTGAGTCTGTACCCGGATCGTCAGCGTCGCCGCTCCCGGCATCATTGGACTCCTCGCTACCGGCGCCATCGCCATCAGTCGAATCGCCCACATCCATCGAACCGTCGGAGGGCTCGGTCGAATCTTCGGAGCCTTCATCCGCACTCATGTCGGCAAGCCATGCCAGTGCGTCCTCATCGACGTCCTCAGGCTCTGCCGCCTCCTCAGTCACATCGAAATCGCCGGTCTGTGCGTCGAATTCGACCGTGCTGTCCATGACCATGCCGTTCTCGGTCTCGTCATCAACGGCGAACTCGCCGATCACGTTTCCGTCCTCGTCAACAAATTCGACATCGGCGACACCCTCATCGTCGGTGCTGATGGCCATTTCGAGGTTTTCTTCCAGCGGGAAGTCGGCACTGTTGAGACCGTTGGCAACGTTGACTTCAGCGTCCGTCCAACCTTCCGAGTCAATCGTGAGATTTCCCTGCTCATCAACCGTGAACTGACCAGCGGACTCACCTGTTGCCGTCACCGCATGGACGGTGGATCGCGGGGCGCCGACGGCGTCCGCCGACATGGTGAACGGTGTCGAGGCTGAAGCGCCGCCCGTTGTCCTCGGCTTTGCCGAGAACGACTTCACCTTGGAACCATCGACCGCGATTGACGTTCCTTTCCCTGACAGCACGGCACCAAGCGTCGAACGGACGATCACACCTTCCGGTAGTGGCACGGCCCGATTAGCAGTGTCGTAGGTCTGCCCATCAATGGTGAGCAGGACTGACGTCTGCGCCTGCGGATCCGGAGACGTCAAGAGCACGTGGGTGGTTGCTGCCTTTC
This sequence comes from Bifidobacterium breve, assembly GCA_945877545.1. Lineage (GTDB taxonomy): Bacteria > Actinomycetota > Actinomycetes > S36-B12 > S36-B12 > WLND01. The sequence goes on along the minus strand of CAMCSO010000007.1, from coordinate 2,156 downwards.
CGCGAGCAACCCCTTTCGCCGGCGAGTCATCGAAAGGGGCGACGGAAGGCAGTGCGCGGCTCAACATCGGCGTGAGTTCGATCGTGCCGATACCTCCCTCCCAGCCACCTGTCGGCTCGTCCGGATTCGTCGAGCCCATCGCATAACTCCACTGCTCCGCTGCGGGATCAATCATGATGCGCTGCACAGTTCCAGGGAAGTTGTTGTCGTAGACCGAGATCGCAATCTGATCGCCCTCTTGAGTGACGGCGAATGGAGTGATCGCATGGGCACCAGCGGGTGAATAGATCCCCATCGTGTAGCCGTCCCCACGCTGGAGACCGGCCGCAAGTTCCGCTGCAATCTCACTCGGCTGGTACTCGTGGAAGGCCATGTAGGCCTCCTGAACCGGTGCGAGCATCTGCGTCGCCCACCAGGTATCGATCGCACTAGCAACATCAGGATCCGCGAAGAGCAGATCGAATGTGGACTCAGCAGCAGGATCAAGGTCCTGCAGGTCGTCGTCGCCTCGGAACAGCCGAGCGGCCATGACCGCCATACCCTCGCAATGACCGCCGGCCATTGCCTCATTGATTTGATCGGCCCACTCCTGCGCAGCCGGGTAAAGCACGCAGCCACCGTTCTTCAACGTCGCGCATACCTCCGACTCGCCGAACAGGGCGATGAGGCCTGTCGCATCGAGTTTGCCGGTATCGCCCCAGTTCGCGAAGCTGAACCCGTCGACCAAGGGATCGAATCCGTCATAGGAGCAGGTCGCAGGATCCTGCCCAGTGCAGTCAGGAAGCGGGTAACTTTCCCCCCACTCCCCCGCAACTCCGGATCCGCCATTTGCGCCCGCCAACGCCGAGGCACCGGAGGAGTCTGGCTCACTGGATCCACACGCGGCTAGGACAACCGTCAGCACCGCCATCGGCACGAGCACAGTCATGAATCGCGATGTCCGAACCAGCATGTGAACCCCAGAATTCGAAGTGGTGTGACGAAGAACAACTATTCGTATATAAGAACACGCGGCGAGGGAATACACAAGCCGCAAGCAGGAGTCTGGATGAGCCGCCGCGCGGCGATCTACCTTCGAGGCAGGTCGGGTATGTTGAGCTTCATCTCCCACCACCTCTGAGAGGCTGAACATGCATCGACCCAAGCTGGCCATCCAATTCGCGGCAGCCATGGCCGTGGGCGCCCTCCTGCTGTCAGGGTGCAGCGGCAGCAGTTCACTCACGGATGCGTCAGATGCCCCCGAGTCGACCGCGGTCGCTACGAGCGGTTCATCTGCCGAGCCCCTGACCGCGGCGGACAACTCGGTCACCTACAGCTCGGCAGTCTTCGAGAAGATGTCGTCCGTCGCCATCGAGCCAAATTGCCAGTCCCCCGCCACCTACCTCAGTGCCGACTACAGCGCAGAGGACTACAGCTGCTCCCTTACCCTCGACCGGGTTTCCCTCTTCAATGAGGTGTGCGCCTCCACGGACCCCGCGCTCGTCTTCACGAACGACCCTGAGGCCGGAACCTGTTCGATGACATCCGATAACCCGGTCAGCGTCAAGGCTGGGTGCGATGCCATTGTCGGCGACAACACTGTCACAGCCGTATTCGACGATGCCGCGGTCAGTTGCGTCCTGACCGTAAAGCCCGAGGCGATCATCAGCGGGGCCTGTGATCCTGCCACCGTCGACCCCCTCGAGGCCAAGATCGACGGTTCTGGGCTCACCTGCACGCTCACCCTGTCCGCGGCTGTCGTCTACGAGATCATCGCTCAGGCCGTAACCTCGGGCGACATCATCTGCGACGACAACTCACCGCGCTCCTCGCCGAGCGAGGCCTGCGTCATCGCGGCACTCGACAAGGCCAACGCCGAGCAGTAATCGGACTTGCACGGCGCCCATTGAACCCCAAGGGAAGGCAGTCATGACAGACGGATCCTCTGAGAACTCGACTCCGCAGCCAGGCCCCCTCGACCCGGTGCTCGGACCTTTGGACCCGGTCTTCGGAGCGCTCACGCCACCACCCGGAGGCGCAACCCCACCACCCGGAGGCGCAACCCCACCACCCGGAGGCGCAACCCCACCACCCGGAGGCACCCCGGGTCTGCTGCCGCCACCTGGAAGTCAGTTCCAAGCCCAGGCGAGGATAAGTGGGGTCAGCAACACGATCGG